>JBBQLH010000004.1:0-72690 GCA_038327685.1 Solirubrobacterales bacterium
CGGCACCCGCTCAAGGACCCGGCCGGCCCTTCAGACCAAACCAACAGGGCCGCTTCGCGGCCCCGCCCACAACACCGACACCTCGACCGCCTCGATGACCGCCGCTCCCAGCGCCTTCAGAGCAGAACGGTGGATCGAGGCTTAGGACGAGGAGGGCAGTCGCCGCTCCGGGCGGAACTCCTCGAGCTCCCGGCGTCATGGCGCTTAGCTCGCCGAGCAACTGTGAGGGTGGGGTTCGCTCGTCGACGATCAGTCGGACTTCGCCGAGGCTCGGGCTGGTACGCGCGAGCCCGAAGAGAGGGTCATGTCTGAGCTGCTGCTCTGGCACCGCCGGACCTCGGCGGCGCCTGTCCTCGTACCGGCACGACGGGTTCATCTACGAGTCCGAGATCACCAAGGGGGCCAACGTGTTCCGCTTCACCGGGCGCGAGACGGGCGGAGCGATCCGCTTGGATCACCTCACGCCTCAGACGCAAGGAGCTCTCGCTGCCGTAGGGCGCAGGCCCACGGAGTGAGACCGCACGAGAGGGCGGCCACGTGGCCGCCCTCTCCGTGCTCAGGACCTGCGCCGCCCCAAGCGCTACGGAGCCAGTCGGCGAGCCGCCGTGCGGGCGGCAGGGGTCGTCACCTTCGCTCGCTTCGTCTTGGTCTTGGCGACGCTCTTGCCGCCGCCCTCGGGCTTGAGGTTGCCTGGATGCAGCCGGACGCCCGAGCCGACGACGTTCATCTGCGTCTGTGGGTTCAGGAACGGCAGCGCGATGTCGTTGACGTCGGTCGCCGCGCTGAAGACCTGGAAGCCCAGGCCGCTGGGCGGGTCTTCGACGCCGTCTTGGCCGTACATCGTCAGCGTCGAGCCTGGCAGCGCCGGCCCCTCATACCAGTAGGCGGCCCAGTTGTCTGAGCCCGCGGCCGCGCCGTTGCCGGCGTCGAAGAACGTGGCCTCGAACGGATTCTCCGGATCGTTGAAATCGACCACGTCGGCCCCGCCCGTGTACCAGGCGTTGACCAGCAGATCCGCATCCGGCGTGGACACCGTGTTGCCGACGTGCGCCGAGCAGTAGCTCGGCCCCGGCTCCTCGGTCTCCGGCCGCGGGATCTGGAAGTGGCTCAGCTTCTGGCCGGAGGCGGTGTCCAAGAAGAACATCCGGCCCGTGTCGGCCGGGCCGGTGTAGTACTCCTCGGTCACCGTCGGGCAGCCTTCGCCGAACGACTCATCGATGAAGTTCACGACCTTGCCGTCCTGGCTGAAGGTCGCCGAGTGCCAGAAGTCGACGGCCACGTCGCCCGCCGTGCCGAGCGAGCGCTGTGCGCCGTCGGTGTCCACGTTGTCGTCGTAGACCCAGTAGGGATGCTCGGTGTCCGGGATCCCGTTCGGCTTGATCCGCCACAGCTGAGCCTGCTCCGCGCAGGCGGCCGCAGCCAGCCGCAACTCGACGAACACCGCGATGTCGTGACAGGCCGTCAGGTCGTTGAAGCCGTGCAGTCCGTGCTCGTCGGGGTCGAACCTGTTGTCGGGGTCGCCGGGATAGGAGATTCGCGGCTGCGCGATCACCTTCGCCGCGCCCGGATTGTTCACCGGGACCTGGATCACCGAGATCTTCTTGTGCAGCGGGTTGTCCGGCGCGTTCTCCGGTCCGCACGTCGGCCCGGGCCGCAGCGGATAGGAGGAGACGTAGAGCAGGAGCTGCGCCGGGTTCTTCGGATACAACGTGATGGTGTGGGCACCGCAGTCGGTGTAGACGGCGCCGATCTGGCGCGGGCTGCTCGGATCGCTCACGTCGAAGATGCGTACGCCCTCCCAGCCGCTCGGATCTGCGTCGAAGCGCGAGCCGTCGGGATGCGTGGTGTTCTCCGAGCCGCAATTCGGCCCGGTCTGCGTCCGGTCGACCGCCAGGAAGAGCAGCTTGTTCTGCCAGACCACGGGGTCGTTCTGCGCTCCGCGGCACTTGAAGTCGCTCAGCAGGGCCGGCGTCGCCGGGCTGGAGATGTCGAAGATGCGGACGCCGTCGTAGTTGCCCGCGTACGCGCGATCGCCCCAGAACGCGAGGTCGGAGTTGATCGCCTGCGGGACGCTGGAGTTGGGCGAGTTGAACAGCTGGGTCATGCCCGTGGCGTCCGGGTCACCGTCGTGAACGGCGGACGCCGGCGCGGCCAGCACCATCGATGCCAGCGCGCACGCCGCGAGGACGAGTAAGCGAGTCCTTCTCATAGGGTCTCTCCCCCGAGTAGCTGAGCGGACGTTTGCCCCTCTCACGGCGGGGTGTGACGACCGCGGCCCGCTCGATCACGGATGCGAAGCCCACCGTGGCACCTGGAGCCCCCTCCAGTCCCCTGACCTCCCTCCATCCGACTCCCGAGGCGCAAACCGATGCGCCCCGCTCGCGAGTGTCCTACGCGTGGTCGGAGCTGTCAAGGCGTAACCGAGGGCTGCTGTGGGCCGACTGCGACGGCGACGACGCCGTCGCCGCGCTGCAGGGGTTCGAGCCGGCGCCCGCGATCGTCATCGCGTCCGGCAGCGGCTTGAACTGCCACGCCTACTGGCCGCTCACCGAGCCGCTGGATCGCGACGAGGTCGAGCGCGCGAACCGTCGCCCGGCGCACGCGCTGGGCGCGGACCCCCGCCTCGGCGGACTCAGCGCGGATCCTCAGGGTCCCAGGGACCCTGTCGTGGAGCACGAGCCGCCGACGGCGGTCGAGGCGCTGCGCCTCGACACGCGTCAGCGCTTGCGGCCCGGCGAGTCGTCGCGTCGCTTCCCGACCCGCCGGCGCCGCCGCGGGCGCCGGATGTGTCACCGGAGCTTCGGGGGGATGACCAGCTGCTGGCGATCGCGCCCGACGTCTACGTGCGGCGCCTGATGGGCGTCGGCGCTCGCCGCCGTGGCGGCGGGCCCGTCGCCCGCGCTCGTCGTCGCCCACGCCGGCACGATCCGCGCCGCGCTGGCGGGCTCCGGCGGGCGGGTGCCCACGGAGTCCGCCCTCGCCCACGGCGCGGTGGTGGAGCTAGCCCTCCCGGCGTGACCAGTGGTTGGAGGACACCTCGGTGTCCGCCAGCTCGAACGTCGCCCGGTACGCCTTGAACTCGACGTGCCGGTTCACGGCGTAGAGCGCGTTGGGCGCGCAGAGGAACAGCGCCTTGGACTGCTCGTACACGTAGCGGTCGATCTCCTCGGCCAGCGCCCGGGAGCGGTCGGCGTCGATCGTCCGGGCGAGCTCGCCGAAGATCCGGTCGAACTCCGGATCCACGGGTCCCGCCCGGAAGCCGCCGTCGTGCCCGAAGAATTCCCGGTGCACGAACGCGGCCGGGTTGTCCGAGGACAGGTCGAACCACGGGTTGAGCAGGACGTCCCACGGCAGGACGAGCTTCTTCTCCACGAGCGCCCGGGCGCCGGCGACCATCTGCTCCGGCGGGACAACGATGATCTCCGACGCGATGCCGAGCGCGTCCTCGACGTCCGCGGCGATCATCCTCGCGATCCCCTCGAGCGACCCGTCCCCCGCGATCCGCAGGGCCCGCCCCTGCGGCCAGCCGGCCGCCTCCGCGAGCTCCTTCGCGCGCGCTGGGTCGCGGCGGCGCGGCTCGAGGTCCGCCTTGGCCCCGTTGCACCAGGTGGGCGTCAGGGCGGCGAGCGGGACGGCGTAGCCCCCGAACGCCTCCTCGGCGATCCGGTGGCGGTCGACGGCCCAGTTCAGCGCCTCGCGCATGCGGACGTCGTGCAGCGGCGCGTCGTTGGACTCGTAGGCGTTGAAAACGCCCGTGAGCATCCGGTTGGCGTCGATGGTCACCAGCCGGGCATGCTCGGAGTCCTGCACCCGCCCGGCGTCCGCGGGCGAGACCTCCGTGACGATGTCGATCTCCCCCTCCCGGTCGCAGACGGCGTCGAGCGCCTCCGCCGGCGACAGGTCGTTGAGGAAGACGACCCGCTCGAGCCTCGCGGTGCGGCCCGAGTTGTGCTCACGGTTCGCCTCGAGCACGACGCGGGGGGTGCGGTCCTCACCGGTGATCAGGTTCGTGGCGACGAACTCGGGACGGACCCGCTGGATCGCCATGACCGTGTCGATCGACGAATGGCCCTCAACGAGGGTGAACGGTCCGGTGCCCCACGGGCCCGGCGCGTCGATCACTCACCAGTGGCCCTCGCCGCTGCCCGTCTTCTTGTAGCCAAAGCCGTGGGTCTGCCAGAAGGAGGGGCTGGCGATGTGAAAGCCGCGGAACTTGCCGAGGATCAGGCCGTCGGGCTCCGGGAAGCGGAACACGCAGGTCAGGTCGTCCTCGACGACGCACTGGGAATCCGGGTGGAAGTTCAGGTGGGTGCCGGGCGGATGGGGCGCCGCCCACGTCTGCACCTCGTCGAAGTCGTTCTTGATCGAGTGCGCCGTGCAGGGCGCACCGTCCTGGAAGCGGACGCCGGGACGGACCTTGACCTCGAGCGACGTCTCGTCGCGCCAGGTGGCGGACTCGGCGAGCGCCATGGTGATGTAGCCGTCGTGATCGGTCCGGATCGGCTCCTCCATGGTGTTCCACGTGATGAAGAGCCAGTTGAGCGGATGGGGGTCGAAGACGTTGATCGTCCCGACCGGTTCACCATCCCGCTCCGTCGGCTCCGCCTCGGTCACTGCGGTGCCCACAGCGTCCCTCCTCTCCTCGGTCCAACACCAGCGTATCCCCGTTCCCAGGCCCCGGCTAGAACGCCGCGGCGCCCGCTTCGGCCACCGGCTGGTCCTGCTCGACGCTTCCGGTGCTGACCCCGACAGCGCCGACGACCTCGCCGTCGCGCACGAGCGGGATGCCGCCCGCGAAGATCACGATGCGGCCGCACGCGGCGTCGCTGAGCCCGAACAGCGGCTCGCCGGACTGCGTGGCGCCGACCAGGTCCTTGGTCTGCGTCTGGAACGCGATGGCGGTGTAGGCCTTTTGATCGAGATGTTGATGCTGCCGATGAACGCCCCATCCATGCGGACGTGCGACCTCAGATTGCCGCCCGCGTCGACCACGGCGATGTCCATCGGCTGCCCGATCTCCTGTGCCTTGCGCTCGGCCCCGTCGATGACGCGCCGCGCATCCTCCAGCGTGATGGAATACATGTGCCTCCGGTTTCAGACGAACGCCCTCCGGCACCGGGGTCGACGACCGCGCACCCTCAGTTAACCGCCGCGCCCCTTGGCGCCGGCAACCTCAACGTCATCCGGGCCGCGGCGGCCCGGCTGTCCGCGAGCTGCTGGTCGCCGAGGCGGTCGCGGACGGCCTGGTTCATGAGCCGGTCGTAGGCGGCCGGCGATTCCTTGCTCAGCCCGCTGCCCAGGCCGACGCGCTCCACGGCCCGGGTATCGGCGGCTACGCCCGCCAGTGGCTCGCGGTGAAGAGGACGAGCACCGGGATGATCTCGAGCCGCCCGAGGTACATCAGCGCCGTCAGCACGAGCGTGGAGAGGTTGCTGAACGGCTCGAAGGAGCCCATCGGGCCGGCGAAGCCGAGCCCCGGCCCGCAGCCGCCCAGCGTCGTCGCGGCGTCGGCGAGCGCCTGAAAGGCCGTCAGGTCGATGCCGCGCAGGGAGGAGTCGATCATGATCACGACCGTGCCGCCGACGCACACGCCGAGGTAGAGGAAGACGAAGACGATGATCGCGCGCAGCGCGCGCTCGTCGACCACGGCGCCGTTGACCCGCAGCGGCACGACCACGCCTGGGTGCAGGGTCTGGTCGATCTCGCGACGCAGCATCTTGGCGATGACGACGTGGCGGACGACCTTGATCGAGCCGCTCGTGGAGCCGGCCGAGGCGCCGAACATCACGACACCGAAGAGCACCAGCCCGGTCAGCGGCGTCCAGAGGTTGAAGTCGGCGCTGGCGAAGCCGGTCGTGGTCATCATCGACACGGTGTTAAAGACGCCGTGGCGGAGGGCGTCGGCACCGCGGAAGGTCCCGGCCGTCCAGAGCTCGACGATCAGCACGGCCGACGCGAGCGCGGCGAGTCCGAGCCCGACGCGGAACTCCTCGTCGCGCAGGAACAGGACGGGTCTGCGCCCGACGATGGCGCCGTAGAGCAGCGCGAAGTTCGTCCCCGCCACGAGCATGAAGACGACGATCACCCACTGCGAGGCGGCGGCGAACGGCTCGACCGACCGCGGCTCGGGCGAGAACCCTGCGGTGGAGACCGTCCCGAAGCTGTGCGCGGTCGCGTTGAAGAGCGTCATGCGCGGATCCAGCCCGGTCCAGCCCAGCACGGCGAGCACGGTGATCTCGAGCGTCGTGATCGCGAGGTAGAGCAGCAGGAAGCGCCGTGCCGACTCGGCGATCGTCGTGGTCAGCCCCAGCTCTGGCCCTGGCGCCTCGCTTCGAAAGAGCGCCTGGCGGCCGCCGACCCGCAGGCGCGGCAGGATCGCGAGGAACAGCACGATGATCCCGACGCCGCCGATCCAGGCCGAGAACTGGCGCCACATCGCCATCGAGCGCGACAGTGCGGCGATGTCCGCGACGGCCGTCGAGCTCGTCGTCGAGAAGCCCGACATCGACTCAAACAGCGCGTCGAACGGGTTCGAGAGCTCGGGCTCCGCGAGCACGTAGGGCAGCGCGCCGAAGACGGCGATCAGCAGCCAGATCAGCGACACCACGAGGTAGCCCTCGCGCGCGCCGATGCGCTCCTTGCCCACCGTCGCTCGTTCAAGCGCGAAGCCGAACGCCGCCGTGACCACGCCCGAGACGAGCCACGGCCACAGCGCCTCGCCGTAGCCGGCGGCGATCGCGGCCGGGAAAAGGAACGCCGCGCTGAGGTACTTGAACAACGCGCCGACGAGGTTCAGCGCGCCGCTGATGTCCACACCCGGCGCACGGCGGCGTACCCGTCTCGGCGCAGCGCTCAACATCTCGCGCGGATCATCGCCTACATTCGCGCTTATGCGGATCATCGTCCTCGGCGCCGCCCACATCGGCCACGCGCTCATCGACGCCCTGCACGAGGAGCACGAGCTCACCGTCATCGACACCGACCCGCAGCGGCTCGCGACGCTCTCGAACCGCTACGACATCCGGACCGTCGAGGGCGACGGAACGACGGAGAAGACCCTGCGCAAGGCGGGCATGGAGGACGTGGATCTCTTCATCGGCTGCAGCCCGCGCGAAGAAGCGAACCTGGTCGGCGCGATGCTGGTCAAGCGGCTCTCCGGCGCGCAGACGATCGTGCGGACCACCAGCGCCGCCTACCTCGACGCCTGGCGCGAGCGCCACCTCGAAGTGGACTTCATGGTCTCCCCCGAGATCGAGACCGCGAACGCCATCTCAGCGACGCTCGGCCTGCCCGCCGCCCGCCACACCGACGTCTTCGCCGACGGCAAGGTGCAGATCGTCGAGCTCGACGTGCCCGCCGACGCGGCCCACGGCGCGCTGATCGGCCGCACGCTGCGCACCGCCGCCGTGCCCGCCGACTCCAAGGTGGCCGCGCTGATCCGCGGCGAGCAGCTGATCGTCCCCCGCGGCGACGAGCAGATCCTCCCCGGCGACCGTGTCGTCGTCATCGCCTCACCGGCATCGGCACGCGAATGGGGCCGGATCGCGGGCCGCGGCGACGAGCCCGTCGACGACGTCGTCATCTTCGGCTGCGGGCGCATGGGCACGACGATCGCGGGGGTGCTGCTCGAGCGCGGCATCCGCCTGCGGCTGGTCGACGCGCAGCGCGAGCGCGTGCGCGAGATCGCCGAGGCGCTGCCCGGCGTGCGCGCCTTCCACGCCCACGCCTTCGACCCTGACTTCCTCGAGCACGAGCGCATCGGCAGCGCGACCGCAGGCGTGTTCTGCCTCAACGACGATGCGAAGAACCTCTACGGCGCGATCCTCGCCAAGAGCCACGGCATGCGCCTAACGATCGCGCTCGTGCACGACGCGGTCTCCGTCGGCGTCTACGAACGCGGGGGCGTCGACGTCGCGATCAACCCCCGCCAGGTCACCGCCGAGGAGATGGTCCGCTTCGCACACGATCCGCGCATCCGCCAGATCGCAATGCTCGAGGGCGACCGCTTCGAGGTGCTCGACATGACCGTCCGACCCGACTCCGACCTTGTCGACACGCCCTTCAACGCGATGCCCGCCACCGGCTCGACCATCGGAGCCGTCATCCGCGATGGCGAGGTGACGTTCCCCCACGGCTCCGACACGCTGCGCGCGGGCGACCGCGTGATCATCTTCGTCGAGTCCCGCCGCGCGTCTTTCGTCGAACGCACGCTCTGACCGATCGCCGGCCGGCCGCAATGCCTCGTGACGGACGGCAATGGCGCGCTCGGCGGCGTCCTCGCGGTTGCGGACAACTCACCGGTTCGGAGGCTTGGACGAGGCATGTCATCTGGCCGACCCGGGACGCCTGCTTTCCGCGCAAGAGCGGGTCAGCCTTCCGTTGACGCCTGGTAGCTGCGTGCCCGCGACTAGGAGCACAGGTTGGTTAGGCGGTCCGCTACCGGGCGCGAGATGGCGTCCGACACTGAGATAACACAGATTTTGATTATCGCAGTTATTATTGGTGTATGCTGTGTTCGTGCCGACCGACGCAGAGATCACATTCGCCGACCACATGGGCCGCTTCTATGCGCGCCGGTACGCGTTCCCGCCGATGGTCGGCCGCCTGCTGGGCTACCTGGCTGTCTGTGACCCGCCGGACCAGAGCATCGACGAGCTGGCCGCGGCGCTGCTGGCCAGTCGCAGCGCGATCACGGGCGCGGTCAAGGTGCTCGAGACCACGCACGCGGTCCACCGCTCGCGCGTGGCCGGCGAGCGGATGGACAGGGTGCGCATCGACCTGAGCTCGCCGCAGTCGCTGGGCATGGACATCGCCGAGTACGAAGAGCTTCGCGAGCTGGCGCGCGAGGGCCTGGACGTGGTGGGCGACGCCCCGGTGGAGCGGCGCGCCGTACTGCTCGAGATGTCGGCGTTCGCCGACTTCCTGCTTGAACAGATGCCGCGGCTCCAGCAGGAGTGGCAGGCACGCCGCGCGGCGCTGGTCGCCTCGGGTGAGCTTCCCGAACGCGGAGGCCGGGCATGAGCGGCGGGCGTCCACCGGCGATCGTCGCGGCGGGGCTGCACAAGTCCTTCGGCGAGACAGCGGTCCTCGACGGCGTCGACCTCTCCGTCGCCGAGGGCACGATCTTCGCCCTGCTGGGTCCAAACGGCGCGGGCAAGACGACGATCGTGCGAATCCTGTCCACGCTGATTCCCGCCAACTCGGGCGAACTGCGCGTGGCCGGTCACAACGTGGTGGGCGCGCCGGACGCGGTGCGGGCCGCCATCGGCGTGACCGGCCAGTTCTCCGCTGTCGACACGTTGCTGACCGGCGAGGAGAACCTGCGGTTGATGACCGACCTGAACCATCTCGGCCGCCCCGCTGGACGTGCGCGGGCGGCCGAGCTCCTCGAGCGGTTCGAGCTCGCCGACGCGGCACAGCGACTGGTGTCGACCTACTCCGGCGGAATGCGCCGCCGACTCGACCTGGCGATGACACTCGTCGGCTCCCCGCGGGTGATCTTCCTCGATGAGCCCACGGCCGGGCTCGACCCGCGCAGCCGCCGCACCATGTGGGACAGCATCCGGGACCTGGTCGCCGGCGGCGTCACGATCTTCCTCACGACCCAGTACCTCGACGAGGCCGACCACCTCGCCGACAGTGTCGCGGTCCTGGACCACGGCCGGATCGTCGCCGAAGGCACACCGGGCGAGCTCAAACGGCGCATCCCGGGCGGCCACGTCGAGCTGCAATTCAGCGACACGAACGACCTCCGCGCGGCCGCCGGCCTCCTCGGCGCCGCGTCCGAAGACGAAGACAAGCTCCTCCTCCAGGTGCCCAACGACGGCAGCGTCGCCTCGTTGCGGCGTCTGCTCGAGCAGCTTGACGACGCCCGCATCGAGGTCGAGCAGCTCTCAATCCACACCCCCGACCTCGACGACGTGTTCTTCGCGGTCACCGGTCACGCGACCGCCGAGGCGGCGGCACTGTCATGAGCACCCTCACCTACACCGTCATCGATTCGACCACGATGCTGCGCCGCAACCTACGGCGCCTGCTGCGCTACCCATCGATGACGCTGCTGCTGGTCGGCATGCCGATCGTCTTCCTGCTGCTGTTTGTCTACGTCTTCGGCGGCCAGCTCAGCCACGGCCTCGGCAGCGGCCTCGCCGGTGGCCACGCCGGCCGGGCCGGCTACCTCAACTACGTGACGCCGGGCATCCTGCTGATGACCGTGGCCGCCGCCGTCCAGGGCACCGCGATCGTCGTCGCAATGGACATGACCGGCGGCATCACCGACCGCTTCCGTACCATGGCAATCGCCCGCGCGGCTGTCCTTACAGGCCACGTGCTCGCCAGCCTCATCCAGACGCTGATCAGCATCGCGATCGTTCTCGGTGTTGCGCTCGCGCTCGGCTTCCGACCCACCGCAGGCCCCCTGCACTGGCTGGCCGCGACCGGCGTGCTGACGCTGTTCACCCTCGCCCTCATCTGGCTCGCCACCGCGCTCGGCCTCGCCGCGAAAAGCGTCGAGACGGCCAGCAACACGCCGATGTTCCTGACCCTGCTCCCCTTCCTCGGAAGCGGCTTCGTGCCCACCTCCACCCTGCCGACGGGCCTGCGGCAGTTCGCCGAGTACCAGCCCTTCACACCGGTCACCGAAACCGTGCGCGGGCTGCTCACCGGAACCTCGATCGGCACGCACGCCGTCGCCGCCATTGCCTGGAGCATCGGCATCGCCCTCGCCTCCTACCTCTGGGCCGTACACCTGTACACACACCGTCAGCCGAGCTGAACTAACGCCACCGGCCCAGGCCCGATGGCCGGTCAGCCAGAGCGCCGCTCGGCGAACCCGCTCCTCGCGAGAAGCACGACGCTGGTCCGGCCGGTATCCACGGGAACCGTCGAGGCGGCGGCGGCGCGCTCCCCGCGCCCGCTTACGCCCAGATGCGAGCGCCCGAGTACCGATCCGGAGCGCGCCTGCTGCGGACGAGGTTCAGGCGTGTCGTGGGCTCGATGGGCCGCTGTCGCTCCACCCTCAGGATGCGAGCGTGAGGCGGCCACGGACGCGACGCTCGAAGCTCGTCCTTTGCAGGCGCCGGGGCTAGGTCCGGCGCGAACTCGCTTACACGAACGAGGCGGAATGAGGATCTGGGCAGCGCGCCCAAGATCGCCGGGCTGAAGATCGGGGTGTCCGCGGTCGAGTCCGGGTCGCGCCATCCGGTTGGCCGGGCTTCGCTCCGCAACGGGCGCAACCGCGTGAATGGGACGTCTGCACCATGCGCGGCGACGCCGTGGGGGGCAGAATGCGTCCGTGGCCATCGACGCTGTCACGGTCGGCCGGTCCGCCGCGGCCCCGTCGCGGATTCGGCGGGTCGGCCCGGCGTTGGCGTGGGCGTGCGGGGCGGTCGTAGCGGCGATCTTCGCGGCGACGCTTCTGGTGAGCGGCGGCCCAGTGCCCTGGGACGCCGTCGTGAAGGGTGTGGCGCTGCTGCCCTTCTGCGTTCTGATCGCCGCGGGGCGGCCGGAGATCGCGCTCGGCTGGCTCGCGTTCGGTGTCTCCGGGATGTTCGCGCTTCAGGGCTTGTGCGCCGAGGCGATCGAGCACGGCCCGGGCACGCTCACGTCGTGGGCGTTGATGTACTTGGATCGGGCGTCAGCGCTCATCGTTCCCGTCAGCTGGCTGGCGCTGATGTTGCTGCCGGACGGCCGTCTGCCAAGCCGGCGATGGCGAGGAGTCGCGGTCGGGGTGCTCGTCCTGCAGGTCGCGTTGATCAGTGGGTGGTGCCTGCTGGAGGGCAGCGCGGCGGCGCCGGATTCGACGCATCGGGTTGCCGGCGAGAACCCGATCGGTGTGCTTCCCGAGACGTGGACGGGGCCGATCGACTCGGCTGCGCTTCCGATCCTGGTGGGGCCGCAGCTGCTTCTCCTGTTGGCGATTGTCGTCCGCGTCCGGCGGGCGGTGGGGGAGGAGCGGCGGCGTCTGGTGAGCCTGCTCGGCGCGGTCGTGCTGTTCGCCTTCTCGCAGTTCCTCTCCGAGGCGGCTGAGGGGTACTCGCGGGTCGCCGCCGACGGGCTCGACGTCGTGGGAGGGATCGTCCTGGGCGCGGGACTGACGGCCGCGGTGCTGCGACGGCGGATGCACGAGGTCGAGGTCGTGATCCATCACGGGCTCGTCTACGGCGTGCTCACGCTCACGATCGCAGGGGTGTACGTCGGGCTCGTGGCGGTGTTCGGTGCGCTCGGCCAGGACCTGCCGCCATTTGGCATCGGGCTCGTCGCAGGCACCGTGGCGCTCGCCCTGCTGCCGTTGCGCGGCGTGCTCCAGCGCGTGCTGGGCCGGGCGTTGTACGGCGACGTGCACGACCCCCGCGCGGCGGTTCGGCGGCTGACCGAGACCGTGACGGAGGCGACGACGCTGGACGCCGTGATCGACGGCCTGGCCAGAGCGACGAGGACCTCGCTGCGGGCCGCCGCGGTGACGGTCGAGGTCCAGGGCCGCGTGGCGCAGATCGGGACGCCGGGGACCGGCGAGCAGATCGCGCTGCCGCTGCGGGCCGGCGACGAGCGCGTCGGCGCACTGGAGGTCGTCTTCCCCGCGGCGCGTCGGGTCCAGCGCCAAGAGCGCGAGCTGCTCGACGAGCTCGCCGACCACGGTGGCCGAGCGGCTCACGCAGTGCTGATGGCGGAGGCGCTGCTGGCCAACCGGCAGCTGCTCGTGTCGGCCCGCGAGGAGGAACGCTCGCGCCTGCGGCGGGATCTGCATGACGAGCTCGGGCCCACGCTCGCTGGGTTGGCGATGCAGCTCAACGGGCTGCAGGAGGTGCTCGCGAGCGACCCCGCGACGGCCGCGGAGCGGCTTGGGCGCCTGGAGGCTGCGACGCGCGGCGCACTTGACGACGTCCGCCGCCTGAGCCGCGACCTGCGTCCGCCGAGCCTCGACGAGCTCGGCTTGGTGGGGGCGCTCGAGCGAGTGGCGCAGGACGCGGGATTGGCCCTGACGGTCGAGGGCGACCGACGGGTCGGCGGCGCGGTCACGCCGGCGGTGGAGGTCGCGGCATACCGAATCGGAGCCGAGGCACTGATGAACGTCGTACGCCACGCAGGTGTCGGCACGGCCTCGCTGCGGGTGGCGAGGGATGACGACGCGCTCCGCCTCGAAGTCGCGGACGAGGGCACCGGGACCGGTGGTGCGCCCGCGGGCGTGGGGACGCTGGCGATGCGCGAGCGGGCCGAGGAGCTCGGCGGCAGGCTCACCACCCACGACCGGCCCGGCGGCGGCACGGTCGTCGTGGCGTGGCTGCCGGCGACGCGGGCCGGCGGCGAGAGCGGACGGGAGACGGCGTGATCCGGGTCGTCCTCGTCGACGATCATCCGATGTTCCGCGAAGGGCTGCGGTTCACGCTGGAGCGCGCCGAAGACATCCAGGTCGTTGGAGAGGCCGACGACGGCCACCAGGCGCTGAGCCTGATCGCCGAAGTCGACCCCGACGTGGTGGTGATGGACCTCGCGATGCCCCGGCTCCACGGGCTCGCCACAACCGAGCGATTGGCTGCCGACGGCGCCCGGGCCGGCATCCTCGTCCTGACCTTCTCGGAGGAGGACGCCGCCGTGTTCGCCGCGGTCCGGGCCGGCGCGCGCGGCTACCTCGTCAAGGGCGTCGCAGCCGAGCAGGTCGTCAGCGGCGTACGCGCCGTCGCGGCCGGGCATGCCGTGTTCGGACCCAGCCTGGCGACCCGGATGCTCGAGTTCTTCGGCGGCGGCCGGCCGCGTGAGCCGCGATTTCCTGAGCTGTCTGAGCGCGAGCACGAGGTCCTGGCCCATCTGGCGAACGCTTGGACGAACCAGCGGATCGCCGACGAGCTCGTGATCTCCCCGATCACGGTCCGCAACCACGTCTCGAGCATCCTCATGAAGCTCCGCGTGACGAACCGGCGCGAGGCGATGCTCCGGTACCACGACCGATAGTTGGGTCATGCGAATGGGTCATCCGCACCATGTGCGGGAGCCGAGGATTCGGCAGCGTTCCTGGAATGAAGAACACACCTGACATGCACGGACCCCTGAACGAGCGCCGCTTCGACACGAGGCTTGCGGGGCTGTCGCTGATCGCGGCCCCAGCGCTGCTGTTGCTCGCGAATGCGATCGACCCGAGCGCGAGCGCCAACGCGGCCGCGCGGTTGCCCGAGATCAGCGACAACCCGGCGCGGTATGTCGCGGCCGGCTATCTGATGGTGCTCGCGGCGTGGACGTTCGTGCCGGGGCTGGTCGGGCGCTGGCATCTGTTCCAGGGGCCGCGCGTCACCGCGGGTCAGGTCGGCGCCGGGTTGCTGATGATCGGGATGATCACCACGGTCGCGTTCTTCGGCTTCGGCGTCTATGAGTACGAGGCCGCCACGTCCGAGCTCGACCCGGCCCAGATGGCTCAACTCGCCGACAACGCCGAGGCTTCGGCGGTCGCAATCCCGCTCCTCGTCGTCTTCCTCGTCGGCGTCGTCATCGGGAGCCTCATCGTCGCCTGGTCGCTTTGGCGGCGCCACATCGCTCCGGTCTGGTCACCCGCGGCGATCGTCGTCGGGTCGATCCTCAACTTCCTCGCCGACAGCGCCGCGCTGAGCGCGACGGCGTTCGCATTCCAGCTCGTCGGGTTCGGCTGGGTCGGCCTGCGGCTGCTTCGCGGAGCCGACGCGAACGCGTGGCGCGCGAGCTCCACGACGTCATCGGCCACAGCATGACGGCCGATTTGCTCCAGGCCGCTGCGGCGCGCCGCGTCCGGGAGAGCGACCGCGGGGGGCTCCCGCGGCGCTGCGCGCAATCGGAACGTTGACCCGTGACGCTCGCAGCGATGACGCGTCGGGCGGCGGACCTCGCTGGCAACAGTTCGCTCGCGGTGGAACTGACGCCGCGGCGGCACGCAAGCGGGCGTCTCGACCGGCGAACGCGACAGGCCCGCAATGGACGAGTTTCGGTCCGAGCAAACCGCGCCGGCGCGGTCGTGTGACGATCGCATTGGTTCTCGAAGCGGCTGCTGGCTCGAGCGAGCAGCGGGAGCACGAGGCCCGCTCCCGCTGCTCGGGCGTGGGGCTGCTCAGAGCCGCAGGCCAGCGGTGGCGGACATCATCGGCGCCCGCCGGGCGTGGACGGTGGCGATGATCTCCTCGGTGTCGATGCCCTGCAGGTAGATCGAGGTCGTGCCGAGGTTGGCGTGGCCGAGCTGGCGCTGGATCACGTTGAGCGGCACGCCCTCGCGCGCGAGTTCGACGGCATGCGCGAGGCGCAGCTGATGCGGCGCGAAGCGGCGCCGGATACCCGCTTGGGCCGCGAGCCGGCGGAACTCGACGCGCACGTTGGCGCTCGACCAGGGCCGTCCGCGGGTCGGGCCGTCGATGACACAGAACAGCGGCCCGACCGGCAGCTCGACCCGGGCGTCCAGCCAGGGGCGCAGCTGCTCCCAGCCCCAGGCGTCCATGCCGATCTCCCGGCGACGACCGCCCTTACCGTTACGCACCAGCAGTGAGCCGCGCCTGGGGTCAAGGTCGCGCTCACCGAGCGCGAGCGCTTCCTGGATGCGCAGGCCGCCGCGCCAGAGCACGACGATCAATGCGCGCAGCCTGTAGCCGTGGTGGTCGTCGCTGGCCTCGCGCATCACGGCCACGATCTCCTCCACGCTCGGCGGATCGGCGGGATAGATCCGCCCCTTGTTGCGAGGCGGGCGCCCCGCGTGATACCCAGGCAGCGTCGCCGGCGAACGCCGCCTGCCGGCGGCATCGAGAACTGCTGAAACGGTCATGGGAGCCCTCCTCCCACTCGCAGCGGACAGAGCCCGCTGCCCTACCAGCGCTCGCGCATCCAGCGAACGGCAGCATTGGAGACCCGCGCTCGCGTCGCCTGGGCGAAGCGGAAGTGCGTGGCTCATCGACGACACGACCGAGTGTCGTCCGGAGCGGGTGTCAGCCGGGCTTCCGAGGAGACGACCGCGTCCAGGCGAACGGAGAAGTGATGGGGTTGCCGCGTTCTGAGAGGATCCAGCAATGAGCGCTCCCGAGGATGTAATACGGCGCTATGTGGACGCCACCTCAGCGGCCGATGGAGACACAGCCGCGGGTTTGATGACCGATGATGCGGTGATCGAGCTTCCCGACGGCGGCGTCCTGAGAGGCAAGGAAGGTGCCCGCCAGTTTGCCGCCAAACATACGGAGATTGACGGCCGAAAGCAGGCGGTTACGCTGACCTCGCTTGAACCTCGTACACGGAACCGCTTTGTCGCGACGCTCCTGATGACGAGCCGCGAGGTCGCAACGGATGAGGTTCTGTACTCGATGGACGTTGGATCCGTGATCGAGGTGCGCGACGGGCTGATTACGCGCAACCAAGTCTTTCCTTCCCCCGACGAGGCTACTGCCGCGGCGGAGCAGGCTGAACTCTGAGCTGCTCGTCCGGCGACGGAGTGATGTCGCTGTCAAAGCGAGAGGAGCGGCCGGCTGCGAGGTGGATATGCCCGAGGAGGGATCGCGTGCGGCGCTGGTTGCTCGGTTAGGCTGACCGGCCGGTAGCGGAGGCGACGTGACGGATGAGCGCAACAAGGACCTGGTCAGCCGACACTTCGAGGAGATCTGGAATCACCGGGATCTCAGCGCGTGCGAAGAGCTGATGGCGAAGGACTTCGTCGAGCACGCCGCTGCGCCCTTCGCCGATTCCCCGCCGGGAGCGGTGGACGGGCCGCAGGCCATGCGCGGCACGGTCGAGTGGCTGGTCAGCCAGTTTCCAGACATCCACATGACGATCGACGAGCTGGTCGCTGACGGTGACATCGTGGTCGCCCGCGTCACCTCAGAGGGGACGAACACGGGCAAGCCCAACGGCTTCCTACCGCCCAGCGGTAAGCGGTTTCGCTCTCAACAGAGCCACTGGTTCCGGGTTCAGGATGACAAGCTGGCCGAGCACTGGGCCACTCGAGACGACCTGGCCTCCATGCTGCAGCTCGGGGTGGTCACGCCGCCGCGACTCGGTGCACTTCTTCGCCAGGCCCGGGCTGCAGCGAGCCGTCAGGTCAAGCGGTTGCGCAGCTAGACGTTGAGCATCAGGCCGGCCGTCCGATTCGAACCTGGCGCCCAGTTGTCGTCCGCAGCGATAGCCCCGGCGGCCCCAGCCACTGCTGCCGCTTCTGCCCACGAGGCGGCAGCCTGGCTGGCGGCCGTCGAGCACCGTTCTGTCGACGCAGGTCCCGGCTGCGATCGAGGCGTTAGTCGACCGGGTTTCCGCAGGGGACGGCGACGCGGCAGCCGAATGGGTGCATGCCGACGCCGAGTTCGAGCTGCCCGGTAGCCAGTCGCTACCGGCGGGTTCGGCAGGAGCTCAAGCGTTTGCGAGTCGTCACGGTGCGGTCGTCCCCTGTGACGCCCACGCAGCGCTCGCTCCGGACGATGTGCAGGCGCGCGAAGGTTCTGGCGAGGTCTTGTGACGATCGAATTGGTTCTCGAAGCGGTGGTCAGCACGAGCGGGCAGCGGGAGCGGGTGCGGCGCTCCCGCTGACGCCGTTTCCGGTGGCTCAGAGTTGCAGGCCGGCGGTGGCGGACATCAATGGCGCCCGCCGGGCATGGACGGTGGCGATGATTCCTCGGCTTTGATGCCCTGCGGGTAGATGCTGGTACTTCGCGACCGCGGAGGACATGGACGCTGGCGCCCCAGGCGTTCAGCGCGATGGATGCGGCCGAGACGCCGGGCATGCGCGCCTCCGTGGACATGTGGGAGGTCAAGCTCGAGGTTTGAGTTGTCCTGACGCTGGGCTGGCTCGTTGAGGCCACGCGGCGATCGCGTGGCCAAACTACCTGCAGGAGCCCCCTGCCGGCGACGTTCCCTGGTTCGAGACCCCGGTCGGGTCGCCCGCGAGATCGGCCATTTCCTGGCGGCGTAGCGGCCGGTGCCCGGGCCGTGACCGCCGACCTCGACCGCGGGCCTGCGCGGTGGTGCTGGCAAACACGGGCTGCGGCCGCGTGCGTTTCCTCGCCGGATTGGTGGCCACCATGATCGCCTGCCGGAGCGCAGATCCGGACGTGCCGTTAGCC
Organism: Solirubrobacterales bacterium; assembly: GCA_038327685.1. Taxonomy (GTDB): domain Bacteria; phylum Actinomycetota; class Thermoleophilia; order Solirubrobacterales; family Solirubrobacteraceae; genus DASQFQ01. Next base: position 18,045 of record JBBQLH010000004.1, read on the forward strand.
TCGCCAGGATGAGCTTCACACCGGCTCCGGCATGAAGGCGTAGCGGGATGCAGGTGCGCGATGCAGACGGGGCGGAGCCGGCGGCGATTGCCGCGGTCGTGGATCTGCGCGGGAAGCGTGTGCTTGATGTTGGTTGCGGGGACGGGCGGCTGACCTCGTTCGCGGCGGCGCGTGCAGCTGAGGTGTACGCCTTCGACCCGAAGGCGGACGAGGTGGCCAAGGCGGCCAAGGCGCTGGCACCGGAGCTGCGCGATCGCGTGCGCTTCGGTGTTCACGATGCCGAGGCGCTGGATGTGGAGCGGCGGCGCTTCGACTTGGCGCTGTGCGGCTGGTCGTTGTGATGCGTTCGCCCTGAGGGCGTCGTGCACGCCCTGCGGCAGATTCACGCGGCGCTGGTCCCAGGCGGGCGCGTCGTCGACACTCAGCCGGTGTCGCCCCAGCCGCCGATCGAGGCGGAAGCCGGTGAGCTGGGAAGGCTCGACATGCGCGAGTGGGCGCAGACGATTCAGACGATCGACGGGCGGGTCGAGCAGGTGATCGGCGATGGTTTGTTCGCGCTGGAGGAGGAGCGCCGGTTCGTCGTCACTGACTTCTATGACGACGGCGCCGAGTTCGTGGCAGAGGTGGGTGAGTGGGCGGGCACGCAGATCGAGGACGCGTTCGGGGCGCGCCTCGCGACGGAGCGCAGGCCGGTCGAGCTGCATCAGGAGGTCAGGCTGCGCGTGCTGCGGGCGCTGTGACCGGCGTGTGAGCGGCACCCGGCATGTCGCGGAGGACCCATAGCCCGGAGAGTGCGGTGAGCCCGGCGACGATTGCGATGGCGCTACCGTAGCCGAGGCCGTCGGCGGCGGTGCCGGCGATCAGCGCGCCGAGGACGTAGCCGCTGTCGCGCCAGAAGCGGTAGACGCCGACGACGGGGGCGCGCGCGATGGGGCTGACGAAGTCCGAGATCGCGGCGATCAGGGTCGGGTAGACGAGCGCTGTCCCGAGGCCGAGGAGCACGGCTGCCGCAGCGGCGAGGAGCACGTCGCCGGCGCTGATGGCGAGGAGGGTGAGTGCGGCGGCCTGGAGGAGCATCCCGGTGGCGATCAGCGGCTTGCGCCCGGCGCGGTCGCTCCAGTGCCCGGTGGCGATCTGGGCGACGCTCCAGACGGCGGGGTAGAGCGCGGCGACGAGGCCGATGCTCGCGACGCCGACGCCGTGGGCGGCGAGGAAGAGCGGCACGAGCCCCCAGGCCAGCGCGTCGTTGAGGTTGTTGACGAGACCGGCTTGCGAGCAGGAGCGCAGCGCCGGTTCGCGGTAGCTGGCCTGCTTGAAGGCGCTGCGCAGGTCCGGCGCCGCCTCCGCGGCGCCTTGCGAGCTGGCGCGCTGCTCGAGCGCCACATGGGCGGCGGTGTCACGAACGAACAGCGCAGACATGAAGAGCGCGACGACCGCGATGACCCCGCCGGCGACGACGAGGACGTCGCGCGCGGCGAGGTCAGCCGCGAGCCAGCCGCTGATCGCGGCGGCCAGCGCGACGCCGCCGTAGCCGGCGGACTCGTTGAGCCCGAGCGCGAGGCCGCGGCGGCGCGGGCCGACGAGGTCGATCTTCATGACGACGGTCATCGACCAGGCGAGGCCCTGGTTGATCCCGAGCAGGACGTTGGCGGCGACGATCCAGCTCCAGCTCGGTGCCAGCGCGATCAGCAGCGGGACGGGAAGGGCGATCGCCCAGCCCGCGATCAGCAGCCGCCGGCGCCCGGCGCGCTGAGCGAGAGCCCCGGCGCCGAGGTTGGTCAGTGCCTTGGCGATGCCGAACGCGGCGATGAAGCTCAGGACTGCGGCGCTGGAGGTCAGGCCGAAGTCCTCGCGGCCGACGAGCGGCAGGGTCGAGCGTTCGAGCCCGACCATCGCGCCGACGAATGCGTTGACCGCGACCAGCAGCGAGAACTGTGCGGCGTTCTCGCGCAGGCCCAGCCGCACCTCCGTGCTGGTCACGCGACCTCGGCGATCGGGCGGCCGCTGCGGTTGGCGGCGACGATCGCGGCCTGCCCCTCCGGTGCGGGGGGGATGTCGCTGGTCAGCGCCGCGACGAAGGCGTCCTCGGAGTCGAACTGCAACGCGGTGTTGTGGCGGCGCTCGAAGCCCACGGTCGAGGTCGGATTCGCCGACAGGCCGCGACCGCAGACTGACCCCGAGTAGTGCGCCGGATAGAGCACGAGGTGATCGGGCAGCGCGAGCAGCCGCTCGCTCAGCGAGCGGTAGAGCGCGCGCGCCATCGACTCGACCGTGTGATCGCCGAGGGCGTGCAGATCTGGCCGCCCGGCGCTGCCGACCAGCAACGCGTCGCCGGTGAGCACCAACCACGGCTCGTCCGCTCGTCGCTGATCGGTCACGAGGTAGGCGTGATGGGCGAGCGCGTGCCCCGGGGTGGCGATCGCCTGCAGCTGCGTGTTGCCCAGCGTCAGGACCTCTCCGTCGGCCAGCGCGTGGTGTTCGAAGCCGACGCCGGCCCCCTCCGGGAGGTAGGCGGTCGCGCCGGTACGGGCGACGAGCTCGGGCAGTCCGGACACGTGGTCGGCCTGGACGTGGGTTTCGATGATGGCAGCGATCTCGGCGCCCTGCCCGTCGGCGAGCGCGATGTACTCGTCGACGAGGTCGATGTGCGCGTCGACGATCGCGAATCGCCCGACGGTCTTGCAGCCGAGCAGGTAGGAGGCGCAGGCGGTGCTGTCGTTGAGAAGCTGGCGGAAGTACACGTCGACCTCGGTCGGAAGGGGCTTGACAAGCTATCAAGTGATCTATTGAATAGTCAACCGTGAGTGGACGCGCCGAGAAGGACGCGCTGTTTGAGGCGATCGCGCTGATGGGCAAGGCGTTTGCCAGCCCGCGGCGCCTGGAGCTGCTCGACCTGCTCGCCCAGGCGCCGAGAACCGTGGACGAGCTCGCGAAGGCGAGCGAGCAGTCGATGGCGAACACCTCCCAGCATCTGCAGGCGCTACATGCGGCGGGCATGGTCACGCGCGCGCGCGAGGGCACGAGCGTGCGCTACGCGCTCGCTGGCCACGAAGCGCTGACCGTCTGGCTGGCGCTGCGCGACGCCTCCGTGGCGCGGCTGGCCGAGGTCGAGCGCGCGGCGCGCGAGTATCTCGGCGAGGACGTCGAGGCGATCGGGCGGGAGGAGCTGATCGAGCGGCTGCGCCGCGGCGACGTCGTGCTCGTCGACGTGCGCCCGGACGAGGAGTTCGCGGCCGGCCATATCGACGGGGCGCGCTCCATTCCGCTGGACGAGCTTGAGGAGCGGCTGGCGGAGCTGCCGGCCGATCGCGAGGTCGTGGCGTATTGTCGCGGCCCGTTCTGCGCATACGCCCACGAGGCGGTCCGGCAGCTGCAGGCGGCCGGCCGCACCGCCCGGCGACTCGAGGAGGGCTGGCCGGAGTGGCGACTCGCCGACCAGCCATCGGTCCCCGCCGGAGTCGCGTGACCGATTAGGAGGAAGCGATGCGCGCCATCGAATGCCCATGCGGACACCACTTCGAGGCCGCCGACGACGAGGCGCTGTTCCGGCTCTGCCGCGAGCACGTCGATCGCGACCATCCCGAGATGGACCGCAGCGACGAGCAGCTGCGCGCGCGGGTGGCCGCCGACGCCTACGACGTCGCCGCCGTCGCATGAGCCCAGCCGAAGCTCCCGTCGACGTCGACGTCCTGCGCGATGAGATCCGAAAGACGTACACCGACGTCTCCACCGACGCCGAGCAGGACTTCATCTTCCCGACCGGCCGCGCCTGGGCCGAGGAGCTCGGCTACCCGCAGCCCGAGCTCTCGCGCGTCGCCGACGCGACGGTCGAGAGCTTCGCCGGCGTCGCCAACCACTGGACGCTCGGCCGCATCGAGCCAGGGTCAGTCGCGTTGGACCTCGGCTGCGGCGCCGGCACCGACCTGCTGATCGCCGCCCAGATGACCGGGCCCGACGGCCGCGTGATCGGCGTCGACATGACCCCCGCGATGCTCGAGCGGGCCCACGCCAGCGCGCAGCAGATGGGCCTCGCCAACATCGAGCTGCACGAATCGCTGATCGAGACACTGCCGCTCGAAGACGGCTCTGTTGACGTCGTGATCTCAAACGGCGTCATCGATCTGGTGCCCGACAAGGACGCGGTCTTCGACGAGATCGACCGTGTCCTGCGACCCGGCGGCCGCCTGCAGGTGGCCGACGTCATCATCCACACCGAGGTCTCCGAGGACGCGCGCGCCCGCATCGACCTCTGGACCGGCTGAATCGCCGGGGCGTTGCTCGAGGGCGAGCACGCGCGCCTGCTGGTCCAGCGGGCGTACACCAATATCGCGCAGGGAGAGCTCGTCGACACCTACGCCCGCTCGGCCTATGAGGACACGCGCCGAAAGGCGGCCAAGTTCGGCGCGATGGGCTCCACCATCCGTGCCACCAAACCCAGAAGGGACTGATCATGCCCGACAACGGCAAAGTCATCGTCGGCTGCAGTCACGGCGAAGAGAATCCCGACAGCGTCATCGTGTCCTACCTGACGGCGGGCGCGGCCCTCGATAAGGGCAAGCAGGTGGTGATGTGGCTCACCAGCGACGGTGTCCGCCTCGCCCTCAACGGCTACGTCGACCCCATCCGCGACGGCCAAGAGCCGCCAGTCAGGCGCGTCCACGACCAGTTCATCGAAAAGGGCGGCCGCTTCTTCGTCTGCCCGATCTGCTTCAAGGATCGCGACCTCGACGACGGGCAGCTCGTCGACAACGCCGAGCTCAAGGGCGCCAGCCCGCTGATGGAGTTCGCAGCCGACGGCGCGATGACCTTCACGTACTGAGCCCCTATGAACGACCGACGGGCCCACGCGCGTACATGGTTCTCGGGAACCTGCAGTTCGTCGCCGCCTCCGACGCCGCAGCTCTCGATCGCGTGCGCCGAGCCGTGAACGCCCGCCTCAGCGCACTCGCCGTGTAGCCGCCGGGGACTCCAGAAAGCGCGTCCGAGAGGATTCGAACCTCTGACCTTCGGTTCCCGCAACGGTGCCCGAAAAGGAGATGACGCGCCACCATCTCCTGAATGGCATGGGAAAGACCGCAAATTGCGGCATTCGACCACTGGCCTGGCCGCCCGCCAAACCTAGTGTTTTCCAAGGACTTCGCGCCTCAGAACGCCGGGGACCGCACGACTGAAGATCGTGGTGTCCCCGGTTCGAGTCCGGGTCTCGCCATCATGAGCCGAAATCCCACGAGGTCCCGACCGCACTGCTGCCGAGCTTTCGCTCGGCGCACCCGCCGCGGCGCTGGGCGTCATCGAGGGCGTCTCCGACGGCCTCGCCGGGGTGGCACGGCTGGGCGGCGGCGCGCTGGCCGACGACCCCGCCCGGCGGCGCACCATCGCCGTCGGCGGCTACACCAGCACCGCCGTGCTGTCCGGCCTGATCGGGGTCGCCTCAAGCGTCTGGCAGGTCGGGCTGCTGCGCCGGCGCCTGGACCGCACGCGGCCGGCTCATGCTGGCCGTCGGCGCGTTTGAGTTCGGCAACGTCGCCGCCACCGTTCTGATCCTGCGCGCAACCGAGCTCCTTGACTCCGACCGCTCGCATGACTCAGCAGTCCAGCTCGCGCTCGTGCTCTACACCGCCGACAACCTGGCGGCGACGCTGGCAAGCATTCCTGCCGGGCGCACCGCCGATCGCTTTGGCAACACGCGCGTGCTCGCCGCCGGCGCTGCGCTGTTCGCGTTGGCCTACGTTGGCCTCGCGCTCACCGGTCTGACCGCGACCCGCTCGCACTGAGCCCGCCGCGCGCCAGCCCAGCACCGCATCGTCGGCGGAACCGCCCGGCGCTGGGCACCCAGTGCCGCTGTCACGCCGTCTGCGTGACCTGGTGGCACTGGCTGCTTATTGCCACGGGCGCTACGGCAGCGCTCTACGCAGCGTTCATCGTCTGGCTGCTACTGGCCGGACGTCGAGGCGACGCGCCGGCGGGCCCGAGCTCTGCGCGAGCATTGGCCCGGCCCGCCGCGTCCCTGAACGTACTCACGCGCCTCGCCTACGGACCAGCCAATCCCTGAACCGCACCCCCCGCGACGGCGCGGCTGCTGGTCAGGCGGCGTGCTTGGCGCCACCGACATGCGTGATGGAAAGTGGCTCCGCGACCGCGCTTGTGGGCGTTTGTGCGTCGCGGTCGAACAACGCGCAGACATCGAGGGTCGTGCACGAGCAATCCATCGCGGTCAGCAGCCACGCGCGCATGGCCTGCGCGCGGACGATCAGCGCATCGACCTCGGGAAGCTTGCGTGCCGCCAGGTCACGCAGTGACTCAAAGGCGGGCGAGCCGGCGTCGCTGCTCTGCAGCAGGATCCGTGCCTCGTCGAGGGTGAAGCCGGCGCGCTTCGCGACCTCGAGCACCTCAAGGCGCTTGATGGCGTCAGGGCCGTAGCGGCGCTGGCCGCTCTCGCGCGCTGGTTCGGGGAGCACGCCGACGCGCTCGTAGTAGCGGATCGCCGACGTCTTCAGCCCGAAGCGCTTGGCGAGCTGGCCGATGGTGAGGATTTCGTCCACGAAGATCCGCCTTGACTTCAACTTGGGTTCAAGGTGCACAGTAACGGGAGCACCAACTCACGGGGAGACACCGATGCCCTCCGAACTGTCGATCGCCTGCTCGCTGGACTCGAGCCAACTGCCCGGCCGCCTGGCCGAGATGGCCGACCTCGGGCGTGCTGCCCTCATCGACGCGCGAATCGACGCGAGGCGCGCACAGTTGCGGTTCGCCGCCGGCTCCGGCATCCGCGCGCGCGTCGAGGCGATCGTCGCTGCGGAATCGCGCTGCTGCGCGTTCCTGCGCATGCGCGTCGGCGAGGAGCCCGAGACCGTGGTCCTGACCATCGACGCTCCCGAGGACGCGGAGATGGTCCTCGCCGAACTCGTCGACGCGTTCGGCCAGCAGCCGGCCGCGTGATGAGCGCCAACGATCCAGGCAGTCGCCGACGCTCAGATGTTGCCCTCGTGGGCGGCGGCATGCTCACGGCGCTGTGCTGCGCGGTCGGTCCTGCGCTCATCGGCGCCGTTGCCGGCAGCGAGGTCGGTGGCTGGCTGGGCATCGCCTGCGCGATCATCCTCGCCGCCATCGTCGGCCTCGTCATTCACCGCCGCACGCGCACCCGAGGCGGCTGTTGAACATGCGTGCCTGGCTGGTCGGGCTCATCGCGCTGGCGACGATCGGCTTCGTGATCGGCACGAGCATCGAGCGTTACAACAGCACTCACGAGTCGGCCGCTCAGCTCCGGGCCGAGGGCGCCGCCAGCCAAGCCGCCAAACCCAGCGGTGAGCGTGCCGCGACCCACGCTGTCGAACGCGGCGGCGAAGAGAACCCGTCGACGCCCGCTACGACGACGGACAGAGGCGAGAGCGCCGCCAGCCACGCGGCCGAGAACGCAGCTGCCAGCAAAACCGGAGTGCTCAAGGAACTGCGCCCGCTGGGCATCAACATCGAGGCCGTCCCGTTCGTCGTGCTCGCGGCACTGGCCTCGCTGGCCCTGGCTGCGCTCGGCTGGGCGCGGCCGCGGTGGCTGCTCGGGCTCGCGGCGATCGCCGGCGCCATGGTCATCTTCGGTGCGCTCGACGTCCGCGAGGCGTTTCACCAATCCGACGAGAACCACACCGGCCTGGTCATCCTCGCCGCCGTGATCGCGGCAGTGCACTTCGCAGCGGCCGGCATCGCAGCCGCCCTGGCCGCCCGGCGCATGACGCCCGCTGCACCCAGTGCGGCTGGCACGATCCCTGCGTGACCGCCCGCTCGATCGCGCTGTTCGTCGCCGCCGCACTCGCCGAGATCGGCGGCGCATACCTCATCTGGATCGGGCTGCGCGCTGACGCGATTCCTGACGCTGCGCGAAGGCAGCATCGTCGTCGTGACGCTGCTGACGACGCTGTACTTCTCGGTACAGACGGCGCATTTCTTCACGCACGCGAACTTCATCAACGTGCTCCCGTACTTCGCTCCGTTCGCGATCCTCGCGGCGGGCGAGGTCCTGCTGATGGTGGCGGGGGAGATCGACCTCTCGATCGGGTCGGTCTTCCTGTTCGCGCCGTTCATGTTCTACGAGTTCGACCTGGCCGGGTTCCCGCTCGTCGTCAACCTGATCCTGGCGCTGCTGTGCTGCGCGCTGGTCGGGCTGATCAACGGCGTCTTCGTCGAGATCATCGGGGTCTCGTCGTTCATCACGACGCTCGGGATGCTGCTCGGGCTGGGCGGCCTGACGCTGATCATCTCCCACGCCCAGCCGGTCGCCATGCCGGGGAGCGACGTGACGACGCACACCGTCAACGTCACCCACATCGTCAACGGGCAGAAGATCGTCCTGCCCGAGAAGGTCAACGAGGTCGGGACATTCGCGAAGATCTTCGGCGCCGGCACCTACTCCGAGCTGATCTGGGCCCTCGTGATCATCATCGGCGTGCAGGTCCTCCTCACGCTCACGCGCTGGGGGACCTACACGATCGCGGTCGGCGGCAACAAGCTGGGCGCGAGGGAGGCCGGCATCAACGTCCGCCTCACCGTGATCCGCAACTTCGTCGTGTGCAGCATCTTCGCCGGCCTGGTGGGCGTGCTCGAGGCGACCCGCGCGGGCTCGGTCACGCCGGACACCGCCGGCGCGTCGGAGTCGATGTTCCGCGCCGTGTCGGCGGCGGTGATCGGCGGCACGCTGCTGGTCGGCGGCGAGGGGACCGCGATCGGGGCGCTGTTCGGCGCCCTGTTCCTGGGCATCCTGCGCGACGGCCTGACCCTCGAGGGGGTCAACGCCGACTACCTGGACTTCATCCTCGGCGTCGCGATCCTCGCCGCGATGGTGATCAACATCTACGTCGGCCGGGTCAGGAAGGGGAGCGGCCGTGGCTGAGAGGACCCGGAGCGAGCCGCTTGTGTCCGAGGACGTCCTGCGCGTCGAGCACATCTCCAAGCGCTTCGGTCCCGTCACCGCGCTGCGCGACGTCAACCTGCACCTGCGCAAGGGCGAGGTGCTCGGGCTGCTGGGCGACAACGGCGCCGGCAAGTCGACGCTGATCAAGATCATCTCGGGCTTCCAGAAGCCCGACGAGGGCCGGCTCGTGGTACGTGGCGACGAGGTCGAGCTCAAGTCCGTCGACCACGCCCGCTCGCTGGGGATCGACTGCGTCTACCAGGACCTCGCGCTCGTCAACGAGCTGTCGGTGACGTCCAACATGTTCCTGCGGCGGGAGCAGATCCACAAGCCGTTCCCGTTCCTGGCCAGGCGTGCGATGGCCCGCGAGACGCGCAAGGCGCTGGACCAGATCGGCGTGAACATCCCGCGCATCGACGTGCCGGTGGCGCGCCTGTCGGGCGGCCAGCGCCAGGCCATCGCGGTGGCGCGGACGGTCACCTCGGACGCCGACATCATCCTGCTCGACGAGCCGCTGGCGGCGATGGGCGCCAAGGAGGGCGCCCTGATCCTCGACCTCGTCGCACGCCTGCGCGCCGAGGGTCGCGTGTCGATGGTGATGATCGCGCACAACTATGTGCACGTACTCGAGGCCTGCGACCGGGTCAACCTGATCCAGGACGGCGCGATCACGTTCGACAAGCCGACGGCGGAGACCTCGGTCGAGGAGCTCAACGAGATCGTGGTCGAGGAGTACCGCCGCGCCCGGCTCGCCGCGACCAGCCAGGACGACCCGGCCGGTCGGTGACTGGCGCGCAGCGTGATCGTCCGCGCCCTGTCGGCGTGCGCGTGCCGTCGACGGGCTCGCAGTTCCTCCTCGAACGCGAGGGGCAGCGGGCGATCGTGACCGAGGTGGGCGCCACGCTGCGGTCGTGGCGGGTCGACGAGCGTGAGCAGCTCGACACGTTCGACATCGACGAGGTCGGTGACGCCTTCCACGGCAAGGTGCTGGTGCCCTGGCCCAACCGCATCCGGGACTCCCGCTACGTCTTCGAGGGCGCCGAGCACCGCGTGGCGATCTCCGAGCCGGAGCGGGGCAGCGCGCTGCACGGGCTGGTGCTGTGGGCCAACTGGCGGCCGCTCCGCCACTCGAGCGCCGAGGTCGTGCTCGGCTACATGCTGCATCCGCAGCCCGGATACCCGTTCACGCTCGAGCTCGAGGTCGAGTACCGGCTGACCGCCGGCGGGCTCGAGGTCGCGCTGCGGGCGACCAACCGCGGCGACACGATGGCGCCCTTCGGCGCCGGCTTCCATCCCTACCTGGCGCTCGGCGGGGGGCGCCTCGGCGACGCCCTGCTCGAGCTGCCGGCGCGCACTCGCGTGCCGGTGGACGCGCGGCTGCTGCCGGTAGGCGATCCGGTACCCGTCGAGGGCACCGAGTACGACTTCCGCCGCCGCCGCCCGCTCGGGCCGCTCGCGCTCGACACCAGCTTCGGAGACCTGAAGCGCGGCCCGGACGGACTGGCTCGCGCGACGCTCGTCGCCGGCTCGGACGAGCGGGCGGTGACCGTGTGGATGGACGCGCACTTCCGGTTCATCCACGTCTACACGTCCCGCGCAGGCGTCGCCGTCGAGCCGATGACGTGCGCGCCGGACGCGTTCAACTCTGGTGACGGCCTCCTGGCGCTCGTGCCGGGAGCCTCGTTCACCGGTCGCTGGGGGCTCAACACACAACGGGAGGTGCAGTGATGCGAAGGTCAGCCAGGACCAAGAGCCGCGCCGTAGTGGCGGGGATCGCGGCGGTCGCGCTGGCGGCCGCTTGCGCAACGGGTGCGGTGGCGAAGCCGCCACACCAGGGGCACCACGGGCACCAGGGTCACCACGGAGGCCTGTCGGTCACGAAGGCGGGCTTCGATTCCGTCGGCGGGACGGCGGTCGATCGCTACACGCTCGCCAACGGGTCGATGTCGGCGTCGATCATCACCTACGGCGGCATCCTCCAGGAGCTCCGGGCGCCCGACCGCCGGGGGCGGCTCGCGAACATCACGCTCGGCTACGCCGACCTGGCCGGGTACACGGTCCTGCGCGGCGATCCGCCGACCGCCAACCCCTCGTACTTCGGCGCGATCATCGGGCGCTACGGCAACCGCATCGGGGGTGCGAAGTTCACGCTCGACGGCAAGACCTACACGCTCGACGCCAACAACGGGCCCAACAGCCTCCACGGCGGCGACAAGGGCTTCGACAAGTTCGTGTGGGCGGCCGAGTCGTTCAAGAAGCACGGCGTCGTCGGAGTGAAGCTGACGCGCACGAGCGCGGCCGGCGAGGGATGCACGCCGCCGCCCGCCTGCACGGGCTACCCCGGCACCCTCCAGGTCGAGGTGGACTACACGCTCGACCAGCGCAACCACCTGCGGATCGACTACACCGCGAAGACGGACCAGGCGACTGTCGTCAACCTCACGAACCACGCCTACTGGAACCTTTCGGGCGAGGGCACGGGCACCATCTACGACCACCGGCTCAGGCTCAACGCGGACCGCTACACGCCGGTCGACTCGACGCTGATCCCGACCGGCACGCTCGACCCGGTGGCCGGCACGCCGTTCGACTTCCGCACCCCTCATGCGATCGGGGAGCGGATCCGCGACAACAACCAGCAGCTGATGTTCGGCCAGGGCTACGACCACAACTGGGTGCTCAACCGCCCCGCCGGGGACACGAGCATGATCCAGGCGGCCCGGCTGAAGGACCCGGCCAGCGGCCGCGTCCTCACCATGTCCACGACGGAGCCCGGGATCCAGTTCTACTCGGGCAACTTCCTCGACGGCACGCTCTACGGCACGAGCGGCCACGCGTACCGGCAGGGGGACGGGCTTGCGCTGGAGACCCAGCACTTCCCCGACTCGCCGAACAAGCCCGACCCGCCCTTCCCGTCGACGGTCCTCCGTCCCGGGCAGACCTACTCGACGTCGACGATCCTCGGCTTCTCGACGTCCCGTCACCACTGAGCAGGGGTGCGGTCCCGCCGCCGGCCCCCGGGCCGGCGGCGGTCCGATCCCCCTGCGAATCAGGAGCGCGCGACGAAATTCACCGGGAAGCCCCGGGTGAACGCGCGCCGGAACCGCTCGAGCGAGTACGGGCCGTCGCCGGCGAGGTCGTAGATCCGCAGGCGCGCATCGTCCGTGAGCAGCGAGTACACGTCGCCCGGCTCCGTGCCGTAGTGGTCGGCGGAACCGAGACCGTGCTCGAACGCGACGACCGGCCGGTAGGTCTTCAGCGTCTCCAGCGCGCCTTGGAGCACCTCGAGCTCGGCGCCTTCGACGTCGACCTTGACGAACGCCGGGCGGAACGAGTCGGGGAGCGCGTCGTCGAGCCGCTCGACCTCGACGGTCAGGTGCTCGAAGCGCTCGGCGCGGGGGGTCGGTCGCTGCCGGAAGCCGCTCCATCCCGGATTGCCGACAACATGGACGAATGTGCGGTCACCATGCTCGTTCGCGAGCGCCTTGGTGCGGACGTCGACGTGCGGGAACGCCGCTCGCAGGCCGGCCGCCAGCGCCGGCAGCGGCTCGTAGGCGATGTGCCGCCCGTTCGGAGCGACGCGGACGAGGTCCCGCAAAACGTCGCCGACGTGGCTGCCGACGTCGATGCAATCCCCGTCGTGCGGCACCGTCCAGGCCACGAGCCGCCGGAGGTGCGCTCGTTCGGCCAGATCTCGGCGGACGGCCGGCCGTGCCATCTGCCAGGCACGCCGCGCCTCTTCCTCCATGCCCAGCTGTGCGGCGATGCGCCGCGCCATGCTCTTCATTGCGACCCGGCACGCTAAAGGGAGCGTCGGAATGACCCGATGATGCGGAGGTGAGCCTTCGCGCGCCTATTTCCCGCACGCGCGCCCTTGGCCAGGTTCCCGCCGGCGCTCGGAGCCGCCGTCCGTGGGTCGAGCACTGGCTCGACACCTGTCGCGACCTCCAGGCGCTCAAGGCCTCCCATCCGATGATGGACGCGGTGATCGACGAGATCGACGGCCGCATGATCCGGATCGGAGACCACTGGCTCGCCGACTTCGCGTCGTGCAACTACCTCGGCTTCGACCTCGACCGCGAGATCATCGACGCGATCCCCGCGTACCTCGACACCTGGGGCACGCATCCGAGCTGGTCGCGGCTGCTCGGCAGCCCGGTCATCTACGAGGAGATCGAGGCGCGCCTGACCGAGCTGCTCGGCAGCGAGGACTCGCTCGTCCTCCCGACCATCACGCACATCCACATGTCCGTGATCCCCCTGCTGGCCGCGTCGGGCACGATCTTCCTCGACGCCCGCGCCCACAAGACCATCTACGACGGCTGCCAGGTCGCCCGTGCGCGCGGCGCGGCGGTCAAGCGCTACCGCTTCGAGGATCCCGACCACCTCGACCAGCTGCTCGCCGGCGAGCGCGATCCGACCCGCCTCGTGTGCATGGACGGCGTCAACAGCATGACGGGCAACGCGCCCGACATCCGCGCCTTCGCGGCCGTCGCGCGCAAGCACGGCGCGCTGCTCTACGTCGACGACGCCCACGGCTTCGGCGTCATCGGCGAGCGCCGCGAGGACGAGTCGTGCATCTACGGCGCCCGCGGCAACAGCGTGGTCCGCCATTGCGACGAGACCTACGACGACGTCGTGCTCGTCGGGGGCTTCTCCAAGGCCTACTCGTCGCTGCTCGCGTTCATCGCCTGCCCCACCGAGGTCAAGGACCTGCTCAAGGTGGCCGCCCCGCCCTACCTCTACTCGGGACCGTCGCCCGTGGCTTCGCTCGCCAGCGTCCTCGTCGGGTTCGACGTCAACGAACGCCGCGGCGACGAGCTGCGCCGGGTCCTCCATGCGCACACCGCGCGCGTGCTCGACTGCCTGCAACGACTCGGCGTCCACACCCCGAACCACTCGGGCTTCCCGATCGTCGAGATCCCGCTGCGCGACCACCAGCGCATCGATGCGGTCGGCCGGATGCTGTTCGACCGCGGCGTCTACGTGACGCTCGCGGCCTACCCGCTCGTCCCGCGCGACGAGGTCGGCTTCCGCGCGCAGCTGACCGCGGCGAACACGGACGCCGAGATCGACATGCTGATCGGAGCGCTCGAGGAGCTGGCCGAGGCCGGCGAGCTGCAAACCGTCGAAGACGACATCCCGTTCGTCGTGAGCGTCGCGAACGCCTGAGATGAAGGTCTGGGCACGAATCCGCGCGCTGCCGCTCTGGCAGGTCTACCTGGCCGTCGGAGCGCTGATCTCCGCGCTCTACGTGTGGGTGCCCCCGTTCGCCGGCAGCGGGCCGGTGTTCAACCTGCTCGGGCTCTCGCCGGTGGTCGCGATCGTCGTCGGCGTTCGGCGCTACCGCCGCTCCGGGGCCGGGCCGTGGCGCTGGTTCGCGATCGGGTTCCTGCTGTTCTGGCTGGGCGACCTCTACACCTACAGCTATCCGCGGCTGACCGGCACCGAAGTGCCGTTCCCGTCGCTCGGGGACGCGGCCTACGTGATGGTCTATCCCGCCCTGATGATGGGCCTGCTCATCCTGGTCCGGCGCCGCAACCCGGAGCGCGACCGCGCCGGAGCGATCGACTCGCTGATCATCACGCTGGGCCTGGCGCTGGTCTCGTGGATCGCCCTGATCCAGCCGTCGCTGCACGACGACCAGCTCTCGACGGTCGCGAAGCTGGTCTCGATCGCCTACCCGATCGGCGACATCCTGCTGCTCGCCGCGGCCATCCGCCTCGCCGTGGACTCGGGCACGCGCCGGCCGGCGTTCTACCTGCTCGTCTTGAGCATCGTGGCCCTGCTCGCCACCGATTTCGCCTACGGCCTGGTCACCCTCGCGGGCAACTACGACGGCCAGGTGTGGCTCGACATCGGCTGGATCAGCTTCTATCTGCTGTGGGGAGCGGCCGCGCTGCACCCCTCGATGGGGGACCTCGAGCAGGCCGCGCCGGATCGCGACGCGCGCCTGACGCCACTACGACTGATGACGCTCACCTGCGCGTCGCTGATCGCGCCGGTGATGGCCCTGCTCCAGGTCATCGACCGGGGCGACGACCGCTTCGTGGTCAACGTCGCCGCGATCATCCTCTTCGCCCTCGTCGTGACGCGCATGGCCGGTCTCGTGCGCCAGCAGGAGCGCTCCGTCGCGCGTGAGCGGATCCTCAGCGCCGCGGGAGCCGATCTCGTCGCCGCCACCAGCCGCGCGGACATCTGCCGCGCGGCGCTCGTCGCCGCGCGCGCGCTCGCCGGAGACGCCGCGGCCGCCCGCCTCTGCCTGCTCGACGGCGGCGTCGTGGTCGCCGTCGACGGCGAGCTCGGTGCGGCGTGGCCCGTCACGCCCGAGACGGCGGCGGCCCTGCTCGAACGCGACCGGCCGATCGGCTCGCCGACCCGCCTGTCCGCGAGCGTGCTCGCTGAGCTGCGCGTCCCGTCGACGTCGGCGGACACGCTGATGCTGGCGCTCTCGGTCCGCGGCGACACGCATGGACTGCTCGCGATCGCGTGCGAGAAGCGGATCCCGCGAGCGCTGCAGAGCAGCCTGGCCGCACTGGCGACGGAGGTCTCGCTCGCGCTCGAGAGCGCGGCCCTGACCGAGGAGGTCCACCGCCGCACGAGCGAGGCGCGCTTCGGCTCGCTCGTCCAGCATTCCAGCGACCTCATCACCGTCCTCGACGCGTCCGGGCTGGTCGTCTACCAGAGCCCCTCGATCGAGCGGGTCCTGGGCTACTCGCCCGAAGAGCTCGTCGGCACCACCTTCATCCGGCTCCTGCAGCCCGGCGAGGAGGGCCGCCTGCCCCACGTCCTGGCCGACCCCGCGCACGCCGTCGCCGGCACCGAGGCGCTCGAGTGCAGCCTCCGCCACAAGGACGGCGAGGTGCGCCAGTTCGAGGTCCTCTACACCGATCTGCTCGACGACGAGAACGTCCACGGCGTCGTGCTCAACAGCCGCGATGTCAGCGAGCGCAAGGCCTTCGAGGAGCAGCTCGCGCACCAGGCGTTCCACGATCCGGTCACCAACCTCGCCAACCGCGCGCTGTTCGTCGAGCGCGTGCGGCACGCAGTCCCCCGGGCACGGCGTGAACGCTCTCTCCTGGCCGTGATCTTCATGGATCTCGACGACTTCAAGACGATCAACGACAGCCTCGGTCACGCCGCCGGCGACGCGGTGCTGCTCGAGTTCGCCAAGCGCCTGGACGGCAGCATCCGCCCCAGCGACACCGCGGCCCGTTTCGGCGGCGACGAGTTCGCCGTCCTGCTCGAGGACGTCGGGAGCGCCCAGGACGCCGCCGACACGGCCGAGCGGATCCTCGAGTCGCTGTCCGCGCCGCTGCTCCTGGAGGGCAAGGAGCTGTTCGTCCGCTGCAGCCTCGGCATCTCGATCGCCGAGGGGGAGTCCGCGGCCGGCGCCGACGAGCTCATCCGCAACGCCGACGCCGCGATGTACATCGCCAAGCGCGACGGCAAGGGCGGCTACCGGCTGTTCGAGCCCGCCATGCACGAAGGGGTGCTCGAGCGCCTGGAGCTCCGCGCCGACCTCCAGCGGGCGATGACCGCCGGGCAGCTCGAGCTGTACTACCAGCCGCTGGTGCTCCTCAGCGACGGCGGCGCCACCGGCGTCGAGGCGCTGTTGCGCTGGCATCACCCCGAGCGCGGCATGCTCGGCCCCGACACCTTCATCCCGCTCGCCGAGGAGATGGGCCTGATCGTGCCGATCGGGCGCTGGGTGCTGCGCGAGGCCTGCCGCCAGGCGCGCCAGATGCAGAAGCTGCTGCCGGCCGACCCGCCGCTCTCGATGAGCGTGAACCTGTCCGTCAAGCAGCTCCAGCACTCTGACATCGCCGCCGACGTCCGCGACGCGCTCGCCGAGTCCGGGCTCCCCGGCAGCTCGCTCACGCTCGAGATCACCGAGACGGTGCTGATGACCGACACGGACCTCGCGGTGCAGCGGCTCGAAGAGCTCAAGTCCCTCGGCGTCCGGCTGGCGATGGACGACTTCGGCACCGGCTACTCATCGCTGAGCTACCTCAGCCGCTTCCCGGTCGACATCCTCAAGATGGACCGCTCCTTCCTGCGCGACGGCGCCTCGCCGACGACGTCGGCGCTCGCGTCCGCCGTCATCGCGCTGGGCGCGACGCTGGAGCTCGAGATCGTCGCCGAGGGGATCGAGTACCCGGAGCAGTGGACCGGGCTGCGCGATCTCGGGTGTGGCTCGGGCCAGGGCTTCCTGTTCGCCCACCCCATGGACGCCGACGCCACGCTCGACTACCTCCGCGCCAGCCCGGCGGAGCGGCCCGAGCCCAGCGGCGCCGATGCACCATAACTACGAAGGACCCGACCGCACCGGGGGCTTCAGCCGCGTCCGCCTCCTCGCGCCCCTGCGGCTGAGGGACTTCCGGCTCCTGTGGAGCGGGATGTGCGTGTCGCTCCTCGGCGACGGGGTCTTCATCGTCGCCCTGGCGTGGCAGGTCTACGCGCTCTCCAACGTCCCGGCCGCGCTGGCGATGGTCGGCGTCGCCATGACCATCCCGACGATCGCGTTCCTGCTGCTGGGCGGGGTCCTTAGCGACCGCTTCGACCGCCGCCGCCTGATGCTCGCCGCGGACGTGGGACGGGGGCTCGCGATCGGCGCGATCGCCGTGCTGTCGCTGACCGGGGCCCTGGAGCTGTGGCACATGCTCGTGCTGGTGGCCGTCTTCGGCGCCGCGACCGCGTTCTTCGGGCCGGCGTTCGACGCGATCGTCCCCGACGTGCTCCCCGCCTCGCTGCTGCCCCAGGCCAACTCGCTGGACCAGTTCGTGCGGCCGCTCGCCCTGCGGCTGGCGGGCCCGGCGGTCGGCGGCTTCCTCATCGAGGGCGTCGGCGTCGGCTGGGCGTTCGCGCTGAACGCGGCGACGTTCGCGGTCTCGGCCGCGGCGCTGCTGGCGATGGCACCGCCCGTCCGCCGCACCGTCGGCGCGCACGGCTCGGTGGGCGGGGACATCCGGGTCGGCTTCGCCTACGTCCGCAAGCACGTGTGGCTGTGGGGGACGTTCGCGAGCGCGGCCGTCGCCTACCTCCTGTTCATGGGCCCGGCGGAGGTGCTGCTGCCGTTCCTCGTCAAGAACGACCTCCACGGCAGCGCCGCCGACCTCGGCCTGGTCTTCGCCGCCGGCGGCATCGGCTCGGTCGGCTGCGCCGCGGTCATGGGGCAGCGCGGCCTTCCCCATCGCGACATCACCTTCATGTTCGGCGCGTGGACGCTCGCGACGCTGGCGATCGCCGGCTACGGGCTCGCGACGGCCGTCTGGCAGCTGATGCTCGCCAGCATCGCCTTCAACGGGCTGGAGACGGCCGGCACCATCGTCTGGGCCACCGCCAAGCAGCGTCACGTCCCCCCCGCGCTGCTCGGCCGGGTCTCGAGCCTCGACTGGCTGATCTCGATCGGGCTGCTGCCGCTCTCGTTCGCGCTCACCGGGCCGGTGAGCTCGCTGCTCGGCGTCCAGGGAACGCTGATCGCCGGCGGCGTGATCGGCGGCGTCGTGACGTTCGCCGCGCTGCTCCTGCCCGGGATGCGGGCGGTCGAGGGAACGCACGACGAGCACCCGCCGACCGCAGGCGCTGCGGCCCCGGCCTGAGGTTATCCTCGCGCCGTGGACGTCCTGGCGCTCTACGACATCCACGGAAACATCGACGCGCTCGACGCCGTGCTCGCCGATCCGCGCGCCGCGCACGCCGACGTCGTCCTCGTGGGCGGCGACGCGGTCCCTGGTCCGTTCGCACGCACGACGCTCGCCCGCCTGGACTCACTGAGCGTCCCGGTGCGCTGGCTGCGCGGCAACGGCGAGCGCGAGGTGGGCGAGGCGATCGGCGCGCCCGCTCCGGCGCCCGGAGATCTGGCCGCCGTCACGGCCGCGATCAGCGCGGCCGAGCTCGGTGACGAGCGGGCGCAGGCACTCGGCGAGCTCCCGCTGACGGTGGAACTCGACGGGGTGCTCTTCTGCCACGCGAGTCCGCGCCGCGACGACGAGATGGTCACCCGGCTCTCGACCCCTGAGCGCTGGGCGGAGGTGCTGGGCGGCGTCACCGCCGGGCTGGTGGTGGCCGGCCACACGCATCAGCAGGACGATCGCGTCGTGGGCGGCGTGCGCTTCGTCAACGCCGGCAGCGTCGGCCTGCCCTACGAGGGCGACGGCGCCGCGCGCTGGCTGTGGATCGCCGACGGCGAGCCAGAGCTGCGCCACACGGAGTACGACGCCGCGCGCGCGGGCGCGCGCATCCTCGAGACCGGCTGGCCCGACGAGCGCTCCGCCGGCGCCGCGCTCGTCGATCCGGTCGAGCCGCTGGTGGTGACGCGCATCTTCGAAGACCTCGCGCGCGGCTGACGCGGCCCGTTGCGGCCGGCGGTAGCCTCGGCCGGACGATGGCGGGCCACGCCCGGCGGCTCATGCAGGCGACGGAGGTGCCGGTGATCGCGGACGCCGAAGACGGCTGCCCGCGTCGTAGGTGCGGTTGCGGATCTGCTTGCCGTAGGCCTGCCGCGGCTTGTCGAGGTCGGCCATCTTGCCCGCGGCGGCCGAGAACAGGAGGTGTTCTCGCGCCGCGAGGGTCGCGTTCGCCGCCGGCGCCGCCCGCGCTCGCTCTCCGCTGCGGGCGCCACACGGTCCGTGCTCGGCTCGACCGTGTGGCCCATCTGCCTATCCGGCCGGGCCTACATGCGAATAGGGGTGCGCGTGGCCGCGCGGGCCCGGCGCTTGGCGGCCTCGATCTCGCGGTCCTTCGGCGGCGCGTTCGTGGTCAGCGCGTCGAGCAGCTGCGACGTGGCGACGGCGACGGCCTCGACGGCACGCTCGAACGCCTCCGTGTTGGCCTGCGACGGCTTGCTGGACCCGCTGATCTTGCGGACGTACTGGAGCGCGGCGTCACGGACCTCTTCCTCGGTCGCGGGCGGCTCGAAGTTGTGGAGGGGGCGAATGTTGCGGCACATGCGGTGAGGGTAGCCCGCCATCCTCCCCGGATGCCACCGATCGTGATCGCGCACCGCGGCGCCTCCGGCCACCGCCCCGAGCACACGCTCGCCGCGTACGAGCTGGGCGCGCGCCAGGGGGCGGACTACATCGAGCCCGACCTCGTGTCGAGCCGCGACGGCCACCTCGTCGCGCGGCACGAGAACGAGATCTCGGGCACGACCGACGTCGCGAGCCGGCCGGAGTTCGCCGAGCGCGCGGCGACGAAGACCATCGACGGCGCGAGCGCGACCGGCTGGTTCGTCGAGGACTTCACGCTCGCCGAGCTCAAGACGCTGCGGGCGAAGGAGCGGATCCCGGCCTTGCGCCCGCACAACGCCGAGCACGACGGCCGCCACGAGATCCCGACGTTCCAGGAGATCATCGACCTGGCCGCGCGCCTCTCGGAGGAGCTCGGGCGCCCGGTCGGGATCTACCCCGAGACCAAGCACCCGACCTACCACCGCTCGATCGGCATCCCGATCGAGCCCGGGCTGCTCGACGCGCTCCGCCGCAACGGCCTCGATCACGCGGGCGCGGACGTGTTCGTCCAGTCCTTCGAGGTCGAGAACCTCAAGGCGCTGCGCGGAGAGTTGTCCGTGCCGCTCGTGCAGCTGATCGGCGCGAACGCCCCGGCCGCGCTCACCACGCCCGAGGGGCTCCGCGGCATCGCGGAGTACGCCGACGCGGTCGGCCCGGCGAAGTTCCACATCGTCCCGCGCGACGCCGCCGGCGCCTCGCTGCCGCCCACGCGCTTCGTCGACGACGCGCACGACGCGCAACTGCTCGTGCACCCGTACACGTTCCGGCGCGAGAACACCTTCCTGGCGGCGGAGCTGCGCCGGGGCGATGACCCGGCGGCGCCCGGGCACCTCATGGCCGAGCTGCGGCAGTTCTTCGCGCTCGGGGTCGACGGCGTCTTCTGCGACTTTCCGGATGTCGCCATAGCCGCGCGTTAGGAGGTGTTGGGATTGGGGAGAAATGTGACTCAAAGACACAACTCCGAGTCACAATCACCCCCGCATGGCGATCGCTGTCCACGATCCTTCTGATACGTCCGTCTGGCAGGACGGCCGAGCCGACCCGCTTTCCTGGCGCTGGCACGGCCCGGCGCTCGGCATCGCGATCGCGATGGCCTTCGCGACGGCGATCGTTTCGCTCTCCGACGGCCTGGAGGTACGCGACACCGACAAGATGCTCAGCGGCCGCATCCTGCTCGTGCTCGGCACGTTCGGCTTCTTCATCGTCGTCGACCTGATCCCGCGGGCGATCAAGCACCCCGGGCCGATCCACCGCGCCCTGCCCGCCGTCGCCCGCGCGCGCTGGAACCGCCGCCGCGTCGGCGCCGTCGCGCTCGGCTTCCTCTCCTTCTACGTCACCTACCTCTCCTACCGCAACCTCAAGGGCTTCCTGCCCTTCCTGACCGACCAGGACTTCGACCCGAAGCTCCTGTCGCTCGATCACAGCATCTTCCTCGGCCACGATCCCGGGCCGCTGCTGCACTCACTGCTGGGCACGGGCATCGCGGCGCACCTGCTCTCGTCGGTCTACCTGTTCTTCCTCGCCTTCGTGCCGATCTCGCTCGGGACCGCGCTGATCGCCTCGTCGAACCCGATCCCGGGCCTCTGGTACGTCACCGCGCTCGGCATCAACTGGACGCTCGGCGTGGCCTCCTACCTGATGCTCCCCTCGCTCGGCCCGGTCTTCGCCGCGCCCGACCGCTACTCGAGCCTCCCCGAGACCGGTACCGCGGCGCTACAGCAGGCGCTGATCTACGAACGTCACGAAGCGCTCGCCGGGCAGGCGGCTCAGAGCATCGCCGCGTTCGCGTCGCTGCACGTCTCCGTGGTCTTCACGGCGGCGCTGATCGCCCATCTGCTGCGCCTTCCGCGCCTGCTCCGCGTGGCGCTGTGGACCTTCCTCGGGCTGACGATGATCGCCACGCTGTACTTCGGCTGGCACTACGCGGTCGACGACATCGCCGGCCTCGGGATCGGCCTGATCGCGGTCACGCTCGGCGGCGTCGCCACCGGCCACCTGCGCCTCGAGGTCCCCGTTCGCTGGCGCCCCGCCGTGCCGAACCTGCTCACGCTCGGCCGCATCGCGATCATCCCCGCCGTCGTGTGGATCCTGCTCGACAACCGCGGCGTGTCCATGACCGCCGCGGCGCTGTTCGCGCTCGCCTCGCTCACCGATCTCTACGACGGCCAGCTGGCGCGCCACTGGCGCGTCGAGAGCACGTTCGGCGCGCTCGCCGACCCGTTTGCCGACAAGCTGCTGGTGCTCGGGTCGCTGGTCGCGCTCGCCTCCGTCGACCGCGTGCCGGCGTGGGTCGTCGTACTGATCGCCTCGCGCGAGATCTGGGCCACGCTGCTGCGCGTCTACGCCCGCCGCACCGGCGTCGTGCTCGCCGCCGGGCCACTGGGCAAGGCCAAGATGGTCCTCCAGGTCTGCGTGGTGCTGGCGCTGATGACGTTCGATCTCAGCGGCGTCGCGCTGTACATGCCGCTCTACGCGATGGTCGCGATCACGGTCGCCTCCGGGGTCGAGATCGCGCTGCGGGCGCGCCGGCGGATCGCGCCGGTCGCGGCGCGCGCACCCCACGCCGTCGCGCGCGCAAGCTAGCGAGGCGCATACCGCCGTGGAGCAGCCGCTCCGGCGCGCTTGGACATCGCGGCGTACGCGGGGCCCGCGACTCCGCTCGAGAGAGCCGAATTTCCCGCTGACGCGTATGCTTGCGGCCGGTACGCGCCAACTGCACAGCCCTCCCGTGACGCCGGACGCCGCATCTCCCCATTTCCCGCTCGGAACGGCGCGCAGCGGCGTGGATGCCGCCGGATGACGATCATGCCCGCAGACGGCTACGCGGAGACTCCCAGCCCCGGGCCTCTCCTCCTCGTATGGCCCGCTGTCGCGTCCTCGGTCGCAGAGGCGCGCAGCGCGGTCAGCACGTTCGCCGAGTCCGCCGGAGCCACCGCCGACGCGCTCGCCGCGGTCTCGCTTGCGGTCTCCGAGGCCGTGACCAACGCGGTGCTGCACGCCTATCTCGACCACGACCGGCCCGGCCCGGTCGAGGTGCGCGCCCGCCGCGAGGATGCGACCGTCGTCGTGGAGGTGGCCGACGAGGGTCGCGGGATGCTCCCGCGCACCGACAGCCCCGGCCTCGGGCTCGGCCTGCCGCTGATCGCGCAGATGACGCAGAGCCTCGAGGTCCACGATCGCGACGGCGGCGGGACCGAGATCCGCATGGCCTTCGCGCTCGCCGCCACGGCCTGAGCGGGACGGCCGGCGGGCCGGCCCGCTCGGTCGTTGCCGGGCTGCCCTTTCGGGCATAACGGAACGGAACGGTTGCGTTTCGTAACACGGTTCGCTACCTTGCGGCCATGAATCGAAACGAAACAGTCTCGTTTTCCCCTATCTCCACGTCCCCGCCCGATCCCCGGCGCTGGTGGACCCTCGTCGTCCTCTCCGCGTCGCTGCTCGTGATCGGGCTCGACAACACCATCCTCAACGTCGCGCTGCCCACGCTCGAGCGCGACCTCGGCGCATCCTCATCCCAGCTGCAGTGGATCGTCGACGCCTACATGCTCGTCTTCGCCGGCCTGCTGCTGACCGCCGGCGCGCTCGGCGACCGCTTCGGCCGCAAGCGCGGGCTCACGATCGGCCTTGCCGTCTTCGGACTCGGCTCGGGCCTGTCCGCGCTCGCCACCTCGGCCGAGATGCTGATCGCCACCCGCGCCCTGATGGGCATCGGCGGCGCGTTCATCATGCCCTCGACGCTCTCGATCATCACCGCCGTCTTCCCCGCCCATGAGCGGGCGAAGGCGATCGGCGTGTGGGCCGGGGTCTCCGGCCTCGGCATCGCCATCGGCCCGGTCGCGGGCGGCTGGCTGATCGAGCACGCGAGCTGGAACGCGGTCTTCCTGGTCAACCTCCCGTTCGTCGTCGCCGCGCTCACCGCGGGCCACTGGCTCGTGCCCGAGTCGAAGGATCCGGCCGCGCCGCGGCTCGACCTCCCCGGCTTCGCGCTGTCGATCGCCGGCCTGACCACGCTGGTGTGGGCGATCATCGAGGCGCCGGCGCGCGGCTGGACGAGCCCGACGATCCTCGCCGCCTTCGCGGTCGCCGCCGCCGTCCTCTCGGCCTTCATGGCCTGGGAGCTGCGCACCCGCGAGCCGATGCTCGACATCCGCCTCTTCCGCAACCCGCGCTTCTCGGGCGCGAGCGGCGCGATCACGCTCGTGTTCTTCTCCATGTTCGGGTCGATCTTCTTCCTGACCCAGTACCTGCAGGGCGTGCTCGACTTCTCGGCGCTGGAGGCCGGCATCCGCGTGACCCCCGTCGCGGTCGGGCTGATCCTCGGCGGCCCGATCTCGGCCAGGCTCGCCGAGCGCGTCGGCACCAAGCTCGTGGTCGCCGGCGGGCTCGTGCTCGTCGCGGCCGGCCTCACGATCGTCACCCAGTTCCAGGTCGACTCGAGCTACGGCATCGTCGCCGCGCACCTGCTCGTCCTCGGCTTCGGCATGGGGATGGCGATGGCGCCCGCGACGGAGTCCGTGATGGGCTCGCTGCCGCTGGAGAAGGCGAGCGTCGGCTCGGCCGTCAACGACACGACCCGCACGACCGGCGGCGCGCTCGGCGTCGCGATCCTCGGATCGCTTCTCGCCAGCCAGTACCGTGGCGACATGGACGAGGCCGTCAGCGGGCTGCCGCACGGCGCGGCCGCGAGTGCGAGCGACACGCTCAGCGGCGGCCTCGCCGTCGCGCACCGCCTCGGCGACAGCGGCCTCGCCGACGCCGCCCAGTCGGCGTTCGTGAGCGGCATGCACGTCGCCGCGCTCGCCGCCGCCGCGGTGGCGCTCGCCGGCGCCGTGGTCGCCTACCTGGTGATCCCGGCGCGCGAGCGCGAGCCCTCGACCGGCCTGGCGAACCCGGTGCCGGTGCCCGCGTGAGCGAGACCGCAGAGTCGCCCCGGCGTACGCCGGGGCGGCCCCGCTCCGAGGCCTCGCACCAGGCGATCGTCCAGGCGACGATCGAGCTGTTGGTCGAGGCCGGCTACGGCTCGCTGACCATGGAGGCCGTGCGGACGCGAGCCGGCGTCGGCAAGGCGACGATCTACCGCCGCTGGGCCTCCAAGGAAGAGCTCGTGCGCGATGCGATCGTCTTCCTGCACCACGAGTTCGACACGCCGGACACCGGCAGCCTGCGCGGCGACTACGACGCGCTCGCCACGACGGTGCGGGCGAGCGCGTCACGCGGCGGCGCCACCACGCTGATGCCGCGCCTGCTCGGCGAGGCCGCCAACGATCCGGAGCTGTTCGCGATCTTCCGCGCCAACCTCGTCGAGCCCCGCCGTGCGGCGCTGGGCGCGGTGCTCGAGCGGGCGGTCGCGCGAGGCGAGATCCGCGGGGACGTCGACCTCGAGCTGATGATCGACCTGTTCGCGGGCCCTGCGGTCTACCGGCTGTTGATCACCGGCGGCGACATGTCCCAGATGTTCAGCGTCGACGCGCAGCTCGACGCGCTGCTCAACGGCCTCGCGCCTTAGCCACGTCGCCCATCGGCGCGAACCCGGCGCCGAGCCCGCGCGCGTGCTCGACGAAGCGCTCGAGCATCGCAACCCGGTGGCCGCGGCCGATCACCTGCGGGTGCATGGTCACCACGAGCACGCCATCGTCGACGTGCTCGTCCATCCAGTCGAGCTCGCCCGTCCAGATCTCGAGCACCTTGCTCGGCGCGGAGAGCCCGACGCGCGACGGGTCGAAGTTGAACTGGAAGTGCGGCCAGTCGTCGAGCTCGAAGGACATCGGGAGCTCCCACAGCCGCGCCTCGCGGCCGCGGACGAGCGGCTCCTGCCGTGACACGCGGTCGCCGATCCGCGGCCGGTAGGGGCGGTAGTCGTCCGCCATCAGGCTCGAGTCGTAGAGGAAGTCGTGCTCCTCGAGCAGCGCGAGCGTCGACTCCGAGAGGTCGGCCGACGGCGAGCGATAGCCGAGCGGGCGCACCCCGAGCCGGTCGAGCGCGCCGAGCGCCCGCTCCATGTCGGCGCGCTCCTCGTCGGGCGGCTGCCCGCTCGGATCGACGTGGGCGTAGGAGTGGTGCGCGACCTCGTGGCCGGCCGTGAGGATCGCGTGCGACGGCTCGGGGAAGGACTCGAGCGTATGGCCGGGGACGAAGAAGGTCGCGGGCAGCTCGTGGCGCTCGAGCATCTGCAACAGTCGCGGCACGCCGACGCGCGCGCCGTACTCGCCGCGCTGCAGCATGGCGGGAGTCACGTGCTCATAGCCGAACCAGACGGACATCGCGTCGAAGTCGAACGTCAGGCAGACCGTGGAGCGCGGCATGGCCGCTGACCGTACCGTCGTGCTCGTCAACGCGCGGGTGTGGGGGGCGGGGGACCGGCTGGCGATCGTGGGCGACAGGATCGGGCCGGACGACGCGGCGGGAGAGCCGGTCGACCTCGGCGGCGCGCGGGTCGTGCCCGGGCTGGTCGACGCCCACGTCCACTTCCCCAGCTGGGCGCTGGGGCGGCGCGAGCTGCGGCTGTTCGGCACGCGCTCGGTCGGCGATGCGCTCGAGCGGATCGAGGCCGCGCCCAAGCCGGCCGACGGCTGGCTGCGCGGGCGCGGCTGGCGCGAGGAGGAGTGGCCGGAGGGCGAGCGCCCGACGCGCGCGGCGCTCGACGCCGTCACCGGCGACGTGCCGACCGCGCTGCGGGCGCACGACGGGCACACGCTGTGGGTGAACTCCGCGGCGCTGCGGGCCGGCGGAGTCGACGGCGACGAGGACGGCGTGCTCCGAGAGCACGAGGCGTGGGACTTCTTCGACAGCTACGCCGCCGCGACCCCGGAGGAGACGCTCGCCGCGGTCCGCGACGCCCTGCCCGCCGCGCACGCGGCGGGTGTCACCGGGGTGCACGACAAGGACGGCGCGCGTGGCGCGCCCGAGGCGTTCGCCGCTCTGCGTGAGGAGGGTGAGCTCAGCCTGCGCGTCTGGCAGTCCGTGCCCGACGCGGACCCGGCGCGCGGCAGCTACGTGAAGGCGTTCATGGACGGCGCGCTCGGCTCGCGCACCGCGCTGCTGATCGGCGGCGGTGGAATGCGGCTGATGGGTCCGGAGGGGCTCGCCGCGGTCATCCGCGGCGCCGCGGACGCCGGCATGCCCGTCGCCGTCCACGCGATCGGCGACCTCGCCAACCGCGAGGCGCTCGACGCCTTCGAGGCGACGGAGGCGCTGTGGCGGCCGCTCGGGCTGCGCCACCGCGTCGAGCACGCCCAGTGCGTGCGCCCTGACGACGTCGCGCGTTATGCCCGGCTCGGCATCACCGCCTCCGTCCAGTACACGCACGCCACGAGCGACCGCGAGCTTGCCGCGCGGCTATGGGCCGACCGCCTCGGCCACGCCTACCCCTACCGGCAGCTGCTCGACGCCGGCGTGCGGCTGGCCGGCGGCTCCGACGCGCCCGTCGAGGCGCTCGACCCGGTGGCCGGGCTGCGCGCCGCCGCGGAGTGCGGCGTCTCCTTCGAGGACGCGCTCGAGTCGTTCACCGCCGCCCCCGCCTGGCTCGAGGGCGCCGAGCGGCGCCGCGGCCGGCTCTCACCCGGCTTCGACGCCGACCTCGTCGTGCTCGACGGCGACCGCGTGCGCGCGACGATGGTCGCCGGGCGCTGGGTCCACGGTCAGCCGCGCGCGTCGTAGGCGGCCCGCAGCCAGCCCTCGAGCTCGGCGTCGACGTCGTCGGGCACGGCGAGCGCGACGCGGTGGGTGATGCTGCCCGAGCCGAACGAGCCCGCCGCGAGCAGCCGCCCGCCCGGCTCCTCGCCCGGCAGCCGCAGCCCGACGTCGACGCGCGTGCGCGTGCTCGGCTGCGCGAGCGCGAACTGCTGGGGGCGCCCGAAGGAGACGTAGGTCCCGCGCAGCCCTCGCACGACGTCGTCGCCGAGACCCTCGATCACCGGTGCGACGCGCTCGTAGACCGGCCGCAGCGCCGCCTTCGCGCCTGCGTACTGGCGGTCGATGAGCTCGTCGACGCCCGCCCGGATCGCGGCGCCGTTCTTCATCCACCACAGGATCGCCCCGGTGTGGTGGGGCTTCACGCCCTGCTCGACGAGCCATGCGCGCCGCTGCGCGTGCGGCGCCTCGGCAACGCCCGCCGCGCCGAGCGCCTCGATCCAGGCGTCGGCGCTGCGGCCGGTCGAGCCCTCGATCGATTCGATCATGTCCTGCGGCTCCGTCACCTCACGTCCCCGCCTCGAACGCCGCCGCCATCCCCTCCGCGCTCGCGCCGACGCGCTCGCGCAGCGCGCGCACGTCGGCCGCCAGCTCGGTCTGCTGCGCGGACTCGGTCGACGCCGAGACGGAGACGAGCTGCGAGCGCACCGTGTCGAGCTCGACGAGGATCCGCTCCATCTCCGAGAAGAAGCGCGCGAGCTGCTTCTCCATCCGCTGCAGCGTCGTCAGCTGCGTGGTGAGCGCCTCCAACAGCTCCGCCTCCGCCGGGTCGGCGCGGAGCTGCGCGATCCGCGCCTCGACCCGCTCCGGCGGCGTGTCGGAGAGCGCTTCCCACAGCAGCTGCGCCCGCGTCGCGGTCGACTCCATCGCCGCCACGAAGCGGTCGATCTCGTCCGCCACCTCGTCGTAGGGCAGCTCGGCGCGCGCGATCGCGTCGCGAATCCGCGTCTCGCGGGTGCGCGCCTGCTCGATCAGCTGCCGGATCGGCGGCGCGAAGTCCTCCGGCTTGCTGATGACCCGCCCGGCCTCGAGCCGCTTGCGGTGCTCCGCCCGCTCGCGCTCGAGCACCTTGCTCGCCGCGTCCTCGTCGAAGTACGTGCGCGCGGCGCCGGCGAGGTAGACCACCGCCGCGACCGGCAGCACCCAGGTCGAGAGAAGGATGGCCGCGATCAGCATGACCGCCAGCAGCACGATGTTGAACGGGTCGAGCAGCGCGTTCACGATCAGCGCACGGTTGTAGCGGCCGCGGTCATAGGGAGCTGGCACCGGCATGGCTAGAAGAAGGACGAGATCGAGCGGTAGACGGACTCGATGTTCTCCGTCTTGCCCTCGTAGTCGAGTCCGCCCGACGCGGCGGCGATCTGCTTGAGGTTCGCGCGCGAGCCGCTCGCGCCCGAGGAGTAGGCGATCGTGAAGACGCGCACGCGGTTGGCGGAGTCGCCCTGGCCCTTGATGTGCGCGACGACCTCGTCGACGCCGACCTGCGAGTCCGTGTCCTCGCCGTCGGTGAGCAGCACCACCGCGTTGATGCGGTCGGTCGCCCTCTGCGCCCGGACCGCGTCGAAGGCCGAGACGGTCGCGTCGTAGAACGCCGTCCCGCCGTCGGCGATCAGGCTGCGCACGCGGGCGCGCAGCTCCTCGCGGTTCTTGCTCAGCGGCGCCGGCGCGATCAGCGGCTGGATCTTGTCGGAGAAGATCGTCAGCCCGACGGAGTCCTGCGGCTCGACGCCGCGGAAGAACACCTCGAGGCCGGCCTTGGCACGCTTCAGGCGGTCCTCGGTGGCCATCGACCCCGACGTGTCGAGCACGAGCAGGATGTTCGCGGGCTTGCGGTCGCGGCGCCAGGCCGTCTTGATCGCGGCCAGGACGCGCGGCTCGGGCGGTACGAGCACGCGGTCGGGCTGCTTGGGATCGGCGCCGTTGGCGGCGCTGATCGGCGCCACCGGCGCGGTCGCCCGGTTGGAGGGGCGGAAGCCCGACCTGGCCGCGACCTGCGGGGTGATCTCCTTGGCCAGGTACTGCTGGAACGCCTTCGTGCCCGCGGCCTGCGCCGGCGTCACCCACGGCGCCTTGAGTGCGAAGAACGGGGAGTCGGAGTCGAACGTGCCCTCCTCGGGATAGATCGCGACGAGCTTGTCCCGATCCCCGCGCGTGCGGTTGAAGTCGAGCAGCGTGGTCTCCTCCATCGCCACCGCGCTCGCGTAGCCCGGCCCCTCCTTCTTGAGCTGGTCCTCGATGAACAGGGTCGTGTCGCCGTAGTGCACGATCGAGCGCTCGATGTCGCGCACGCGCTTGCGCGCCTGGGCCGCGGCGATGTCCTTCTCCGTCAGGCCCTCCTTCTTGCCGGTCGCCGCGTAGTACTCGGCGACGACGAACGAGAGCCCCGAGGTCGAGAAGTCGGGGCTCGTGTGGACGAGCTTGAAGGCGCCGAACTCGGGCCGGCCGAACGCGGCCCAGCCCTTGCCCGAGGTCGAGAGGCGGAGGACGTCGACGAAGCCGAGCTTCTTCCTCGGGTAGCCGAGCGCGCGCGCCATCGGCTCCCACATCGCGATCACGAGCGGCGTGCGCACGATCGAGGGCGCCTCGTCGGCCGTGTAGGGCTGGTCGGCCTCGAAGTTGAGCAGCCGTCCCCACAGCGACGAGGCGGGCGACCACGCCACCGGCTTGAAGCTGCCCTTGGCGATCCGGTTCTCGGCGTCGCCCGAGGCGGCGTTGATGCCCTTCACCACCACCGTGCGCCCGCCGGCCTCGCGGCGCTCGCGGTTGAACGACTCGATCAGCGGGAGGAGCAGCTTCTCCTTCTCCGGCGAGTAGGCGAAGGAGACCTGGATGGCGTTCTTCGGCGCCGGCGCACCGCTGTCGGCCTTGCCGCCCGGCTGATCCTTGCCGCCCCCGCCCCCGGCGAGCCACGCGACCGCCCCGACCGCGAGGGCGGCGACCAGCGCGAGCAGGATCTGGCCGCGTTTCATTCAGCGGAACCTAACCGCTTCCGGATAAAGCGTCGCTACGCGATCTCGACGCGGCCGCCGTCGCCGACGCCGAGGCGGCGGCGCCCGCGCAGCAGCTCGAGCAGCTCCGCGCCCACGAGCTCGCGCCGCCAGCCCTCGAGCGTGCGGACGGACGGCTCGGGATCGCCGCGGCGGGCGGCGACGACGATCGGGGTGAGGTCGGCGCGCGCCGCGATCAGCTCGTACGCCAGCCCCGCCTCCTGCGCCCGCGCTCGCACGAGCGCCTCCGAGAGCGCGATCGCGGGCCCGTCGACGGATTCGGTCTGCAGGCGCTCGGCCTCCTCGAGGCGGACTGGCGGCGCCTCGCGGCCGCGCTCGATGGCCTCCAGCAGGTCGGCGCTGCGGCGGCGCACGACCTCGGGGTTGAGCCCGCGGATCTGGCCCAGGTCGCGGCGCCCCGTCGGCTGGCGCTTGGCGAGCTCGACCAGTGTCGGGTCGCGCACGATCGAGCCGACCGGGCGGTCCTCGCGCATCGCCGTGCGCTCGCGCCACGCGCCGAGCTCGCGCGCCACCGCGCGCTCGCGCGGGTCCAGCCCGGTGGCGCGCGGCAGCCGGCGCCAGACCTCCTGGGGATCGCGCTCGTCGCTCGAGTCGGCGATCGCGCGGCACTCCTCGCGGGCCCATTCGAGGCGGCCGCGCGAGAGCAGCCGCTTCTGGATCTCGTCGGCCAGCGGGAGCAGGTGCTCGACGTCCTCCTTCGCGTAGCTCAGCTGCTCCTGGGTCAGCGGCCGCGCGTCCCAGCGCGTGAAGCTCGCGGTCTTGGCGACGCGGATCTTCAGCACGTCGTGCAGCAGCCCGGTGTAGCCCGCCTGCGCGGCGAAGCCCGCGAAGCCTGCCGCGACCTGGGTGTCGAACACGTTGATGACGTCGCAGCGCCACTCGCGGCGCATGATCGCCACGTCCTGGCGGCCGGCGTGCAGCACCACCTGGACCCCCGGGTCGGCGAGAACGTCGGCGAACGGCGCCGGGTCGAAGCCCTCGAACGGGTCGAGCACCGCGATCTCGCCGCCGACGCAGACCTGCACGAGGCACAGCAGCGGCCGGTAGCGTCCCTCGGGCATGAACTCCGTGTCGATCCCGAAGCGCCCCTCGCGCTGCGCGCGCTCCGCCAGTCGCTCGACGTCGTTCATGCGCCCGGCTGGGGGAACTGGGAGCGCATCACGGCGTCCCAGCCGCGGTCGGGGAGCAGCGCGCGCTGCCCGAGCAACAGCCTGGCCGAGGGCGTGACGGTGTAGCGGGCGCGCGGCCGGCGCGCCTTGAGCGCCTTCTCGATCACCTTCGCGACCGCCTCCGGCGGCCCGCCGAGGCGGCCGACGGGACTGCCCTTCTCGTACACGCTCTCGGTGGCGCGCGCGACGTGCGCGTTGAACTGCGCATAATCACCCTCGCCCGCGCTCGCCTCGGCCACGCCGCCCGACGCGGTCTCGCCAAACGACGTCCGGATCAGGCCCGGCTCGATCAGGATCACGTCGACGCCGAACGCCTTGACCTCGAAGCGCAGCGCGTCGGAGATCGCCTCGACCGCGTACTTGCTCGCGTGGTAGAAGCCGCCGCCCGGGAAGACGAGCTTGCCGCCCATCGAGGACAGGTTGACGATCTTGCCCCAGCGCTGGCGGCGCATGCCCGGCAGCGCGAGCTGGCACAGGCGCACGAGGCCGAAGACGTTGGTCTCGAACTGGTCGCGCACCTTGTCCATCGCGACCGTCTCGACCGCGCCCGACTGGCTGTAGCCGGCGTTGTTGACGAGCACGCCGACCGCGCCGTGCTCGGCCTCCACCGCGTCGACCGCCGCGTGCATCGAGCCCTCATCCGTGACGTCGAGGGCGAGCGTCCGGCAGCCACGCGCCTCGAGAGCGCCCAGCGTCTCGGGCTTGCGAGCGGTCGCGTAGACGGTCCAGCCGGCGCCGGCGAGACGCTCGGCCGTCGCGCGGCCGATGCCCGAGGAGCAGCCGGTCACGAGCGCCGCGCGGGAGGTGGTCGAGTCGGTCATGGAACTGAAACTATTGGAACCCATGGCCGAGCAGCAGCATCTCGATCGGCTCTCGGCGATCGATGCCGGCTTCTTGGCGCAGGAGAAGCCGAACACGCACATGCACATCGGCGGCCTCGCGCTGTTCGAGGGCGAGCCGCCCGGGCTCGACGCGTTCCTCGCGCACATCGAGTCGCGCCTGCACCTCGTCCCGCGCTACCGGCAGAAGCTCGCCACACCGCCACTTGACACGGGCCGGCCGGTGTGGATCGACGATCCGCACTTCAACCTCGCGTACCACGTGCGCAACACCGCGCTGCCGCCGCCAGGGGAGGAGGACGCACTGCTCAACCTGTGCGCGCGGATCTTCTCCCAGCGGCTCGACCGGTCGAAGCCGCTGTGGGAGCTGTGGCTGGTGGAGGGGTTCAAGGATGGGGGATTCGCGCTCGTGTCGAAGACCCACCACGCGGTCGTCGACGGCGTGTCGGGCGTCGACCTCTCGGCGGTGCTGTTCGACCTCTCGCCCGCACGAAGGCCGGAGGAAGCCGGCGAGCCGTGGGTGGCGCAGCCCGGGCCGACGAGCGCCGAGCTCGCCGCGCGCGGGCTGACGGGCGCGGTGCGCGCGGCGGCCGACGTGGCCACGGGCGCGCTCGGCGCGGTCTCGCACCCGCCTGCCTCGGCCAGAGGCCTCGTCACCGCTTCGCTCGAGGCGCTCGAGCGCGCACGCGAGGTCGCAGCGGGCATCGGCGAGGTCGCGTGGACCGCGCTCAACCGCCCGCCCGACACCCCGTTCAACGTGCCGCCGGGCCCGCATCGGCGGATCAAGGTGGTGCGCGCGGGCCTCGACGAGTTCAAGCTCGTCAAGGACGCGTTCGGCACCACCGTCAACGACGTCGTGCTCGCGGTCGTGACCGGCGCGCTCTCGTACTTCCTGCAGGCGCGCGGGCGCCGCACGGAGGGGCTCGAGCTCAAGGCCGCGATCCCGGTCTCGGTCCGCTCGGAGGAGCAGCGGGGCGCGCTCGGCAACCAGCTGACCCAGCTGATGGCGCCGCTGCCGGTGTTCCTCGACGACCCGATCGCGCGCCTGCGCTACGTCAAGGACGCGATGGACGGCCTCAAGGAGTCGCGCCAGCTGCTGGCGGCCTCGGCGATCGCCTCGCTGCAGGGCTTCGCGCCCCCGACCCTCCACGCGCAGGCGTCGCGGATGAACTTCTCCGGGCGCTTCTTCAACCTGCTCGTCACCAATGTGCCGGGCCCGCAGTTCCCGCTCTACGTGCTCGGCCGCAGGCTGTCGGAGATCTTCCCGATCCCGTTCCTGGCCGGCGAGCGCGCGCTCGCCATCGCGATCATGTCCTACGACGGCAAGGTCGGCTTCGGCCTGCTCGGGGACTACGACGCCCTGCCGGACCTCGACGTCGTCGCGGAGGGCATCGAGGCGTCGCTGGCGCAGCTCGTGGCGCTCGCGAGAGCGGCCTAGACTCCTCCCCGTGAGCTTCCAGCGCGGCATCGACGGGGCGGATCCGGTCCGGCCCGACCCGGTCGGCGGCACGGCGGAGACGCACGACTACCGCCGCCGCCTCAACGCGGGCCACCTCGGCACCGGGACGCTCGCCTGCCCGCGCTGCGACGCGCCCGTCGCGCTCGCACCGGGCCCCGCGGCGGTTGGCGCCCCGCTGGCCTGCCCGTTCTGCCACCACACCGGCGTCGTGCGCGAGTTCCTCTCGCTCGCGGCGCCCACGCGGCCGGCGCGGGTCGAGGTCCGCGTCGTCCGGCGCTTCCGCCGCGCGCTGCGCTGACGCCGGGCGGGTTCGGCTGCCCGCACCCCCGGCGGGGGCCGCCAGGAGGTCCGTTCACGGGCTGGCTCGCTGGGAAGGCGGCCGTCCCGCTGCGACCGTACGTGGCGTCCCCGCCATACCGACTGGACTGGAGCCCACCATGAACAGCAGACTTCGCCGCCTCCGCCGTGCGGTTGGCAACCTCGTCGCCGAGGACCGCCCCGGCTTCAAGCGCGTCGACGTGTCACCTGCCCGCTACGACGACGGGTCGTGGCTGAAGCAGGACTGACGGCTAGCGGATCAGCACCGGGGTGCCGACCGGCACCCGGCGGAACAGATCGATCACGTCGGCCACGCGCATGCGGATGCAGCCGTGCGAGGCACGGCTGCCGATCGAGTACTCCTGCGAGGTCCCGTGGATGCCGACGCCGTTGGCTATCCCCATCCACCGGGCCCGCAGCGGGTTCGCCGCCGAGCCGCCCGGCGTCGTGGTCCCGGCGAGCTCGCCGGCCCACGGCGAGTTCGGCGCGGTCCAGGCGGGGTTGAGCTGCTTGTCCTGGATCGAGAAGCGACCCGTGGGCGTCGGGTAGGCCGGCAGCCCGACCGCGACCCCGTAGCTCTTGGAGAACTTCAGGCGCTTGAACAGCCGCAGCTTGAAGTGGGCGCGGTCGATCGTGATCACCGTCCGGTAGGCCGATGGCAGCTTGTTCGCAGTCACCCGCGGCTTGAGGATGCTGCGGGCCGGGCGCACGATGCGCGAGGAGGCCGGATCGGGGTTGAGCAGAACCTGCTCGATCGCCGCCCGCAGCTTCTTGGCGCCGAGGCTGCGGCCGGTCGCGGACTTGTGGCGGAAGATGTGGCGCAGCGTGATGCGGATCGTCGCGTCGCGCGGAGCGAGGTAGACGGCGCGCGAGACGCGGGCCGCGAGGGTCTCGATGCGATCGCGGTCCCACTCGATCGCGAGCGGCACGTCGGCGACCGGGTTCTTCGCGCCGGCGGAATAGGCGCGCTTCGCGGTCTGCACCGCGTCGAACTTGAGCTGCGCCTTCTTCATGGTCAGCCGGTAGCGGCGCCCGGCCACCTGCACGGAGATGGGGCGCGCGAGCGGGGGCCCGAAGACCTGCTGCAGCTTGGCGGCCGCCTCAGGCACGGTGAGGTTGCCGACAGCGAATCCGTGGGCCTTGACGCCGGGCGCGATGCGCTGCTCCGGCGGCGGGGTCTGGGCCGCGGCGGGGGCGGCGAGGATGAGCAGGAGAAGGAGGCTGGTGAGGGGTGCAAGCGGGCGCATCGGGCGGGAAGGGTAGCCGCTCACGCAGCGGCACTCCGCGGCTTCGTCCTGCGTGCACGGCGCGTTGCAGGGCCGGTGGCATCGTTCATGCCGCTTCGGCCGCCGCGACCGGAACGCCAGCAGCAGCTCGGGCAAACCGCTCGGTCGCCTCGAGCTGCGGGAAACTACCCCGCAGCGGGCGCGGACCCGTGCGCGATGAAGTCCTGCGGGCGGGTGAGCACCGTGGCGAGCACCGCGCCGACGAAGGCGAGGATCGCGGCGTAGACGAGGATGTCGTTGAGCCCGCCGACGAACGCCTGCTCGGCCGCTCGGGTCAGCGCCTTGTTGCCGACCTTCTGCGCGCCGCCGAAGGAGATGAAGTCAGCGATCGCGTCCGTGCGCACGCCGGGCGGGAGGCGCGCAGCGGGCAGGCGGTCGAGGAAGTTCGAGGCCACCAGGTGCTGGAAGATCGCGCCCAGGCCCGCGATGCCGGTCGCGATGCCGACCTGCCGGAAGGTCGAGTTGATCCCGGACGCCATCCCGGCCCGCTGTGGCTCGACGACGCCGACGGCGGCCGTGGCGAGCGGCGGGTTGACGAGCCCGATCCCGCCGCCCGCCACCAGGAAGCCGGCGAGCAGCGCGGTCCAGTCGTCGCCGGCCTTGAGGCCGCTCATCAGCCACAGCCCCACGCCGACGAGCCCGAGGCCCGCGCCCAGGAACCAGCGGATCCCGAGGCGCTCGGCGAGCTTGCCCGAGACCGGCGCGACCATGAACGAGAGCAGCGTCACCGGCAGGAAGCGCAGGCCGGACTCGAGCGGCGAGTAGCCGAGGATGTTCTGGATGTAGAGCGTAAGGTAGAGGAACATCGAGAACATCGACGCCGACAGCACGAAGGCGGCGATCGACGCGCCGGCGAAGGCGGGCTTGCTGAACAGCGACAGGTCGAGCATCGGCTCGGCGCTGCGCCGCTCGACGAGGACGAAGACCGTCCCGAGGACCACCGCGGCGACGAGGCAGCCGACGATCAGCGGGGCGCCCCAGCCCTCCGCGTTGCCGCGAATGAGGGCGAAGATGAGGGCGAACAGCCCGCCGGAGAACGTCACGAGCCCAGGCCAGTCGATGCGCCCGCCGCTCGGCGCGTGCGATTCCTCCACCTTCGCGAGCGTCATCGCGATGGCTCCGATGCCGATCGGCAGGTTGACGAGGAAGATCGCCTCCCAGCCGATGCCGTCGGTCAGCACTCCGCCGACGAGCGGCCCGACCGCCACCGACGCGCCCGTCGTCGCCCCCCACGCCCCGAACGCGGTGCCGCGGTCGCGGCCCTGGAACGCCGAGGCCAGCAGCGCCAGCGAGGTCGCGAACATGAACGCGCCGCCGATGCCCTGCAGGGCGCGGGCGAGGTTGAGCACGAGCGGCGTCCCGGCGAGCGCGCACAGCGCCGAGGCGATGGTGAAGATCACGATCCCGATCACGAAGATCCGGCGGCGGCCGAACAGGTCCGCGAGCGAGCCGCCCGTGAGCAGCAGCGCGGCGAGCGTGAGCGCGTAGGCGTCGATCACCCACTGCAGGTCGGAGAAGCTCGAGTGCAGGGCCCGCTCGATCTCGGGCAGCGCGACGTTCACGATCGTGATGTCGAGCAGCAGCATGAAGGTCGCGATGCACACCGCGATGAGGGTCCACCACTTTCGATCCATGACTCTCACGGTACGAGATGGGGCGGTGGGTAGATTGACTCCGATGAGCACTGTCCCCGAGCGGATCGAGGACGAGCGACGGCGCGAGCTGCCGCCGTCGCTGTGGGAGCGCCTCCGCTCCGACCCCGTGCACGCCCCCGAGCACCTCGCCCTGGCCGCCTCCGAACGCCACGCGCCCGCCGCCGCGGCCTGGGTCGAGGAGCGCCGGGGGATGTATGCGCACTCGCCGGCCGAGCTGGCGCAGATGGCCAAGCGCCGCCACGCCGCGCTCTCCCGCTTCGGCGGCGCCGCCACCGGCGTCGGCGGCATCTTCACCGTGATCCCGGACATGGCCGCCACGGCCTGGATCCAGTCGCGGATGGTGTTCTTCATCGCCGCCGCGTACGGCTACGACCCGTTCGACCCGATGCGCCCCGCCGAGCTGCTCGTGCTCCAGGGTCTCTACCCCGATCCCCAGTCGGCGCGCAAGGCGCTCGACGGCGTCGGCACGTCGGTCATCCAGGCGTGGGCGGGCTCGAAGCTGGAGCGCGACCAGGCGCTCGCCTCGCAGCTCGCCAGGATGGTCGGCCGGCGGGCGATCAAGCGCTTCGCCGGGCGCCTGATCCCGTTCGCGGCGATCGCGTTCAACGCGATCGGCAACGAGCGCGAGACGCGGGCGCGGGCGGATCGGACGATTCGCTTCTACGGCGGCGGTTAGCCGGCGGACGTCAACAGCGGCTGGATACGGCCGGGATTGCGGCCACCGTCCTGCTTTGACGTCGTATGGAGACGTCAGAGCAGGACGATGCTGCGATTCCGGCGGCACCCTCGCGCCGTTACACCGGCAGCTCCACGCCATTCAAGGCCGCGGACTCCGGCGAGCACAGCCACAGGATCAGCTCCGCGATCCGAGCCGGCGGGACCAACCGACCCCAGGCCGACTCCGGCATCGACTCGCGGTTCGCCGGCGTGTCGATCAACGACGGTGAGATGACGTTGCAGCGCACGCCCTCCTTCGCGATCGCCCCTGAGAGCGCGGTCACCCCCGCCTTCGACGCCGCGTAGCCCGCCGAGCCGGCGAACGGCTGCTGCGCGGTCGCCGAGGAGGTGCAGACGATCGCGCCGTCCTCGGCGAGGTGCGGGATCGCCGCGTGGCAGACGACGTAGGTCGTGCGGAGGTTGAGCCGGAGCACCGCCTCGAAGTCCTCGACCGGCGTCTTGCCCACCGGCTGCCCGGCGGCGAAGCCGCCGGCGAGGTTCA
This sequence comes from Solirubrobacterales bacterium, assembly GCA_038327685.1. Lineage (GTDB taxonomy): Bacteria > Actinomycetota > Thermoleophilia > Solirubrobacterales > Solirubrobacteraceae > DASQFQ01. The sequence goes on from JBBQLH010000004.1 coordinate 56,601, forward strand.
CGACGGCGTGCAGCGGCGCGGCCGCCGCGACCGCGCGTCGCACCGCTTCCGGGTCGGTCAGGTCGACCTCGGCCCGGCGCGGAGCGGCCACGTTCCAGCCCGCTGTCAGGAAACGCTCGACCACCGCGACTCCCAGGCCACCCCCGCCCCCCGTGATGAATGCGTTTCGCGTCATCCGCCGGGCACGGGTCTAGCGTTTCTGACCATGCTCGTCAACCAACTCACCGACGGACAGGACGTCGACATCGTCCTGCTCGTGCGCGAGCGCCAGGTGCGGACCAGGCGCGACGGTGGCGAGTACATCAAGCTCGGGCTGGCCGACCGCACGGGCTCCCTGTCGGCGGTCATCCGGGATGACGTCCCCGCGCTCGCCGAGGTCTGCAACGCCGGCGGCGCCGTGCGCGTCGCGGGCCGCTACAGCGTCCACCCCCGCTACGGCCCGGAGCTCGCCGTGGAAACGCTGCGCGCCGCCGAGCCGCACGAGGTCGACCTCGACGCGCTGTGCGACGGGCCGCCGCGCTCGGCTGACCAGATGGAGACGGATCTGCGCGATCTCGTCGCCACGATCCACAACCCGCACCTGCGCGCGCTGCTGGACGCGATCTTCGGCGCAGGCACCCCGACGTGGGAGGCCTTCCGCGCCGCCCCGGCGGCCAAGTACTACCACCAGGCCTACCGCCACGGCCTGCTCGAGCACTGCCTCTCGGTCGCGCAGTCCGTGTCGGCGATCGCGGCCACGTTCCCCGGCATCGACCGCGAGGTCGCCGTCTGCGGCGCGCTGCTGCACGACATCGGCAAGCTCGACGCCTACGCCTCCACCGGCCTTGCGATCGACATGACCGACGTCGGCAAGCTGCAGGGCGAGATCCCGCTCGGCTACTACCGGATCCGCCGCCTGATCGAGGACCTGCCGGGCTTCCCCGAGCACCTCGCGGGCGCGGTGCTGCACATCATCCTCTCCCACCACGGCGCGCTCGAGCACGGCTCGCCCGTGGTCCCGTGCACGCGCGAGGCCACGCTCGTGCACATGATCGACAACCTCGGCGGCCGCCTCGGCTCGTTCGACCGGCTCGAGAAGGAGCTGCCTCAGGGCAGCCAGTGGTCGGCGTTCGACCGCGCGATCGGCGGTGGCGCGTTCTTCGCCGACCGCGAGGCGGCGTAGGAAAACCCGCAAAGTCGTTGTAAGCGGGGCGACTTATGTCCCGTCACCACTACAGTCGGAGCGGTGGCGAAGGACACCGAGAAGCTGATCCGGCAGCTCTCGCTGATCTCCTATCTGATGGCGGAGCGGCGACCCGTCACGGCAACGGAGATCCGGCGGGACGTAGAGGGCTACTCGGACATGACCGAGGACGCGTTCGCGCGCCGCTTCTACGCCGACCGCGCTGAGCTCGACGCGCTCGGCATCCAGCTGCGCGTCGACAAGCCGGCCGAGGGCTTCTCCGAGCAGGAGAACTACTCGCTCGCGCCCGAGGCCTTCCACCTGCCCGCGATCGCCTTCACCGACGAGGAGCACGCGTCGCTGCAGACGGCGCTCAAGCTGCTCGACGGCGAGTTCGCCTACGCCGAGCCGCTGCGGCTCGCGCTGCAGCAGATCACCTGGGGGCGCCCGAGCCCGCTCGACTCGCCCGAGCAGCGCTCGGTCGGCCTCGGCATCACGGCGTCGGCGGGCGGCGCCGAGGTCTCCGCCCGCCTCGCCAAGATCGACACCGCGATCTACCGCCGCAAGCGGATCGAGTTCGAGTACTTCACGATGCAGTCGGGGGAGGTCGCGCAGCGCCGCGTCGACCCCTACCAGCTCGTCTACCAGGGCGGCCAGTTCTACCTCGTCGGCCACTCGCACGAGCGCGACGGGGTGCGCGTGTTCCGGCTCTCGCGCATCCGCGGGAAGGTCGCCTACGCCACGAAGGCCGAGCACGACTTCCAGCGCCCGGCGGACTTCGACCCGCGCGTGTACGCAAACCGCATCCCGTGGCAGCTCGGCGACACGAAGGGCACGGCCGAGATCTGGGTGTCAGACCGCATCGCCTGGCACGTCGAGCGCAACTTCGGCCCCTACGGCGAGATGGCCGACGCCGACGACGGCAACGGCCGCGTCTTCCGCACCCCGTACTCGATCTCGCGGCTCGTGATCGCGTGGGCGCTGGGCTATGGCGAGCACGCCCGCATCGTCGGGCCCTCGGAGCTCGCCGCCGAGGCGCGCGGACGGCTCGACTCGATCGTCGAGCGCCACCGCGGCGATCCTTTCACCGGCATCGCCGACGGTCGCCCGCCCGGCGCCGAGGACCCCGAGATCGCCGAGGCCCCGACGCGCTCGCGGCAGGAGGCCGCGATCCGCCCCGAGCGCTTCGCCCGCCTCGTCACGCTCGCCTCCGTGCTGATCGCCGCCGGCCGTGAGGGTCGCCGCCTCCCGGTCAAGGAGGCCTGCGAGCGGCTCCAGATCTCCGAGCAGGAGCTGCGCGAGGACATCAGCGTGCTCAACGTCGTCAACTTCGGCGGCGGGGCCTACGTGCTCTATGCCGAGGTCCAGGGCAAGGAGATCGAGGTCGACACCGAGCCCTACTCCGACACCTTCGACCGCCCCGCGCGGCTGCTGCCGATCGAGGCCAACGCGCTGATCACCGCGATCGAGTTCCTCGGCGAGCACCTGTCCGAGCATCTCGTCACCGCGCGCCAGAAGATCGAGAGCGCCCTCGGCGAGATCGGCCGCGAGGGCCTGCTGGTCGCCCGCGCCGACGCCGACGATTCCGACATCGCGCGCGAGGTGAGCCGCGCGATCGAGGCGCGCCGGCTGATCGAGCTCGAGTACTACGCGCCCAACGAGGACCGCTTCTCGACCCGGACGGTCGAGCCGTACGCGCTGATCAACGGCCGCGAGGGCTGGTACGTCGCGACCTACGACCCGGCGAAGGAGGACACGCGCCACTTCCGCCTCGACCGGGTCAAGTCCGTGGCCGTGCTCGACGCGCCCTATGAGCCGCGCGCCGGCCTCGACCCGATCGCGGACGTCGAGGGCTGGCCGCGGACCGGCGAGGTCTCCGACTCGCGCGTCGCGCAGGTCTGGATCTCACCCGAGCAGGCGCGCTGGGCGCGCGAGGAGCGCACGGTGCTCGCCGAGCTGCCCGACGGCGCGGTGATCATCGAATGGGGCTTCAAGGGCGAGGACTACCTCGTCAAGGAGGTGCTCAAGGAGGCCGGCGACGCCGCCGTCCTCGAGCCCGCCGACGCGCGCGAGGCCGTGCAGCACGCCGCCGAGCGTCTTCTCGCTCCCGCTTCGTGAGCCGCCGCGACGCCATCAAGATGGACCCGGGAGAGGTCCAGGCCTTCCTCGAGGAGTCCAAGACCGTCACCTGCGCCACCAACGGCCACGACGGCTTCCCGCACCTGATGCCGCTCTGGTACGTGCTGCGCGATACCCAGCCGACTTCGTCGGCGGGCACAGGCGGCCGCACCCGCCTATGGGGCTGGACCTACGGCAAATCGCAGAAGACGAAGAACCTCGAGCGCGACGCGCGCGCGACGCTGCAGGTCGAGGCGGGGCTCGCGTACGAGGAGCTGCGCGGCGTGATGCTGCGCTGCGACGTCGTGATCCATCGCGAGCTCGAGGTCATCGAGGGCATCGCGATGGAGCTCGTCGACCGCTATTCGGGGCCCGGCCCGGAGCACGACGGGGTCCGCGACGGCTTCCGCCAGCAGGCTCCCAAGCGGGTCGGGCTGGAGTTCGTGGAGCGCGGCCGCGTGACCTGGGATCACCGCAAGCTCGGCGGGGCCTACTAGGCTCCGCCCCGTGGAGAACCTCAAAGGCCTGATCCTCTCGGGCGGCAAGGGCACGCGCCTGCGCCCGATCACGTATACGTCGGCGAAGCAGCTCGTGCCGGTCGCCAACAAGCCGGTGCTCTTCTACGGCATCGAGGCGATGGCCGCGGCGGGGATCGAGCAGGTCGGGATCATCATCGCGCCAGAGACGGGCGACGAGATCCGCGGTGCGGCGGGCGACGGCTCGCGCTTCGGCGTCGAGATCATCTACATCGTGCAGGACGAGCCGCTCGGCTTGGCCCACGCGGTGCTCACCGGGGAGTCCTTCCTCGGCACGGACCCGTTCGTGATGTACCTCGGCGACAACCTCCTGCAGGGCGGGATCGCCGACCTCGTCGACAAGTTCCGCGAGCACCAGCCCGAGGCGCTGATCCTGCTCACGCCCGTCCCCGATCCCGAGAACTACGGGGTCGCGGAGCTCGGTGCGGACGGCGGCGTGGTGCAGCTGGTCGAGAAACCTGCCGAGCCGGCGTCGGACCTCGCGCTCGTCGGCGTCTACATGTTCACGCCCACGATCCACGAGGCGGCGCGGGCGATCGAGCCGAGCCCCCGCGGCGAGCTCGAGATCACCGACGCCATCCAGTGGCTCGTCGACGGCGGCCGCCGCGTCGAGTCCCACGTCGTGCGCGGCTGGTGGAAGGACACGGGCCGGCTCGACGACATGCTCGAGGCCAACCGCCTGATCCTCGAGACGATCGAACGCCGCGTCGAAGGCGAGCTCGAGGACTCCCAGGTCGATGGCCGTGTCGTCGTCGAGGCCGGCGCGCGGCTCGAGCGCGCCACGGTGCGCGGGCCGGCCGTGATCGGCTCCGGCGCGCTGCTCCGCGACGCCTACATCGGCCCCTATACCGCTGTCGGCGCGGGCTGCGTGATCGAGAACGCGGAGGTCGAGCACTCGATCCTGCTCGAGTCCTCCTCGGTGCGCGGGCTCGAAGGCCGGATGGAGTCGTCGCTTTTGGGTAAGAACGTCGCTATCTCGCGCGACGACCGCCAGCCGCGCGCGTATCGGTTCATGGTGGGTGACAACTCGGAGATCGGGATTCTGTGAGCGAGCAGCACGAGCCGTCCGACGACGGGCTGTCCGAGGACGAGCTCGACGACCACGACGTCGAGCAACTGCCCGACCGCGAGGCGATGTCCGTCATCCGCGGCGACGTGACGATCCCGCTCGACCCCGACATCGCGGCCGACGTCCTGCTCGATCAGGACGCCGACGACGAGGACGACTCGACGGGCTGAGCGCGGAGCGCGCGGGCGAGGCGGCGCTCGACCGCCTTGGGCGACCGCCCGGCCGCCACGATCGCCCGCTGGCCGCGCCCGCCGGGCTCGTGCAGGACGGCGAGCAGGAGGTGCTCCACGTCGAGCCGGGCGTCGCCGCGCTCGACCGCCTCGCGCATCGACTGCTCGAGCACCTCGCGCGTGTTCGGCGAGACCACGGGGTCGCTCGGCCTGCCGGGCAGCGCGATCGCGTCCGGCGGCCCGGCACCGCTGCGCACCGCGTCGCAGTTGATGCCGCACGCGTCGAGCGCCGCCCTCACCGGTCCCCGGTCATCGAGCAGCAACCCGAGCAGAAGGTGGTCGGTCTCGACGCGCGTGGCGCCGAGCTTCGCGGCCTCCGCCTTCGCGCGCCCCACGGCCTGGCGCGCCCGGCCGGCGACGACGAGCCCGTCCTGCCCGCGCTGGGTGCGACGGGCGTGCTTCGCGTGGGCGGCCTGCTTGGTCACGCCGAGCGCCTCGGCCACCTCGCGCCACGACCAGCCGGCCTCGATCGCCTGGTCGACGTGCGCCGCCTCGAGCGTGTCCAGCCGCCGGCGCAGCTCGCGCACCGCCGTCAGACCCGCCGCGGGATCGCCCAGCCGCAAGGCGGCGCGGGCCAGCTGCTGCTCGCCGGGGCGGATGCTCATCGCGCGGCTCTACCCGGAGCGGCGCCTCGTCAGGCTCGGTTGACGTTGCCGTCACAGGCGATTGACCCCGGCGCGCCGTGATGCACCGCAGGATGCGAGATCGCGGAGCGTTGCCAAGAAACCCGGATACCGGTCAACGCCGCCGTCGCGGCCAACGTCCTGTCGGACAACGCGACCTCGATCGCCGACGCGACGCAGAGCGGAGCGATCGACCAGAGCAACGCCCCCGAGACCAACACCCCGTAAAGGAGATCACCATGGCCGAAGAGATCACCAAGCCGGAGACCGCCGTCGAGCCCGTCGTCGAGGGCGGCGAGCTGTCGCAGGCCGAGCTGGAGGCGCAGGGCGCCGAGCAGCTCCCCGACCGCGAGCAGATGTCGCTCGTCAACGCGAACGTCGCAGCACCCGTCAACGTCGCCGCCGCGCTCAACGTCCTCTCGGACAACTCCACCGCGGTCGCGAACGCCGAGCAGAGCTCAACCATCGACCAGGCCAACTAGAGGAGACCAGCATGCCCGACGAGACCACGCAGAAGACCGACCTCGAGAAGACCGAGCTCACGCAGGCGGAGCTCGAGGCCCAGGGCGCCGAGGAGCTGCCCGACCGCGAGGCGATGTCCCTCATCAACGCGAACGTCGCCGCGCCGGTCAACGCCGCCGTGGCCGCCAACGTGCTGTCCGACAACTCGGTCGCCTATGCAAACGCCGAGCAGACGGCCGACATCGATCAGGGCAACTAGCCACATCACGAAGGGGTAGTACCGCGGGGCGGCCCTTTTCACGGGCCGCCCCGTGCCGTGCCTGACGTCTCTCTCCCATGACCACGCCTCCGCCGACGAGCCTCCTCGATCCGCCGCCGCACGAGCCGCCGGCCTCGGCGCCGACGGCGATCGCCCCGCGCCTCGCGGAGGGCATCGAGATGCTCGGCGAGTACGAGGACTCGGGCTTCAAGGAGACGCCGTACATCGCGCGGCGTGCCGATGGGCAGACGCTCCAGCTCACCAGGCTGCTCTACAGCGTCGCCTCGAGCGCGGACGGGCAGCGCGACTACGCCGCGATCGCGCAGCGCGTGTCCGACGACATCGGCCGCAAGGTGAGCGCCGACAACGTCCGCTTCCTCGTGGAAAAGAAACTGCGGCCGCTCGGCGTGCTCGCCGCCGCCGACGGGTCGAGCCCCGAGCTCGAGCGCCCCGACCCGCTGCTCGCCCTGAAGTTCCGCACCGCGGTCGTCCCCGAGGGCTTCACGCGCGTGCTGACGACGATCTTCCGGCCGCTGTTCTGGCCGCCCGTGCTCGGCCTCATGATCGCCGCGTTCCTCGGGCTCGACGCCTGGCTGTTCCTCCACCACGGCATCGCCCAGGGCCTGCGCCACGCGATCTACCAGCCGCTGCTGCTGCTCGGGATGTTCGGCGGCGTCGTGATCGCCACGGCGTTCCACGAGATCGGCCACGCGACCGCGTGCCGCTACGGCGGCGCGAAGCCGGGCGTCATGGGCGTCGGCATCTACATCGTGTGGCCGGCCTTCTACACCGACGTCACGGACGCCTACCGGCTCGGCCGCCGCGGCCGCCTGCGCACGGACCTCGGCGGCATCTACTTCAACGCGATCTTCGCGCTCGCGATGAGCGGGCTGTACGCGCTGACCGGCTTCGAGCCGCTGCTGCTGCTCGTGCTCGTCCAGAACTTCGCGATGCTCCAGCAGCTGCTGCCGTTCCTGCGGCTCGACGGCTACTACATCCTCTCCGACCTCACGGGCGTGCCGGACATGTTCTCGCGCATCAAGCCCGTTTTCCGCAGCCTCAAGCCGGGCGAGGAGGCCGACGCGCGGGTGACCGAGCTCAAGCCGTGGGTGCGCATCGTGGTCACCGCCTACGTCCTCACGGTCGTGCCGCTGCTCGCATTCTCGATGCTGATGGCGCTCATCCACGCGCCGCGAATGTTCGCGACCGCCTACGACTCGCTCGGCGTGCAGTACGACAAGGTCTCCGCGGCGGTCAGCGAGGGCGCCGCGGCCAGCGTCGCGTCGGGGTCGCTCCAGCTGCTGATGCTCGCCCTCCCGACCGCCGGGCTGATGCTGACCTTCAGCCGCGTCGGCTCGCGCGCCGGCAAGGGCGCGTGGAGCTGGTCCGAGGGTCATCCGGAGCGCCGCGCCGCCGTGGTGACGACCGCGACCGCCGCGGTCGCGCTCGCCGTCTTCACCTGGTGGCCCAACGGTGACTACCGCCCGATCCAGCCCGGTGAGCGCGGCACGATCGAGGGCGGCCTGCACTCGGTCGCGGCGGTCACGAGCGGCCGCCCGAGCCTGACTCCCCAGCGTGAGCGCGAGCTCGGCGGCGCGCCGACGGCCCGCCAGCTGAAGGACGACACCCGGCTCAAGCAGACGCCGGAGACGGTTGGCAAGGCCCGGCAGCCGGTCAAGAAGCGCGCGCCCCGCGCCGCGCGCGAGAAGACCAGCGCGACGCCCACGCCGAGCGCGACACCGCAGGCCGGCGCCACGCCCTCGGCGACCGCGACGCCCGGCGCCACGGCGACGCCCACCGCCACCGCCACTCCCACCGCGACCGCGACGCCGACCGCCGCCGCGACGGCCACGCCCACCGCGACCCCCGCAGCCGCCGCCACCCCATGACCCTCGCCCGCCGCCTCCTCGGCCTCGTCCTTGCGACCGCGCTGCTGCTCGGCCCCGCCGCGCCGGCGCTCGCCCAGGACAACCTCGCCGACGCCGAGAACACGACCGACGGCTCGTCCGTCTTCCAGCTCGCGTTCGACATCCGCCGGACGATGCAGCCCGTCGTCGAGGAGACGAACACCGCGGTCGCCTATTCGAGCTGCGCCAACTGCCGCACGGTCGCGATCGCGATCCAGATCGTGCTGGTGATGGGCGACGTCACGTCGGCCACGCCGCAGAACGTCGCCGTGGCCGTGAACGAGAACTGCACGGCGTGCGAGACGTTCGCCGCCGCCTACCAGTTCGTGCTCAGCACCGGCGGGCCGGTGCGCTTCACGAAGGAGGCCCGCCGCGAGCTGCACGAGATCAAGAAGCTGCTGCAAGGCCTCGGCCGCGGGGACATCCCGCTCGCCGAGCTCGACGCCCGGCTGAAGGAGATCAAGGCGCGCATCCAGCACGTGCTCGAGACCGGGCTCGAGCCGGTCCCGGTCAAGGATCAGCACGGGCATGACGGGGGCGGCGGGCTCGACGAGAACCAGAACGTCGACGCCGCGGAGACTCCGGGGGCCTCCCCGTCCCCGGGGGCAAGCGCGACCCCGGACGCCGCCGCGACGACACCCGCGCCGGCGGCGGCGACCGAGACGCCGACCCCCACACCGAGCGCCACGCCGACCGCGACGGCCAGCCCCGCGCCGACCGCCACGTCCACGCCGACCCCGGAGCCGACGCCGTGAGGGCACGCCTCGCAGCCGGCGTCGCGCTCGTTGCGCTCGCCGGCTGCGGCGGCGGGAGCGGGGCGGGCGAGACCCCGGCCCAGGTGGTCTCGAAGACGGCGGCCAAGCTTCCCGACATCCGCTCGGGCGACATGCGCGTCGAGCTCGCCGCCACCGGCCGCGGCGGTGGCCAGACCGCGAAGCTCGGCTTCAAGCTCGCCGGCCCGTTCGCGCTCGCGCGCGGCGCTGGGCTCCCGGTCGCCAAGCTGCGCTACACGCAGATCTCCGGCGACCAGCAGGGGAGTGCGACGTTCATCTCCACCGGGCGCGAGGCGTTCGTCCAGGGCGGCGGCGCGGTGCGGCCGCTCCCCGACGCGCAGACCCGCAGGCTGCGAGCGGCGACCGGCCGGCTCAGCCAGAACGGCGGCGTGCGCAAGCTCGACCTCGTCGGCTGGATGCGCGATCCGAAGCTCGGCGGCGGCCCCGCGGTGGGCGGGGACGCGACCGACCGGATCCGGGCGCGCGTGAACGTCCCCGCCGTCGCGAAGGACCTCGCCGGCCGCCTCGGCGACACGCGCGAGCTCGAGCGGGCGATCGAGACCGCGCGGGTCGAGTTGCTGACCGGCACCAAGGACCGCCTGCTGCGCCGGCTCACGCTCGACGTCAACCTCGCGCTCGACGTGCCGAACGGGCTGCGCCGCCAGCTCGGCCAGCTGGTCAGCGGCGGCGTCCGGCTCGTGTTCGAGGTCACCGACCCGAACCGGAAGGTCAGCGTGCCGCGGCCGGCGACGGGCTGAGGACCGCGCTGCGCGCGCTGGGGCGGACCCGTGGCGCGAGCGCTGCCATCACGAGGCTGAGGAGCACGAGCAGCCCGAGCGCGAGGGGGAGCGACGTCAGCTCCGCGACGGCGCCGATGATCGGCGGGGCGATCAGGAACCCGAAGTAGCCCATCGTCGACGCGGCGGCGATGCCGACGCCGGGCGTGACCCCGTCCACCTCGGAGGCGGCGCGGAAGACCACGGGGACCATCGTGGCGATCCCGATGCCGAGCAGGGCGAAGCCGGCGATCGCGGCGATCGGACGGCCGATCAGCAGCGCGGCGGCCAGGGCGGCCGCGGACAGCAGGCCCCCGCGGCGCACGAGCGCCTCCGGCCCCCACGCGCTCGTCAGCCGGTCGCCGATGGCGCGGCCGATCGTCATCGTGGCCGAGAAGGCCGCGAACGCCAGCGTGGCGACGCCGGCGTGCGCATCGAGCGACTCCTTGACGTAGACCGCGCTCCAGTCCGCGGTCGCCCCCTCGCACACCAGCGCGCAGAAGCCGACGGCGCCGACGGCCCAGAGTGCGCGCGGCGGCTTGGCGAGCAGCGGACCCGCCGCCTCGCCGCCGCCATGGTCCGCGTCGGCGGGCAGCAGCGCGCGGCACGCGACGAGGCCGATCGCCAGCCCGACGGCCGCGACGACAAGCAGGTGCCAGCGGACATCGAGCCCGGCGCCCGCGGCGAGCCCACCCGTGGACGCGCCGATCAGCGCACCGCCGGAGAACGCGGCGTGGAAGGAGGAGAGGATCGGGCTCTCGTGGCGGCGCTCGACGGCGACGCCGTGCGCGTTCATCGCGACGTCGAGCGAGCCGTTGCCGGCGCCGAGCAGCAGCGCGGCCGGGAGCATCAGCGCGTAGCTCGGTGCGAGCGCCGGCAGCGGGATCGCGAGACAGCAGCCGACGAAGGCGAAGCGAGTCGTGCGCCGGCTGCCCCCGCGCGCGGACATCCAGCCCGAGACCGGCATCGCCACGAGCGCCCCCAGCGCGACCAGCCCGAGCGCGAGCCCGAGCTGGGCCTCGCCGAGGTCGAGGCGCTCCTTGACCGCGGGGATGCGCGCGGCCCACGAGCCCATGAGCATGCCGTTGAGAGGAAGATGACGGTGACCGCGCGGCGCGCGGCCCGCGTGCCCGGAGCCATGCCTCCAGGCTAGAAGCCGCCTAGGCCGCGACGGCGGTGCGCTTCGGCGCCTGCTTCTGGGCCTGGCGCTCGGGCGAGATCTCGACGACGTTCCAGGCCAGCCTCAGGCGTCGCAGGGTGCGGATGACGACCGCGGTCGTGTCGATCTCCCACCACTTCAGCCCGTGCACGGCCGAGCGCGGGAACGCGTGGTGGTTGTGGTGCCAGGACTCGCCGAAGGACGGCAGCGCGAGCCAGAACACGTTGGTCGAGTGGTCCTCGACCTCGAAGCGCCGGCGGCCGAAGAAGTGGCACACGGAGTTGATCGACCATGTCACGTGGTGGAGCATGAAGATGCGCACGAAGCCGCCCCACAGCAGGCCGGTCAGGGCGCCCTTGAGCGTCCCGTCGAGCAGGTAGCCGAGGCCGGTCGGGATCAGCAGCCCGAGCAGGGCGACGCCGAGGAAGTTGCAGCTGAGGAAGCGCATGCCCGGGTCCTCGACGAGGTCGCGGGCGTAGCGCTCCGCCTCGGCGCGGCCGTGCGAGTCGAACAGCCAGCCCATGTGCGCGAACCAGAGCCCGCGCAGCGCGCCCATGAAACCGTCGCCGTGGCCGACGTGCGGGGAGTGCGGGTCGCCCTCCTCGTCGGTGTGGGCGTGGTGCTTGCGGTGGTCGGCCACCCACGCGATGACGGGTCCCTGGACCGCCATCGACCCGAGCGTGGCGAACAGGTACTCGACCGGCTTGAAGGTCATGAAGGAGCGATGGGTCAGCAGGCGGTGGTATCCGACGGTCACGCCGAGGCCCGTCAGGACGTAGAAGACGGCGAACAGGGCGAGGTCGCTCCAGTCGACGATCCGGTTCCACAGCAGGACGATCGCCGCGATGAAGGCGAGGAAGGGGACGACGGCCCCGAAGAGGTTCGAGATCTTGTGCGCACGGGTCATGCCTTGCATGATTCCCGTAAACCGCTGCGCAGACTTATCTCTTCCCCGGCGAGACCGCCTTTGGCCTTGTAGCCTCGTGATAGTGCCCCCGGCCGCCCGACCCTTCGCGGCGATCCCCGCCGACGCCGCCGCCGTGCTGCGCCCGGTGCTGCCCGGCCTCGCCGACGAGATGATCCGCGCGATCGCCGTCGAGGTCCCCGACTACGCGCGTGCGATGGAGGGCGCGTTCGGGCGCGTCGTGCGACTCGGCGTCGAGAGCGCGCTCGGCCGCTTCGTGGACCTCATCGAGGACCCGACGGGCGATGACGGGGGCGGGAGGGCGACGTACGTGAACCTCGGCCGCGGCGAGATGCGCGCCGGGCGCAGCCTCGACGCCCTGCTGTCCGCCTACCGGCTCGGCTCGCGGCTGGCGTGGCGGCGCTTCGTCGAGGCTGGCGTGGCGGGCGGCCTCGAGCCCGACGCGATCTACGCGCTCGGCGAGGCGATCTTCGCGTACATCGACGAGCTCTCCGCCGAGTCGGCCGAGGGCTACGCCGAGGAGCAGTCGGCCTCGGCGGGCGAGCGCCAGCGGCTGCGGCGGCGGCTCGTGCGGCTGCTCGCGCAGGACCCGCCCGCCGACGAGGAGACCGTCCTCGCGGCCGCGGCGGCCGCCGGCTGGCCGCTGCCGCGCGCCGTTGCCGCGCTCGTGACCGCGCCCAACGCGAGCGGCGCCGCCGGTCCGGACCGCACGGCGGTGGCGCCCGCCGTCGCGCCCGCCGGCGTCGCGGCCCCCGGCGCCGCACCCTCCACGCTGCCGTCCGCGACCTCCGAGATGGCAGCCGAAGCCGACGCGCTCGCAGCGCGGCTGGCGCGCCGCATCGGCGAGGAGGCGATCGGAGCGGGGCTCGAGCGGCTCGCGCTCGTGCTCGTGCCCGACCCGGGCGCGCCGGCGCGGCCCGGGCGGCTGCGCGCCGCGACCGAGGGCCGCCCTGCCGCGCTCGGCCCGGCCGTGCCGCTCGCGCGGGCGGGCGTGTCGGTGCGCCGGGCGATCGCGACGCACGCGCTGCTCGCGGCGGGGCGGCTCGGCGACGTCCCGTTCGCGCGCGCCGAGGAGCACCTGCCGGCGCTCGTCATCGCCGCCGATCCGGCGCTCGGGGCGGAGCTCGCCGAGCAGCGCCTGGCGCCGCTCACCACCCTCCCGGAGGGCCCGCGCACGCGGCTGACGGAGACCCTGCGCGCCTGGCTCGACCGCCCCGGCCAGGTTCAGGCGGTCGCCACCGTGCTCGACGTGCATCCCCAGACCGTGCGCTACCGCGTGCGGCAGTTGCGCGAGCTCTTCGGCGACAGCCTCGAGGACCCCGAGGCGCGCTTCGAGCTCGGCCTCGCGCTGCGAGCAGGCTAGGCTCTGAGCCGATGCGCCTTCTCGTCACGGGCGCTGCGGGCATGCTGGGCCGGTACGTCGTCGCCGCCGCCGAGGGCGCGGGGCACGAGGTCACCGGGCTCGCCCGCCGCGACCTCGATATCGCCGATCCCGATGCCGTCCGCGCCGCCGTGCGGGCCGCGCGCCCCGACGCCGTGGTCAACTGCGCGGCCTGGACCGACGTCGACGGGGCCGAGGAGCACGAGGCGGACGCCACGCTCATCAACGGCACGGGCGCCGGGCACGTCGCCGCGGCGGCGCCCTACGTCGTGCACGTGTCCTCCGACTACGTCTTCGACGGCCGCGCATCCGAGCCCTACACCGAGGGCGACGCGACCGGCCCGGCCAGCGCCTACGGACGTTCGAAGCTCGCCGGCGAGCATGCCGTGGCGGCGGCCGGCGACCACGCGATCGTGCGCTCCGCCTGGCTGTTCGGCCTCCACGGCAAGAACTTCGTCGCGACGATGTTGCTGCTCGCCGAGGACCGCGACGAGGTCCGCGTCGTCGACGACCAGATCGGCTGCCCGACGTTCACGGGCCATCTCGCGCCCGCGCTCGTCGACGTCGCCGAGCGCCGGCTCACCGGCGCGCTCCACGTCGCTGGCAGCGGCTCGTGCTCGTGGTACGAGCTGGCGCGCGCGGCGTTCGAGGAGGCCCGCGTCGACTGCCGCGTCGTGCCGGTCACCACGGCCGAGTTCCCGCGCCCCGCGCCGCGGCCCGCCTGGTCCGTCCTGCGCTCCACCCGTCCCGAGGCGCCCGTGCTCCCGCCGTGGCGCGACGGTCTGTCCGCCTACCTGCGATCGGAGGTCCTCCAGTGAAGCTGCTCGTCTGCGGCGGGGCCGGCTTCATCGGCTCGAACTTCGTCCGCCAGCGCATCACCGAGTGCGGCGACGAGGTCGTCGTGCTCGACAAGCTCACCTACGCCGGGCGCGAGGAGAACCTCGCCGACGTGCGCGACAGCGAGGGCTTCGCCTTCGTGCACGCCGGGATCGAGGACCCCGACGCGGTGGCCGCGGCGATGGAGGGGCGCGACGCGGTCGTGAACTTCGCGGCCGAGACCCACGTCGACCGCTCGATCGCCGAGCCCGATGCCTTCGTCAAGACGCACGCCCAGGGCACCTACGTGCTGCTCGAGGCGGCGCGCGCGGCCGGCCTGCGCTACGTCCAGGTCTCCACCGACGAGGTCTACGGCTCGATCGACCGCGGCTCCTTCACCGAGGAGTCCCCGCTCGCCCCGTCCTCGCCGTACTCGGCGACCAAGGCCGGCGCCGACCTGCTCGTATGGAGCTACTTCCACACCTTCGGGCTCCCCACGCTGATCTGCCGCGGGTCCAACAACTACGGGCCCTACCAGTACCCCGAGAAGCTGATCCCGCTGATGATCCTCAACGCGCTGCACCGCGACAAGCTGCCCGTCTACGGCGACGGCCAGCAGATCCGCAACTGGATCTACGTCGAGGACTTCGCGCGCGCGATCGGCCAGGTGCTGGAGCACGGCGAGCCGGGCAACGTCTACAACGCCGGCGGCCCCGACGAGTGCGCGAACCTCGAGGTCGTCCAGCGCATCATCCAGCTCACCGGCGGCGACGACGACCTGATCGAGTACGTCACCGACCGCCCCGGCCACGACCGCCGCTACTCGCTCGCCTCGGACAAGGTGCGCAGGCTCGGCTGGGAGCCGCGGATGCGCTTCGGCGACGGGCTCGCTCACACCGTCGCCTGGTACCGCGAGAACGCCGCCTGGTGGGAGCCGGTCCGCTCCGGCGACTACCGTGCCTACTACGAGCGCCAGTACGGGCGCTCGCTCGGCTAGACCCAGGCGCCGCCGCGCATCACGTGGCGGCCGCGCAGCTCGTTGACCTCGCGCCAGGCCTGGATGCGCTGCGGGGTGAGGCGGAGGTAGACGTCGACCTCGCGCTCGAGCAGCGCCAGGACGTCGCGCTTGCGCTCTTCCGGCGATCGGGCCGGAGCCATCCCTACTGGGCGCCGAAGTCGGTCAACCGCCACTGACCGCCCTCGCGCGCGAGGGCGAAGGTGGTGAGGGCTCCCTTGCGGCCGCCCTTGCGCGCCTTCACGCGGGCCGTCGCGGTCGCGCCGGTGATCGTGACGCCGGTGACGTCGAGCTCGTAGTCGTCGGCGTCGCTGGTGATCTTGTCCATCTCGTCGACGCAGTCGTGGCCGGGGGTCTTGAGCCTGTCGACGAGCGCGCGGGCGAGGACGTCGGAGCAGATGTCCGCAGGCTTGCGGCTCTGCGCCGCGGTCTGGAGCTTCTCGATCGTGTCGGCGACGGCCTTCTCGTTGCCCTTGAAGTTGCCGGCGGACGACGGAGCCTGGCCGCAGCCCGCGATCGCGGCGGCGAGGATCAGCGTGAAGAGCAGGAGGCGCGGGCGCATGCGGGGCCAGAGGGTAGTCCCTCCAACTACCATCGGAGGGCATGGGCGAGCAGGAGAACGCACCCCGAGGGCGCCACGCGCCGCCGCTGGAAGTCCGCCAGGACCGCCAGCGCGCCCGCCTGTTCTCGGCGGCCTCGGCGGTGTTCGCCCGCAACGGCTTCGCCGACGCGACCGCGGAGGCGATCGCGCGCGAGGCCGGGATGTCGAAGGCGACGTTCTACGAGCACTTCGGCAACAAGGAGGAGTGCATCCTCGCGCTCTTCGACGCCGCGATCGACGTCGTGATCGAGGGGATCGCGCAGGCCGCGATGCAGCAC
>JBBQLH010000005.1:0-68321 GCA_038327685.1 Solirubrobacterales bacterium
AGCACGAGGGCGACACGACGACGCCGACCGAGACCGCCGGCGCGACGGAGCAGCCCCGCGGCGCGCTCCCGCCCGGCGAGACCGCCCCGCCCGCGCAGACGACGCCGACCCCGTCGCCGCAGCCCTCGCCGGCGCCCTCCCCCTCGCCGCAGCCCAGCCCGACGCCCGGCCCGGTCGTGACGCCGACCCCGACGGCCGGCGGCGACGATGACGGCGCGCCGATCGTCACGCCCGTGCCGGCGCCCTCCCCGAGCCCCCCGCAGCGCCCGAAGTTCTAGCTCACTGGATGCGGGCGCCGACGGGGACGTCGGTGTCGGGGCGCAGCAGGATGATCTCCCCCGCCTCGTTCGAGGCGCCGAGGCACAGCACCTCGGACATGAACGGCCCGATCTGGCGCGGCGGGAAGTTGACCACCGCGACCACGCGCCGGCCCTCGAGCTCGTCGCGGGCGTAGTTGGTGATCTGCGCCGAAGAGCGCTTGACGCCGATCTCCGGCCCGAAGTCGATCGTCAGCTTCCACGCCGGCTTGCGCGCCTGCGGGAAGTCGTCGACCGCCGTCACGACGCCGACGCGCATGTCGACGGCGAGGAACTGGTCGAAGTCGATCATGCGGCGACGAGGCCGATGACCTTCATGCGCCGCTCGAGCGCCTTCATCGCGAATGCGCGGGTCTCGGCGACGGAGACGCCGAACAGCGTCTGCTCGTCATCGTCGCCGCCCTCCATCCAGGGCGGGCGCAGGACCGCGTCGGCGACCGGCGCGACCTCGGCCAGCGTGCGCTGGATCGCGGCGAGGTGGCGCTCGTCGCGGTGCACCATGTCGCGCAGGAAGCGCGCGCCGAACGCGACGTGGCGGTGCTCGTCGCGCGCCACGCGCGTGAAGCCCTCGACGAAGCCCGGCAGCGTCCCCACCCGCTCATTGAAGTCCATGATGAAGTGCTGGCCGGTCAGGGCGAGCATGCCCTCGATGACCATGTGGTAGAGCGTCACCGCCTCGACCAGCGTCTCCGTGTCCTCGGGCTCGACCGCCAGCCGGTCCACGCGCGAGTGCAGCATCTCGTCGAAGAGGACGCCGAACTCGCGGTTGATGTACTGCGCGTTCTCCTCGAGGCGGTCCTGCAGGTTGTCGGACTCGAGCACGCCGACCTCGGCGTAGAAGCGGTCGAAGAACGCGACGTGGCGCGCCTCGTCGGCGATCTGCGTGCACAGGAAGATGCGCATGTCCTCGTCGGGGACCGCCCGCATCATCGGGCCGAGCTCGGCCGCCACGCGCTGCTCGCCGATGAAGAACGACGACAGCCCGTACATGCGCTGGAAGCGCTCCTCGGCGTCGATGCGCTCGTGCCAGTCGATCCGGTCCTGGCTGAAGTCGATGTCCTGCGTGGCCCAGTGCTGGCGCTCCCACAGCTCGTAGAGCTGCTGGTAGCCGAGCAGCTGCGACTCGCCGCGGTCGGCCGAGGAGAGCAGCGCGGGGTCGCTGGTGGCCTGGTAGTCGGTGCGATCCGTGCGCTGGAGGCGCTCGGCGTAGGGGGCGGTGTCGGACATGGGGGGACCCTACCGCCCTCCTGGCTGGCTGGCCAACCTAAGGTTCGCTGCGCAGGGCGATCAGCGTCGCGCGGGTCACTCGCCGACCGAGAAGAGCGCCTCGAGGTCGTGCTTGGAGAACACCTCGAAGGCGACCATCGTGTACGTGCGCTTGATGCCCTCGATCTGCGCGAGCCGGCCCGTGATCAGCGGTGCGAGCTCTTCCTGGTGCCGCACCCGCACGACCGCGACGAAGTCCCACTCGCCGGTGACGGAGTAAGCCTCGGCGACGCCCTCGACGTCTGCCAGCGCACCGCCGAGCGCCGGCATCGCCGAGCGCTCGGCCTCGATCAGGACGATCGCGTGGGTCACGCGGAGTGCGTCTCGCCCGGCGCCAGGATCACGACCTTCGCGCTCGTCTGGGACTCGACGTCGGCCTTAAACGCCTCGGCGTCGGTCTCGATCGGCGGGAACGTGTCGTAGTGGACCGGGATCACGACGCCCGGGTTGATGAACTCGACGGCGGTGACGGCGTCGTGGCGGTCCATCGTGTAGTGGCCGCCGATCGGCACGAGCGCGACGTCGACCTTGTCGCCGCGGCGCGAGATCAGCTGCAGGTCGGAGAACAGGGCGGTGTCGCCGACGTGGTACACGAGCGTGCCGCCGATGTGGATCAGCAGCCCCGCCGGGGTGTTGACCTGGCCCTTGGGCGTCGTCGAGGTGTGCCAGGCCGGCACGAGCTTGACCCAGCCCCAGTCGAAGGTGACGGTGCCGCCGAGGTTGGGATCGAAGACGTTCTCGACGCCCTCCTCGCCGATCTCCCCGGCGACCTCGGTGATCGCGACGACGGTCGCGCCGGTGCGCTTGGCGATCTCGATCGTGTCGCCGTAGTGGTCCTGATGGCCGTGGGTGAGGAAGATGTGGGTCGGCTCGAGCTCCGAGGCCTCGACGGTGATCTTCGGGTTGCCGGTGATGAACGGGTCCACGAGCACGGTCGTGTCGCCGGACTTGAGCTCCACGGCCGCGTGGGCCAGGAAGCGGATGTCCACTGCCATCGGTCAGTCTCCTTCGGTCGGATCCATGAGCAGGTGGGCCAGTTCGTACCCCACGGCCACGCCGATGAGCATGCTCACGCCGGTCTCCTCGGCGATCAGCGTCCGTACGGCGCGCAGACGCTCGTCGGGGTCGGCGATGCCGGCGGCCCTGAGGACCTCGGCCTGGTGGGCCGAGCCGAACCAGTCGGCCGAGTCGAGCGCCTGGTTGAGGATGCCCTGGAGCTGCGGCGCGGCGCTCGCCACCAGGCGCTGCGCCTCCTCGAGGCGGCCCGGCTCGCTGAGCGACTCGACGGCGGCCTCGATCTGCGCGTCGGTGTACTGCGGCACGGCCGGGCATGATAGGTCGCGATGCCTCCCGCGCTGACCTCCCTGTCGCACGGCGCCGGCTGCGGCTGCAAGCTGTCGGCCGCCGACCTGCGCCCGATCGTGGCGGGGCTGCCGCGCTCCGGCGACCCGCGCGTGCTCGTGGCCACCGACACGGCCGACGACGCCGGCGTCGTGAAGCTCACCGATGAGCTGGCGATCGTGCAGACCGCCGACTTCTTCACGCCGATCGTCGACGACCCCTACGCGTTCGGGCGCATCGCCGCCACCAACGCGCTCTCCGACATCTACGCGATGGGCGGCGTGCCGGTCTCCGCGCTCAACCTCGTCGCCTATCCGCTCGCGACGCTGGGGCCGGAGATCCTCGCCGAGATCCTGCGCGGCGGGGCCGACGCGGTCGCCGCCGCGGGCGCGAGCGTGGTCGGCGGCCATTCGATCGACGACCCCGAGCCCAAGTACGGGCTCGCCGTCTGCGGCACCGTGCATCCGGACCGCGTGCTCACGAACGCGGGCGGCCGTGCCGGCGACACGCTCGTCCTGACCAAGCCGCTCGGCGCGGGCGCGGTCGCCACCGCGATCAAGCGCGGGCTCGCCAGCGACGCGCTCGTGGCGCGTGCGGTGGAGGTCATGACGACGCTGAACGACCGCGGCGCCGAGGAGGCTCGCGCCGCGGGCGCGCACGCGCTCACGGACGTCACCGGCTTCGGCCTGCTCGGCCACCTGCACGAGCTGGCCGAGGCGAGCGGGCTCGCGGCCGAGATCGACGCCGCCGCGGTCCCCGCCATCGACGGCGTGCTCGACCTGCTGGCCGGCGAGGAGGCGCTCGCGGGCGGCTCGAGGCGCAACCGCGCGGACGCCGAGCGCTTCACGACCTGGGCGGACCGTGTCGGAGAGCCGCGCCGGCGGTTGCTGTGCGACGCGATGACGAGCGGCGGCCTGCTCGCCGCGATCCCGTCGGGCGCGGCGATGGAGGGCGCGGCGATCGGCCGGCTCGTCGCCGGCGAGCCGGGGACGATCGCCGTGCGCTAGCTCGAGCTCAGGCCGAGCTCGAGCGGACGCGAGTACGGCCGGCTCCGGAGCCGCGGCCGCCGCGAGCAGCGTGGCCGTGAAGCCGAGCGACCCGGTCATCTCCAGGATCTCCTCGCTGACCATCATCTTGACGTAGCCGCTGACCTGGCGGGCGCCGTCCCGGTTCACGGTCAATGAACGCGTCGGGCGATCGCTTGTCGGCGAGTGAGCCCGCTAGCGCTGCGGGACGCGCGCGAGCACGAGGCCGAGCAGGATGCCCGCGACGCCGCCGCCGAGGCCGGCGAGCGAATGCGGCTCGACCGTGGCCAGCGGGAGCAGCACGAGCACCACCGCGATCGCGAGCACGCCGAGGAGGTCCGCGTCGTCCTCCTCACCGCGGCGGCGCGCCAGCACGTCGCGCATGGTCCAGGCGGCGAGCAGCGCGAGCGCCGAGGAGTTCGCGCCGATCGTGCCCGCGTGGGAGTCGACCGCCAGCACGAGCGCCGAGCCCGCGAGGCCGCCGACGAAGAACACGAGCAGCGGCGCCCATATCCCGTGGCGGCGCTCGAGCAGCCAGCCGAAGAGGAAGATCGTGCCGAGCGCGGCGAGCTCGTAGCCGGTCGAGACGACGTAGAGGAAGAGCTGCGTGACGAGCGTCCAGTACTTCCCGTCGAGCGGGCTCAGGGCCACCAGGTCGGCGAGGTGGCTGAGGTTCACGAGGCCCGAGCGGAACGCGAGCGACGCGAGCACCGAGACGAGGACGAGCGAGATCGTTGCGTAGGGCCGGCGGTCGGCGCGGACGCCGGGGATCTCGCCGGGCTTCAGGCGGGTGAGCTTCGGCCGCTCGCGCCGGCGCGCGGCGCGCCGCGGCCCGCCCCCCTTCTCGAGCTTGGGTGCGCGCTTGCGCAGGCGCGTTCCGCAGTAAGGGCACTCCGTGATGTACGGCGACACCTCGGAGTTGCACTTCTTGCAGACGACGAAGAGCTCGGGTCCGCTTGCCACGCCCTCGATTCTACGCGCCCGCAAAGGCCCGCCCGGGAGGTTCCCCTACTCGGGCGCGGTGGCGGCCGCGATCTCGCGCACGACCTCGTGAAGATCGTGATTGGCCTCGAAGACGACCTGCTGGCGGGCGGCGCCGTTGCCGCCCTCGAGCAGGTCCACGATGCCCTCCATCTCGGCGGCCGAGCCGAGGTCCTGCGCGTGCTCTGCGAGCCGGTCGCAGACGCGCCGCGCGAGCGCCTTCGCCGGCACGCGCTCGAAGCTCGGGAGGTCGACGAGCTCGCCGTCGAGACCGTGACGCGCCGCGATCCAGCGGTTCTCGTCGAGCATCTCGTAGGGATAGTCGGCGAGTGACTCGCCGGCCTCGAAGTGCTCCGCGAGCTCCTTGACCATCGCCTGCGTCAGCGCCGCGAGCGCGAGCGTGTGCTCGACCCTCGTCTGCGCGTCCATCCCGCGGATCTCGACGGTCCCGAAGTTCGGGTGCGGCCGCACGTCGTACCAGAGGTAGGTGTAGTCCTCGATCACCTTCGAGTCGACCATGAAGCCGATGCGGCGCTCGAAGTCGGCCCAGTCCTCGTAGGCGGGCGGCATCCCGACGCGCGGGAACTGCCGGAAGATCGGCATGCGGGCGGACGCGAGCCCGGTCGCGTCGCCGCGCCAGAACGGCGAGTTGGCCGACAGCGCGAGCAGCAGGCCGGCGTGCACGCGCATCCCGTTGGCGACGTGGATCGCCTTGTCGGCGTCGTCGATCCCGACGTGGACGTGCAGGCCGAAGATGACCTCCTGGCGAGCGACGAAGCGCAGCATGTCGATCAGGTCGCGGTAGCGCGGGCGGGCCGAGATCCGCTGCTCCTCCCACAGCGAGAACGGATGGGTCCCGGCGGAGCCGACCGTGAGGCCGCGGCGGGCGGCGACCTCGGCGACCTGCCGGCGGAGGCCGCGCAGCTCCGCGCCGGCCTCGCGCATGTCGCGGCAGGGCCGCGTCGCGATCTCGAGCACGGACTCGTGGAGCTCGGGCTTGATGTCCCCGGGCTCGTCGTCGCCGCCGCTGTCCTCCAGCAGCCCTTCGATCGCGTTGGCCAGCTCCCAGCTCTCCGGGTCGAGGATCATCAGCTCCTCCTCGATGCCCACGGTGAAGTTGGGGCCGGTGAAGTTCGGCTCCACGGCGCGGGAGGGTAGCCTGTGGACCGCCTCTCCCAGTCCGACAAAGGCGGTCCCCATGGCCCTCGGTTATCACGGAAAGCTCTACATCCTCGCGTTCGACCACCGGGGCTCGTTCCAGAAGAAGATGTTCGGGATCGAGGGCGATCCGACGCCCGAGGAGACGGACACCATCTCCGACGCCAAGAAGCTGATCTACGAGGGCATGGAGATCGCGGTCGAGCGCGGCGTCGACGCCGAGGCGGCGGGCGTGCTGGTCGACGAGCAGTTCGGCTCGGACATCCCCAAGCTCGCCCGCGAGCACGGCCTCAAGCTGGCCCAGCCGGTCGAGAAGAGCGGCCAGGAGGAGTTCGACTTCCAGTACGACGAGGACTTCGGCAAGCACATCGAGGACAACGACCCGGACTTCTCCAAGGTCCTCGTGCGCCTCAACCCCGAGGGCGACGCGGAGATGAACGAGCGCCAAGCCGGGCGCCTCAAGGAGCTGGCCGACTGGCTGCACGAGCACGACCGCCTGTTCCTGTTCGAGCTGCTCGTACCCGCGACCGACGAGCAGCTCGAGTCCGTCGACGGCGACACCGACCGCTACGACGCCGAGCTGCGGCCCGAGCTGATGCGGCGGGCGATCGAGCAGATCCAGGACTACGGCATCGAGGTCGACATCTGGAAGATCGAGGGCGTCGACTCGCAGGAGGACGCCGAGATGCTGATCCGCCAGACGCGCTCCGGCGAGGGCCGCGAGAACGTCACCTCGGTCCTGCTCGGGCGCGGCGCCTCCGACGAGAAGGTCGACCACTGGCTGCAGCAGGCGGCGCCGGTGGAGGGCTTCATCGGCTTCGCGATCGGCCGCTCGATCTGGTGGGACGCGCTCAAGGGCTTCCTCGACGAGGGCCTCGAGCGCCGCGCCGCCGCCGAGCAGGTGGCCGACAACTACCTCCGCTTCATCAAGGTCTACGACGACGCGGAATCCTCAGCGCGCGTCTAGCTGCACCAAGACTGCAACAACTCGCCCGCGGCGCCGGGCGCCCGGCTAGCTTCGGGCGCCCATGTCCCGCGCGCGTCTCGTCCTCGCTCTCGCCGCCGTCGTGGCACTGGCACTGGCCGGGCGCGAGGTGGCCGCGCCCGACGGCCCGCCCGGCGTCGGCCGGGTGGTGCGCGTGGTCGACGGCGACACGATCCAGGTCGAGCTCGACGGCCGGCGCGAGAAGGTGCGCTACATCGGCGTCGACACGCCGGAGTCGGTCAAGCCGGGCACGCCGGTCCAGTGCTTCGCGAAGCGCGCGAGCGCGTTCAACCACCACCTCGTGGCCGGCGAGCGCGTGCGGCTCGTGCCCGACGCCGAGGCCCGCGACCGCTACGGGCGGCTGCTCGCTTACGTCTATCGCGCGTCCGACGGCCTGTTCGTCAACGCCGCGCTCGTGCGCCACGGCTACGCCCACACCATGACGATCCCGCCCAACGTCGCGCACGCCGGGGAGTTCCACCGGCTGGCGTCGGCCGCCCACCACGCAGGGCGTGGGCTGTGGTCGGCTTGTCGATCGTCATAACATCACCGGCTTGTCCATGCGCATGCGCCAGAGCCTGGCCGACATCGAAGCGGCCTTCGTCGAGGAGATCGAGTCCGATCGCGAACGCCGCGAACGCCTGCAGCGGCAGGCGATCCGCCGCACCCGCGTCCGGCACCGCGAGCGCGCGCACAAGCGCGGCTCGCTGCGCTTCTGGCTCGTCCTGCTCACGCTCATCTCGACCGCGGTCGTCGTGACGATCGCGATGTTCGAGACGCTGTATTACGTGATGGGCTAGCTACGTCGCCGAAGGCGAGTCCGACGGAGTCAGGCCTTCAAGCGGCGAAACCCGAGGAGCGGTCTGGACGCAGTCGACTCGCCTGACAGGCGAAACCCTTGATCGTGAGCCCTCGGCGAGGCGCCAACCGGCCGGGCCCTACTCAGTCGGTTTAGACGAGAGCCGTTTAAGAGCGTCATCCACCTCAGCCCGCGCGTTCGCGCCGGCGGCGACGTTCTCCTGCTGAATCTCCAGGTAGACCTCTTTGCGGAACACCGGGATGTCCCGCGGGGCCTGGATGCCGATCCGGACCTTCTCGCCCATGATCGATAGAACCGAGACCTCGATGTCGTCGCCGATCATGATCGACTGATTTGACTTGCGGGTCAGTACGAGTATTGCGCCGTCTCCCTGCCGAGTCGAGCGTTGTTCCGACCGTACCCCACGGGTTCTCTCCTCACCCATTTAATTCTGCTGACCGGACGAGGTTAGTCGTATTCCCCCGGCTTTGAAATGGGGCGGCCACCCGAGTGGCGTCCGGGGCCGTGCGCTAGGGTCCCGCCCGCCATGAGTCGCCGATCGCTGCGCCCTCAGCTCAACCAGATCCGTGGATGGGTCAGGCAGGGCCGCACAGACGCCTGGATCGCCCACCAGCTCGAGGTCACGGTCCAGCAGATCCAGTCCTTCAAGCGCGAGAACGAGCTCGAAGCGGACGGGGACGCCACCGAGGCGTTCGAGGAGGTCGACCTCCGCGCGGAGGACGACGCCGCCATCGCCGCCGAGCTCGAGGCCGAGGAGGCGCGCCGCGCCGAGGAGGAGGCGAAGCTGGCCGAGGAGGCCGCCAAGCGCGCCGCCGACGAGGACGCAGAGCGGGCCGACGAGGACGGCGAGAAGAAGAAGCCCGCCCCCCGCAAGCGCGCCCGCCGCGGCGGCCGCACCCGCCGCCGCGAGGATGCGCTGGGCCCGTTCGAGGGAACCTTCGACCACGGGGAGGAGGGCTACGGCCTGTGGCTCGACCCCGCCGTCGAGGACAATCCGACCTACGCGGAGCATTGGGCTGGCCACCGGCCCGTCGAGGTCGCGATCGAGGAGGACCAGATCGTCATCCGTCGCGCCAGTGGCGGTGACGACGACGACTGAGCTGGCGCGCCTGCGGGCGCACCGGCGGGCGCTGTTCGAGCGCCAAACCACGCGTGCGGAGCCGTTCGCGCACGGCACCGCCTTCTTCACCCCCGCGCATCCCACCAAGTGGGATCTCAACCTGCTCGTCGTCGAGGACGCGTCCGAGACCTCGGCCGCGGCGCTGTTGGCCGAGGCCGAGCGGCTGCAGGCGCCCGCCGGGCTGCGCCATCGCAAGGTCGAGGTCCACTCCGGCGGAGACGCGCTCGTGGAGGGCTTCACGGCGGCGGGCTGGACCGCCGAGCGGGTCGTCGTCATGCTGCTCCACCCGGATGCCGACCAGCGCGGCGACGCGCCCGCGGTGGTGCGCGAGGTCGAGTTCGCGGCCGTGCGGGACCTGATGGAGCAGTGGTACAGCGAGGCCATGAGCGTCGCCGAGGCCCGCGACCTCGGCGCCGCCGACGCCGACACCGCGCGCACGAGCGGCGGGCGCTACTTCCTGTCCGAGCGCGACGCCAAGCCGGCGGCAAGTTGCATGCTGCTCGCGAGCGACCACGCGGTCGGCCAGGTCGAGGAGGTCTACACCGCCCAGCAGCACCGCGGCGCGGGCCTGGCGAGCGCGGTCATCCGAGCCGCGATCGCCGCCGCCCGGGAGCGCGGCGACGACCTGATCATGATCATGGCCGACGCCGACGACTGGCCACAGCGGCTCTACGAGCGGCTCGGGTTCGAGACGGTCGACGTGTACCGCAGCTTCACTCGGAAGCCGCCCGCGTAATACCCTGGGCGTGGTGCCGTTCGACACCGCCGCAGACCAATGGGCCGCCGGTCTGCGCCTCCTCGAGGATGCGCCCGCGGACCAGCGCAGCGTGCTCGAGAACGTGACGCGGCGCATCGAGGCGGAGCTCCGCCGCCGCCTCGGCGGGCCGTTCACCTCCGAGGAGCTCGTCGAGCTCTACGACGAGGGGACCGACTGGTGCTCTGACGTGGCCTACGCCGCCGCTCCAGACCACCCATATGCCTGGGATGTCCGCATCGTCGCCGACGCGGCCTTCGGGCGGTACCTGCGCGAGGCCGTCGACTACGCCGGCGGGCGCCGCTTCTAGCGAGAGGGCGCGGGCAGGCCCTCGATGATGTAGGCGCGTTCGCCGGCCTTCACCATGCCGAGCCGGCGCGCCTCGCGCTCCAGCGCCGAGGCGCGTTGGAGCTCGTCACGGTGCGCTCGCAGACGATCGTTCTCGACCCGCAGCGTCGCGACCTCCTCGCGCTTCTGGCGCGCCTCTGACCACGTCGAGACCCAGGTGTGCGTGGGGCCGATGTAGAGGTAGATCACGAGCCCGAGGACGAACAGCAGCGCCCACCGGCCCAACCGGTCCCAGCGGATGCGGGTGTGCGCAGTGGCCATCTGTTGCGCCTTCGTTCGACGCTTCGTGACCCCTTCCTTGTGCAACGGGCCGCCCGGATGAGGGTTTCGCCTGCCAGGCGAGTTGACTTCGTCTAGACGTCGACTCCGCGCTTATTGCGCGCCCAACTCGCCGTCGGCGACGTTACGTTCGGAACACAGACCGCCCGGGGTATTCCGCGTCCGCTCCCAGCGCCTCCTCGATGCGCAGCAGCTGGTTGTACTTCGCCACGCGGTCCGAGCGCGAGGGCGCGCCGGTCTTGATCTGACCGCAGCCGGTTGCGACGGCGAGGTCGGCGATCGTCGTGTCCTCGGTCTCGCCGGAGCGGTGCGACATGACCGCGGTGTAGCCGGCCTCGCGGGCCATCGTGATCGCCTCGAGCGTCTCCGACAGCGTCCCGATCTGGTTGACCTTGACGAGGATCGAGTTGGCGACGCCGAGCTCGATCCCGCGCCCGAGGCGCTCCGTGTTCGTGACGAAGATGTCGTCTCCGACCAGCTGGACCCGGTCGCCGAGCAGCTGCGTGAGGCCCTTCCAGCCGTCCCAGTCCTCCTCGTCCATGCCGTCCTCGAGCGAGAGGATCGGGTAGCGCGAGCAGAGGTCGCCCCAGTAGCCCGCCATCTCGTCGGGGGAGAGCTCGCGGCCCTCGTGCTCGAGCTTGTAGCGGCCCTCGTCGTAGATCTCGCTGGTGGCCGGGTCGAGTGCGATCGCGAGGTCCTCGCCAGGCGTGTAGCCGGCGGCCTCGATGCCCTTCATCAGTGCGTCGAGCGCCGCCTCGTTGGACGCCAGGTTGGGTGCGAAGCCGCCCTCGTCGCCGACGCCGCCGCCCATGCCCTGGTCGTGCAGCCAGGCCTTGAGGTGGTGGAAGACCTCGGAGCCCATCCGCAGCGCCTCCGCGAAGCTCGGGGCGCCGACCGGGACGATCATGAACTCCTGGAAGTCGACGGAGTTGTCGGCGTGGGAGCCGCCGTTGAGCACGTTCATCATCGGCACCGGGAGGATGCGGGCCGCCTCGCCGCCGAGGTAGCGCCAGAGTGGCTGGCGTTCCTCGGCCGCCGCCGCGCGGGCCGCACCGAGCGAGACGCCGAGGATCGCGTTGGCGCCGAGACGCGACTTGTTCGGCGTCCCGTCGAGGTCGATCAGCGTGCGGTCGAGCCCCTTCTGGTCGAGCACGTCGAAGCCCGCGACCGCCGCGGCGATCTCGCCGTTGACGTTGGCGACCGCCTTGCCGACGCCCTTCCCCATCCACTTGTCGCCGCCGTCGCGTAGCTCCGTGGCCTCGAACTCGCCGGTCGAGGCGCCCGAGGGGATGGCGGCGCGGCCCTGGGCGCCCGAGCGCAGGACGACGTCGACCTCGACCGTAGGGTTGCCGCGGGAGTCGAGGATCTGGCGGGCGTGGACGGTCTCGATCTGGCTCACAGGTCTCCTTCGGTCTCGGCCAGGCGGGCCTGGGCGTAGTAGCCGAGTTGGGCGTCGGGCCCGAGATCGTTCCAGTCCTCCCCGGCGCGTGCGGCGAGGGCGGCCGCGCCCTCGACGCGGCCGCGGAAGCGGTCCGAGGCGGCGCGCAGCGCGAGCTCGGGATCGACCTTCAGCTTGCGGGCGACGTTGACCGCGGCGAACAGGACGTCGCCGGCCTCGTGGAAGGCGGCGTCGCGGTCGCCCTCGGCGGCGCGCAGCTCCTCGAGCTCACCCTCGACGGCGTCGTAGGGGACGTGCTCGAAATCGAAGCCGCTCGAGGCGGCGCGGCGCTGGACCTTGCGCGCGTACAGCGCGCCCGGCAGGTTCTCGGGCACCTCGCCGAAGATCCCCGGCTCGCGGCCCGCCTCGGTGCGCTTGATCGCGTCCCAGTTGCGCAGCACCTCGCCCGCGCCCTCGACCTCGACCTCGCCGAACACGTGCGGGTGGCGGCGGATCAGCTTCTGGCGGCAGTGCTCCGCGACCTCGGCGAGGGATCCGGCGCCGCGCTCCTCGAGCAGCAGCGCCAGGAAGTGCACCTGGAACAGCACGTCGCCGAGCTCGTCGAGCAGCTTGCCGTCGTCGCCGGCCAGCGCGGCGGCCGCGAGCTCGTAGGCCTCCTCGACGGTGTGCGGCACGATCGAGCGCTCGTCCTGCTCGCGATCCCACGGGCACTCCACGCGCAGGCGGCGGGTGAGCGCGTCGAGGCGCTCGACCGCCGCTGCGGAGTCCGTGGGGTCGCTCAGTTGGCGGGCGTGGGCGTGGGCTGTCCGGGCGCCGGAGCCGTGCCGCCGGGAGCGGTGGCCGCTGGCGTCGGCGTGGCCTTCGGGGCGTTCTTGCAGTCCTGCGTGCGGAAATCCGCGGCGCAGTCCGTCTTCGCCTTCCAGCGCTTGCGGAAGGACTTGACGAACTTGTCCAGCGCCTTCTGCTGGTTCTGGGAGGCGAGCGTCTGCTTGATCGTCGCCTTGGCCTGCACCAGCGTCTGCTGGGAGGCCTTGGTGACCTTCGTGACCTGGAAGACGTAGTAGCCGAACTGGGTCTTGACCGGGCCGGTGAGCTTGCCCTTCTTGGCCGCGAAGATCGCGCTGTCGAGCGCCTTCTCCTGCTGGCCCTTGGCGACGGCCGGCAGCTTGCCGCCCTGCGCCTTGGAGGCCTGGTCGATCGAGAACTTCTTCGCGACCTTCGCAAAGGCCTGGCCGCCCTGGATCGCCTTCTTGGCCTGCTGGGCCTTGCCCTGGCCCTTGGTCAGGACGATCCGCAGGTCACGCCGCTCGGGCTGCGCGAAGCGTTGCTTGTTCTTGTTGAAGTAGGCCGTGATCTGGGCGTCGGAGACCTGGTCCTTGCCCTTCGTGACCTTCTCGCGGATCTTGTTCGAGAGGGTGTCCAGGCGGACGCGCTTGATGATGTCCTTCTGGGTCTGGCCGGAGTCCTTGAGGAACTTCTGCCAGTCGGCCTCCTTGGGGAACGCCTGCTTCTTCTGCTTCTCGAAGGTCTTCTGGATCTCGGAGTCGCTGACCTTGATGTTCTGCTGCTTGGCCTCGCCCTCGATCCACTCGAACGACACCAGCAGCTGGAGCACCTGGTCGCGCAGGGCGCCGTACTCCTGCTTGCACTGTGTCTTGAGCTGGGCGTCGGTGACCTTGGGCTGGCCCTTGGCCGGCTTCGGCGTGGTCTTGCGCTTCTGCGCGATGCACTCCGTGAAGTTCGGAGGCTTCGGCGCGGCCGCGGCGGCCTGGCCGCCGGACTTCGACGCGACGGTGAGCCAATGGTCGAATGTGCTCTTCTCGATCGCGTTGCCGTCGACTTCTGCGACGGCGTTACCCGGGACCCCTCCGCACCCGGCGACCAAGGCTGCGGGCACAAAAAAGGCGCTAAGCGCCAGCAGTACGAGCATTCTCTTTCTCATCACGCGAAACGAGGGTAGCGGGTGAGTTCTGAAGTCTGTCTAAGAGATTCAGGCGGCCTCGGCCTGCACCGCGAGCAGCGCGTCGGCGGCCCGCACCACCGCCGGAAAGCGCTCGGACGGGTCGTCGGGCACCCGCATGGACAGCTGTGACTTGCCCGATTCATAGAGCACGCCGGGGATCTCGGCCCGCAGCTTCTTGGCCCGCACCGAGTCGAGCTCGATCGGCGTGACCGCGAGACGGCCCTGGCGGAACGTGACCGCCGTCGCCCCTGCCTGGCCGAGCTTGATGCGCGCCTGCTGCAGCACGATCAGGTTCTCGAGCGGCTCCGGCGGCTCTCCGAACCGATCGGTGAGCTCCGCCCGCAGCTCGGCCAGCTCGGACACCTCGCGGGCGCCCGCGATCCGCCGGTGGACGTCGACCTTGGCCTGCTCGTAGGGGATGTACTCCGCGGGGATGTAGGCGTCGACATTGACGTCGAGGCGCACGGGCTCCCGCAGGTCCTCCTCGTCCACGGCGCCGTCGTCCATCGAGCGCACCGCCTCGTCGAGCATCTGCATGTAGAGCTCGAAGCCGAGCGCCGCCACATGGCCGGACTGCTCGTCGCCGAGCAGGTTGCCGGCGCCGCGCAGCTCGAGGTCGCGCATCGCGATCTTGAAGCCCGAGCCGAGCTCGGTGTAGTCCGAAACCGCGGACAACCGGTTCGCCGCCTCCTCCGTGAGGGCCCCGGCGCTGGGGTACAGCAGGTACGCGTAGGCCCGCTCGCGCGAGCGGCCGACGCGGCCGCGGATCTGGTAGAGCTGCGACAGGCCGAAGACGTCGGAGCGCTCGACGATCAGCGTGTTGGCCTGCGGGATGTCGATGCCCGACTCGATGATCGACGTCGAGACGAGCACGTCGGCCGCACCGCGCAGGAAGTCCATCATGCGCTCCTCGAGCAGCTTCTCGTCCATCTGGCCGTGGGCGACCGCGAAGGAGATCCCCGGGCACAGCGCGCGCAGGCGCTCCGCCGTCTCGTCGATGTCCTCGATCCGGTTGTGGAGGAAGAACGCCTGGCCGCCGCGCGCCTTCTCGCGCTCGAGCGCCTGCTTGACCAGCCCCTCGTCGTACTCGCCGACGTAGGTCTTGACTGGGCGCCGGCCCTCCGGCGGGGTCTCGATCACCGAGATGTCGCGCACGCCCGCCAGCGACATCTGCAGCGTGCGCGGGATCGGCGTCGCGCTCATCGAGATCACGTCGACCTTCAGGCGCAGCTGGCGCAGCAGGTCCTTCTGCTTGACGCCGAAGCGCTGCTCCTCGTCGACGACCAGCAGCCCGAGGTCCTTCGCGCGCACGTCGCGCGAGAGCAGCCGGTGGGTGCCGATGAGGATGTCGGTCGCGCCCTCGGAGAAGCGCTTGACGGCGGCGCGCTGCTCGGCCGGCGGGCGGAAGCGCGAGACGTGCTCGATCGTGAACGGATAGTCGCGCAGGCGCTCGGTGAAGGTGCCGTAGTGCTGCTGGGCGAGGATCGTCGTCGGCACGAGCATCAGCACCTGCTTGCCGGCGTTGGCGGCCTTGAAGGCGGCGCGCAGCGCGACCTCCGTCTTGCCGTAGCCGACGTCGCCGCAGATGAGGCGGTCCATCGGCCGCTCGGCCTCCATGTCCCACTTGACCTGCTCGATCGCCTCGCGCTGGTCGCGGGTCTCCGTGTATGCGAAGGCGGTCTCGAAGTCGCGCAGCCAGTCCGAGTCGGGCGGGAACGCGAAGCCGCGCCGGTGGCGGCGCTCGGCGTAGAGGTTGAGCAGCTCGCCCGCGAGCTCCTGGGCGGCGCGGCGGGCACGCGCCTTCATCGTGTCCCAGCGCGTGCCGCCGAGCTTCGACAGCGGCGGATGCTCGCCGCCGGCGCCGACGTAGCGCGAGATCTTCGCCAGCTGGTCGACCGGCATGAAGACCTTGTCCGAGCCCTGGAACTCGAGGTCGAGGTAGTCGCGCGTGACCCCGGCGACCGTCTTCGTGTCGAAGCCGGCGAACCGCGCGAGGCCGTGGTCCTCGTGGACGACGATGTCGCCCGTGCGCAGGTCGGCGAACGAGCGCAGCAGCCCGCGCCCGCGCCCGCGCCGCGTCGGCCGCTCGGTGCGCCCGCGGCGGTGGATCAGCCGGTGCTCGGGGATCGCGGCGAGCTTCAACGGCGGGCAGACGAAGCCGTCGCGGAGGTTGGCCTCGGCGAACACGAGCCCGCCGTCCTCCGGCTTCCAGCCCGCGCGCAGGCGCTGGAGGTTGTACGCCGCGCGCTCGCCCTGGCCGCGCTGCGGCCACGTCACGAGGGTGGTGTAGCCCGAGCGCGTGAGCTTCTCGAGCTCGGGCTCGGCCTCGTTGAGCGAGCGGGCGGCGAACTCCGCCGCCTGGGCGCGGAACTCGAGCGGCTGCGAGCCCGAGATCGAGGACAGCCGCAGCGGACGGCGCGCCTCGAGCGAGGCCACGATGGCGGGCGGCGCGACGTAGAGGTGATGCGCGTCGGTGTCGTGGAAGGCGGCGCAGACGTCGTCCCAGTGGTCGCGCAGCGCCGGCTCGACGTCCTCGTCGGCGGCGATCACCACGTCGGTGTGGGCGGGGAAGAGGTCGAGCAGCTCGCGGAAGCGGTCGACCGGCAGCAGCTCGGCGACGTCGGGGCGGCTGTCGGCGTCCTCGAGAGCGGCGATCTCGGCCAGCTCGCGGTGCTCGGCCGCGAGCTCGGCGGCGGGCGCGATCTCGACCCGCTTGCCCTCCCCCAGCGAGCGCTGGGTGAAGGTCGAGAACCAGCGCAGCGACTCGATCTCGATGTCGAACAGCTCGACCCGGACGGCGCGCTCCTCGGTCGCGGGATAGATGTCGAGCAGCCCGCCGCGGACCGCGAACTGCCCGCGGTCCTCGACCTGGTCGACGCGCTCGTAGCCCGCCGCGACGAGCTGGCCGACGGTCTCGTCGAGGTCGAGCAGCTCGCCCACCTCGAGCGCGAAGCCGTGCGGGCGCAGCTCGGGGTCGGGCACCTTCTCCGACAGCGCGACCGCGGAGACGACGACGACGGGAGCTTCCTGATGAAGATTTCGCCTGCCAGGCGAGTTGACTTCGTCGAACTCGCCTTCGGCGACGTTACTTTCGAGGATCGCGTCCAGCGCAGCGACGCGGAGCCCAACGAGGTGTGCCGTCGGGGAGAGGTGGGACTCGTAGGCGACGCCGCGGCTGGGGTAGAAGCGCACGGGCCGCGGCCGCAGCCACGCGCGCAGGTCGGCCGCGAGGTCGCGTGCCGCCCGGTCGTCGCCCGCCACCACCACGGTCGGGCGGCGCACGTCGCGGTCGGCGACCGCCGCGATCAGGAACGGGCGCAGCGACTGCGAGACGAAGGCGCGCGCGTCCGGCTCCTCGAGGCGAGGGGCGTCGGGATGGTGCTCGAGATGGCGGAGGAGAGGGCGGAGGGACATCGGATGCGCGCATGCCGAGCGACCGCGCGAAGGCGCGGCCGGGATGCACACCCGAGTCTACGAAGCCGCCGAGACGCCGGGCTCGAGCGCCCAGGCGAGGGTGTCGAACAGGCGCCGCGGGACCGCCGCGGGCACCGCGGCCCAGTTCACCGGCCCCCAGTCGTCGAGCGCGCGCTCGAGCGCGTCGGCCAGCGACGCGCTGCCCGGCTCGGTGGCGGGAAGCTCGGGGATCGGGCCGACTCCGAAGGCGTGCACGAACCAGGCGCTCTCCGCCACCCCGGCATGGAGATGGAAGCCGTCGCCCACGCGCTCCTCGGCGAGCAGCAGCGTCACGTCGTCGGCGCGCGCGGTCAGGCGCGGGCCCGGCAGCCGGCGCTCGGTGAGCCTCGGGATCAGCTCGAGGCGGCGCAGCGCGAGGTTCGCCGCCAGCACCCCGGCCGGCCCGATCGCGAAGCGGTCGAGCGGAGTCAGCGGGTCATCGGCACGCCACACGCCGCAGAAGGCCTCGCCGAAGCCGGCGTGGTGCGCCGCGGCCGCCCAGTCGACGAAGCGGCCGGCGACCGGCTGCGTCGCCCAGCGGCGGCTGTAGGCGTCGAGGCAGGGGGCGTCCCCGTCGGCCGGAGGCGTGGCCGCCGTGGGCACCGGCTCGAGCTTGCGGCCTCGCCGCAGGTGCAGCCCCATGAGGACCTATGTCGGCCTGCGCGGCGCAGGGGTTGAGCGTCAGCGCGGGCGCTGTGCGGCGATGTTGAGCCGCACGTACTCGATCGCGGGCTCGGGCAGCTCCGCGAGCACGGCGGCGACGAAGGCGTCGCGCCGCTCGGGCGGCACGCGCTCGAGGTGCGAGCCGAGGATCACCGTCGCCAGAAACTCGAGCGGGTCGTCGGGCTCGACGCGCACGACCTGGGGCCACGTCCGCACCTCCGTGAAAGCGAGCCGCTCGAGCCGCGCCGCGGTCGCCTCCGGCGAGGCGAAGTTCCACGGGCCGCCCCAGCCGGCGAGCGCGGGCTCCGCCACGCGGTCGATCGCGGCCTGGACCGTGGCGACGTTGCCCTCGCCGCCGCACTGCGCGACGAGCCGGCCGCCCGGCTTGAGCGCGGCGTGCATCCGCTCGAAGAGCCGGTCGTGATCGGCGATCCAGTGGAACGTCGCCGTCGAGAGAACCGCGTCGACCGGCGCCTCGAGGATGAGCTCGGTGAGGTCGGCGACGCGCACGTCGGCGCGCGGCCCGAGGCGCTCGAGCGCCTCCGCGACCATCGCGGGCGACCCGTCGACGGCGACAACCTCGCCGCGCGGCAACCGCTCGAGCAGCGCCGCCGTCACGCGGCCGGTGCCGCAGCCGGCGTCGAGCACGCGCTCGTCGCCGCGCAGCTCGAGCCGGTCGAGCACCTCCCGGCCCATCGCCTCGAGCGGCGCCGAGACCCGCTGGTAGGACTCGGCGTCCCAGTCGCGTGGCATCAGCTCGTGACCACCCTCTCCGCGGCGTCGGCCGCCTCCGCCACCAGCGCCGCGACCTCGCCGTTCGGCTGCTTCCAGCCGCCGAGGACGTGCGCGGAGACGATGTCCGGATCGGTCGAGTCCGGGCGTCCGACCCCGATGCGCACGCGGTGGAAGTCGGGCGAGCCGAGCTCCCGGCGCAGCGACTTGAGCCCGTTGTGACCGGCCAACCCGCCGCCGAGGCGCACCCGGATGTCACCGAACGGCAGGTCGATCTCGTCATGCACGACGAGCACGCGATCCAGGTCGAGCCGGTACGCGCCGCGCGCGGGACCCACCGAGCGCCCGGCGTCGTTCATGAACGTCTGCGGTTTGAGCACGGCGACGCGCGGGCCGCCGGGGCCGGTCCGGCCCTCGGCCAGCTCGGCGTTGAACTTCTTCTTCGGCTTCGGGAGCTCCCAGCGCCGCATCAACTCGTCGGCGACGCGGAAGCCGACGTTGTGCGGCGAGTTCGCGTAGCGCGTCCCGGGATTGCCGAGCCCGACGACCAGCCAGTCGACCGGGGTGGATCCGAACAGCTTCAGCTGGCGTCGCCGGAGGCCTCGGCGGCCTCGTCGGCGGTGTCGCCCTCGGCCTGCCGCTCGGCCTCTTCGAGCTCAGCGCCCTCGAGCGGCTCGCCGTCCTCGCCGACCAGCGCGGTCTCGGTCTCGATCTCGTCCTCGACCGGCTCGAGCGTCGGCGGGGTGATCGTGGCGATGACCGTCTCGTCGGGATCATCGAGCAGCGTGACGCCCTGGGGGATCGTGACGGCGGCCAGCGTGAGCGTCTCGTTCATCTCCATCTTGGAGACGTCGTGCTGGATGACGTCGGGAAGGTCGTCGGGGAGCGCCATGATGTTGACCTCGCGCGTCTCCTGGCTCAGCACGCCGCCCTCGCTCACGCCGGGCGACTCGTTCGCGCCGACGAGATCGAGCACGGCGGTGGAATGGATCGGCTGCGTCATGTCGACGCGCAGCAGGTCGACGTGGATCGCCTCGCCGCGCACCGGATGGTTCTGGACGTCCTTGACGATGACCGGCGTGGCCTTGCCGCCGTCGATGGCGAGGTCGAGGACCGAGCCCGCGTGGGCGAGTGCCGACCGCAGGATGCGCGCGTTGACCGAGAAGGTCAGCGGCTCGTCGCCGCCTCCATAGACGACGCCGGGCACGAGGCCCTCGCGCCGCAGCCGGCGGGTGGAACGCGACCCCTCGACGGGGCGGGTCAGGACCTCGAGTTCGGTGTGCTCTGAACGTGCCATGGCGCGCGCCGATGGTAGCGAACCGGTGTCGTACCCCCCTCGCTGTGGGTAGATTGAAGCGTCATGTCGCCCGATGCCGAGCTGATGCTCATCTTCGGCACGCTGCACCTGATCGCCGTCGCGCTCGGCGCGCTCCTGTTCGTCATGTTCCTGCGCTCGGAGGCGACCAAGCCGTGGGAGCCGCCCGACGAGGACGACGGCGGCGGTGGCGGTGGCGGCAACGACCGCCTGCCCGAGCGGCCCCCGAGGAGCTCACCGCCCGGCGGCCTGCCGCTCCCCGACGCGGTGCCCGCCGCGCTCAGGCTGCGCTCCCACGAGCGCCTCCACGACCTCACCCCGCGGCGCCAGCGCCGCCCGGCACGCGAGCCGGCCCCGCAGCGCCGCCCGGTCCGGCGCTAGCCGAACTGCTTCGTGGCCGCGTAGTTGCGCTGCAGGTCCGTCCACGCGGGCTTGCGCGAGAAGTCGCCGTAGCGCAGCACGCCCTTCTGGTGCAGCGGCGGGGACGGCCGCGGGTTGCCGCCCTCCCAGCCCGGCCGCACGCGGAACTCGTTGAGCGCCCAATAGATCGCGCCGCTCAGCCACGTCTTCTGCGCGTAGACGCCGAGGTGGTAGTTGACGAACTCCTGCTGGAAGGCGTAGGTGCCCTTCTCCTCCACCGGGCCGTCGCGGTTGGCCTCGGCGCCGAACTCGGTGATCATCAGCGCGTGCCGCGGGTAGCAGGCGCGCAACTGGTCGAGGTAGGCCGGGAGCTTCGTGCGGTCGAAGATCGAGCCCTGCGGGCCGGGGTACCAGCCGAAGTACTCGTTGACGCCGATCACGTCGAGCGGCGCGTAGGCCTTCTTCTGGCAGCCGACCGCCGGGTAGCCGGCGACCGCGATGCCGACGGGGCGGCTGGGGTCGAGCGCCTTGGCCTCGCGGACGGCGTTCTTGATGTACGCGGTCTGGGACAGCCCCGGACGTGCGGAGAGCTCGTTCGCGATCGACCACAGCAGCACCGAAGGATGGTTCTGGTTGGCGACGATGTTCTTCTCGAGCTCCTTCGCCGCCAGGTCCGTGACGCCGGGCTTGGCGAGGTTCGCGGTCTTGAGCGCGTAGACGGGGACCTCGGACCAGATCATCACGCCCTCTTTGTCGGCCAGCTCGTGCGTGTAGGGGTGCATCGGATAGTGCGTGCGCATCAGGGTCGCGCCCACCGCCTTGACCTCGCCGACGAGTTGGCGGCGGAACGCGTTGTCGACCGCGAAGCCCTGGGCCTTGGAGTCCTCGTGCACGCCGACGCCGCGGAAGTTCGTCTGCTGCCCGTTGAGGATCAGGTGCCCGTCGCCGGACACGCGGATCGAGCGGATGCCGGTGCGCAGACGGTAGGTGCCGACCGTGCGCCCGCCCGCGCTCGCCTTCAGGTTGACGTTGTAGAGGTTGGGGCTCGCGGGCGACCACACGCGCGGCCGCCGCATCCTGAAGCTCGTGGAGAACGAGGTCACCCCGTTGCCCGAGATGCTGCGGCTGCCGAGGCTGATCCGGCGCGAGCCGAACTTGCCCGTCAACCGGACGCTCTGCGCGCCGGGGCGCACGTTGCGCACGATGGCGCGAATCCGCACGGTCGCGGTGCATTTCGCGCAGGCGAGCAGCGGCGTCACCCGCACCGACTTCCAGTCGACCGTGTCGAGGCGCTTGAGGTAGACCTCGCGCTGGAGGCCCGAGTAGTTCCACCAGCCGCCCGTCGGAGCGCCGTTGATGGCAAGGCCCGAGGGCGGGAAGTCGGTCGAGCGGCGCCGCGAGTCGACGCGGATCACCAGGCGGTTGGTGCCGCGCCGCTTGATGCCGTTGAGGCGGAACTCGAACGGGATGTAGGCGCCGCGGTTGGCCCCCACGCGCTTGCCGTTGA
Organism: Solirubrobacterales bacterium; assembly: GCA_038327685.1. GTDB lineage: Bacteria > Actinomycetota > Thermoleophilia > Solirubrobacterales > Solirubrobacteraceae > DASQFQ01. Next base: position 21,787 of record JBBQLH010000005.1, read on the forward strand.
GCCACACCCGGGAGCGGTAGTTGACCGACTCGAAGCGCACCGCCCACGCGAGCGCCTTGCCGGTGTCGGGCACCGAGAAGTCCTTGCGATACCAGCCGACGCCGCCGATCATCGAGGCCGGGGAGTCGTCCCCGAGGTTCCACACGTTCGGGACGGTGACCGCGCTCCAGCCGGCGCGGCTCTTGCTGCGGTTCCAGCCGCTCCTCAGGCCCCTGTCGCCCGGGTCGAGCTTGAACAGCCACTGGCCGTCCATCAGGAAGCGCCCGGACGGGCCCTCGTAGTACAGGGTCTTCGCCGACGGCTTGTCGGCCGCCGCCGCGGCGCCGGGCAGAGCCAGCGCGACGAGCGCAGCGGTGATGAGCGCCCTGCGCGAGGCAGGAGCGGCGAGGGGCAGGAGCAGTCTGAGGGCGCCTCGCATCCGCGGCATGACAACACAGAGCCCGGCGGGAAGTCGCGCGGTCCTCGCGAGGGTCACCGGCATGACGCCTGCAGCCCGATCGGGTCCGACAGCGCAAGCAGCTCGACGCCGCCGCCGGACAGCGGCCCCTCGCGCTGGGCCTTCACGCACTGCACGACGGGGAGGGACCCGCCGGCGCGCCACGCCACGCGACCGGTGCCGGAGCGGCGCGTCATCGTGACCCGCACCGAGGGCTGGTAGCTGAGGATCTGGACCGTGCCCGGGCGCTGCAGGCGCGCGACGCGGTCACGCGTGACCCGCACGCAGGCGGGCTCGCGCGAGCACGCCGGCAGCTTGCCCAGCACCGCCTGTGCGTCGCCGCGCGCCTCGGCGCGCACCACGTCGAGGACCCGCGAGCGCTCGGCGCCCTCGCCCGTCAGCGCGCGCGCGAGGAGGAACGAGATGCCGAGGAAGACGAACAGGCCGAAGACAGCGGCGGTGACGAGCGTGACGCGGCGCACGGCCGCGGCACGCTATCCGGCTTCGGGGAAGTCGTCGCCCGAGAGCTCGAGGAAGCGCTCGACCGAGGCCTCCTGCTGGGCGAGCCGCTCGCCGGCGCGGCGCGCGTGCTCGGCCGCGAGCTCGAGGAAGTCCTCCAGGCAGCGCTCGGGGTCGTCGGGCAGCGGGTAGACGCGTGCGACGTCCGGCTGGGCGCACACGATGCCCATCGGCGGCCGGCCCTCGGCGAGCGGCCGGGCGCCGCACACCGCGGTGACGACGATCTGCTTCTCGCGCGCGACGAGGGCGGCGGGCAGCAGGCGATGGGCGGGGAGGGCGACGTCGAGCACCAGCCGGCGGTCGACCTCGACGCGCGTGCGGGCGAGGTCCTCGAGCGGCTCGCGCCAGATGTCGAGCACGGTGTCGGCGCCGAGCAGGGCGTCGCGCAGCGCGCCGGCCTGCTCGGCGTAGAGCGCCTCGGCCTCATCGCGGTCGCGCGCCGAGGCGAGGTCGAGGTCGCACGGCACGCGCATGAGCTCGTCGGGCGCGACGGCGCTGCCCGCTCCGCGGCCGCCGTTGGTGATGTAGGTCTGGATCGTCCCGAAGTCGCGCCGGCCGTGGAAGACGACCGTGAGCTGCTCGCAGAGGGGGAGGCCGCCGACCCGCAGGGCGACGGCCGCCGAGGCGTCCTGGTCGATCAGGGCCCTGCGAAGCAGTTCGTCGGCGAGATGGTCGTCCATTTCCCCTCGGTATCGGCAGTTCGCTGACCCAATTGTTACCCACTGGACGGACGAGCGGTAGCCTCCGGCCGCGATGAAGCTGATCTACAAGCCCTTCGGGATCATCGTCGGCATCCTCGGCGGCCTCCTCGGCAAGCGCGTGTTCGACTTCGTCTGGACCAAGATCGACGACGAGGAGCCGCCCGAGGCCACGACGCAGGAGACGCGGATCGGCAAGGTCCTCGCCGCCGCGGCGCTCGAGGGAATGATCTTCAAGGGGACGCGCGCGCTGATCGACCGGCAGGGCGCGAAGGGCTGGTACTACCTCACGGGTGCCTGGCCGGGCGAGAAGCGCCCGGACCCCGACAAGTAGAGCGCGTCGATCTCGGCCGCGTGACCGGTCGCGCCACCCGCTCAACCACCGCCGCGGATGACGAAGCCGCGCTCGGCGAGTGCGGCCAGCGCATCCTCGAAGCCACCGAAGTCACGCGCGAGCAGGAGGTCGATCGGGCGCCCGGCGGGACCCTCGCGACGCACCCAGCGCTCCAGCACGGGCGCGCCCGCCTGCTCCTCGGCGTCGGCGAGCAGGTCGAGCAGGATCGGCAGCTCGGGCCGATGGTCGAGATCGCCTGAGACGACCTCGAGCGGGCCGGCGTCGAGCACGGTCAGCAGCTCCTCGTCGTCGAGCCCGAGCAGCTCCTGCAGGCGCGCCGCGCTCAGAAGAGCTGCTTCGCCGACGAGGAGGGCACCGCCGCCAAGATAGTCAGCGCCACCTCACGGCGTCGAGCAGCTGACGCAGGAGCTGGGCGTCCGGCGATCGCGGATCGACGGTCTCGAGACCCCGCTCGATCGCGCCGGCGATGTCGGAGAACGCCCGGTCGGCCTGAGCGCGATCGCGCTGGTCGCGGTAGGACTCGGCGTCGGGTGCACTCCGGGCCTTGGATATCCACGTGCTGAGCCGGGTGTCCACCCGCTCACGTACTTCCCTCAGAGATGTGGGCTCCATCGGTCCCGTCTCGCTCGGTTGGGTAAACGCGATCCGGGACCACAGAGTTCCCGCATCGTTCAGTAGACGCTGAGTGTTGCGCGTTCTCGCGCATGACGCAACATCAAAGTCGACGACGGGTCAGAAGAGCTGGTTCTCACCGCCGAAGACCTGGGAGACCGAGTCGTCGGTGAAGATCGAGCGGATCGAGTCGGTCAGCAGGTCGGCGCAGGAGAGGACGCGGACGTTGTCGGGCGCGCCCGGGCGGAGCGGGATCGTGTCCGTGACGACGATCTGCTCGAAGCCGGCGGACGCGAGGTTCTCGTACGTCCCCGCGCTGAACACGGCGTGGGTGGCGGCGGCGTAGACGCGCGACGCGCCCTCGTCGATCACGGTCTGCGCCGCGGCCTTGAGCGTGCCGGCGGTGCCGATCATGTCGTCGACGATGACCGCGGTCTTCCCGGCGACGTCGCCGATCACGTAGCCGATCTCGGCGACCTGCTGGGCGGGCCGCTCCTTGTTGAGGATCGCCAGCTCGGCCCCGATCTTGGAGGCGAAGTTCTTGGCCAGCTTGACCCGGCCGGCGTCGGGCGAGACGACCACGAGGTCCTCGAGCCGCAGATCGGAGAAGTACTGGGTGAGCATGAACAGCGCGGTCATGTGGTCGACCGGCTTCTGGAACATGCCCTGGATCTGGCCCGCGTGGAGGTCCATGGTGAGGACGCGGTCGGCCCCGACGGCCTCGAGCGCGCGGGCGACCATGCGGGCCGAGATCGGCTCGCGCGGAGCGGACTTCTTGTCCTGGCGCGAGTAGCCGAACCACGGCGTGACCGCGATGACGCGGTGCGCGGAGGCGCCGACCGCCGCGTCGATCATCAGCAGCAGCTCCATCAGGGAGTCGTTCGGCGACATCCCCGTCGCGGGGTTGCCGCACGTGGGCTGGACGATGAAGACGTCGGCGCCGCGGATCGACTCCAGGTAGCGGCAGTAGACCTCGCCGTCGGCGAAGGTCTTGAGCTCGACGCCGCCCAGGTCCACGCCGAGCTTGTCGCCGATCCGGTGGGCCAGCTCCGGGTTCGCGCGGCCCGAGAAGAGCATCAGGCGCTTGCCGTACTGGACCTCCAGAGAGGTCGCCGGGGCGGGATGGGGATCCAGGCTCACCGCAGCGCGGAGTGTACGCCCGGGGGCAGACGGTGCGCGCGCCGTCATCGCTCTTTCCGGGGAGCGCGCTCGGCGTAGCCCTCGACGTTGCGCTGGCGCTCGCGAGCGATGCCGAGCGCGCCGGGCGGGACGTCGTCGGTGATGACCGAGCCGGCCCCGGTGTAGGCGCCGTCGCCGAGCGTCACCGGGGCGACGAAGGAGGTGTGGACGCTCACCCTGACGCCGCTGCCGATCGTGGTCCGGTGCTTGTTCGCGCCGTCGTAGTTGGCGGTGATCGTGCCGGCGCCGACGTTGGAGCCCGCGCCGATGTCGGCGTCGCCGATGTAGGAGAGGTGCGGGATCTTCGTGCCCTCGCCGACGTCGGAGTTCTTGATCTCGACGAAGGTGCCGGCCTTGGCCCGGTCGCGCAGCCGCGCGTTCGGGCGCAGGTAGGCGAACGGGCCGACCAAGACGCCGCTGCCCAGCTCGGCCCTGTCGAGGTAGGAGTGCACGATCCGCGTCTCGTCGCCGACGGCCGTGTCGATCAGGGTCGAGAGCGGGCCGATCGTGCAGCGCGCGCCGATGCGGGTGGCGCCGCGCAGAAACGTGCTCGGCTCGATCACGGTGTCGCGGCCGATCTCGACGCCGGCGTCGATCAGCGTGCTCTGCGGATCCACGATCGTCACGCCGGCGAGGGCGAGCGCGCGGTGGATGCGGGCCTGCGCGAAGGCGCGCACGCGGGCGAGGTCGACGCGGGTGTTGACGCCGAGCGTGAGCGTGGCATCCGTGACGGTGTGCGCCCCGACGAGCTTGTCGTCGGCACGCAGGAGCGGCAGCACGTCGGGCAGGTAGAGCTCGCCCTGGGCGTTGTCGGAGGTGAGCCGGGCGAGCGCATCGAGGAGGTCGCCGCCGGCGAACGCGTAGATGCCCGTGTTGACCTCGCGGATCGCCTCCTCCTCGGGGGTCGCGTCGCCGGGAGTCTTCGTCTCGACCACGCGCTCGACGCTGCCGTCGGACGCGCGGATGACGCGCCCGTAGCCGGTCGGGTCCTCGAGCTCCATCGTCGCGATCGTCGCCTCCGCGCCGCTCTCCTCGTGCGCCCGTGCGAGCCCGTCGATCGCCTCGGCGGTGATCAGCGGCACATCGCCGTAGAGCACGAGGACGGTGTCCTCGGCGCCGATCTGATCGGCGGCGGAGCGCACGGCGTCACCCGTCCCGTTGGGCTCCTCCTGCACGGCGAGCTCGACGCCCTCGGGCAACGCGCCAGCGAGCCGGCGCTGCGGCCCGTCGACGACCACGATCCGCCCCGCCCCCGCCTCCTGCGCCGCCCGGATCGGCCAGCCGATCATCGGCCGCCCGCAGATCGGGTGCAGCACCTTCGGCGTATCGGACTTCATGCGCGTGCCCTCGCCCGCGGCGAGGATCAGCACGGTGGGAGCGGGCACGCGGAGCATCGTAGTATCGAGCCGTCGCGGCACGCCCTTGGGGGGTGGTGTACTTGGCTAAGCACGCGCGGTTTTGGTCCGTGAGGACCGGGTTCGATTCCTGGCCCCCCAGCTCCGCGTCACGGATGCAGCAGGAACCACTCCACGAAGCGGGTACAGCGGCCCTCCTCGTCGAAGTCGAGCTCGAAGAGGTTGGAGTAGACCTTGCCCTCGGTGTAGCGCGTCTCGCCCTTCGCGATGGCGGCGTTGCCGGTGATGAGCGCCGGCGCGTAGGCCGCCTCCCACGAGCCGGGCTCGTCGCGCTCTCCGAGCCACGAGGCGCTGACGGCGTCCGCGCCCTGCAGCGGGTTGTCGTAGGGGGTGTACGCGTAGCTCACGTCCGGCGCGAAGAGCGCCCGGATCGCGGCCTCGTCGTAGCTGCGCCAGGCGGCGACGTAGTCGTCGAGCCAGCGCTGCACCCGCTCGGGCGACTGCTGGATGGTGACGATCGGCATGTCCGAGATCCTCCCACCGCGCCTAGCGTCCGCAACGCACCGGGATTCCGGCGCTAGAGTGGCGCCGCCGATGCGCCGCCGCTGCCTCCTCGCCGTCACTGCCGCGGCGGCCATCCTCGCCGGCGTCGCTCCGGGCGTCGCCGAGGCCGGCGATCCGATCATGCCGCTGTCGCAGCTGCGGCCCGGCATGCACTGCACCGCCTACTCCGTCATCCGCGGGACGGAGATCTCGAGCTTCGACGTCGAGATCGTCGACGTCGTCTCGGGCGACGCGTCCGCGAACGACGGCCCGCGGATCCTCGTGCGGGTGTCGGGGCCGGCGATCGACGAGTCCGGGGTCGGGCCGGGGTTCTCGGGCTCGCCGATCTACTGCCGCGACAGCGCGGGCACGGCTCGCAACGCCGGGGCGATCTCGGAGTCGATCGGCGCCTTCGGCGGCAAGACCGTGCTCGCCACCCCGATCGAGGAGATCCTCGCCAACCCGCCCGACGCGCCGCGCGCGCAGCCGATCGGCGCCCGCGCGTCGCGGATCGGGACGGTGCGGCCGCTCGCCGAGCCGCTCACGGTCTCCGGCCTCAACCGCGGCCTCGCGCAGCGGGTCACCGCGGCGGGCGCGAAGGCGCGCCGCCCGATCCTCGCGGCGCCCGCCCCGCCGCTCGCGCCGTTTCCGCCCCAGCCCCCGCGGCCCGGCTCGGCGCTGAGCGTCGGCTACTCCTCGGGCGATCTCTCGGTCGGGGCGGTCGGCACCGTCGCCTATGTCGACGGCGACCGCGTGTGGGGCTTCGGGCACCCGTTCGAGAACACCGGCCTGCGCTCGCTGCTGCTGCAGGACGCCTACGTCTACGACGTGATCTCGAACCCGAACGTCGGCGAGGACACCGGCTCGACGTACAAGCTCGCCGCCGCCGGCCACACGCTCGGCACGATCTCCAACGACGCCAGCGCCGCCGTCGTCGGCCACGCCGGACGGCCGCCGACCACCATCCCCGTCCGCGTCTTCACGGAGGACGAGGACACCGGCGCGCGCTCGACGCTGGGCGCGCAGGTGGTCGACGAGACCGACGTGGGCAACCCGACGGGCAGCTCGGCGCTGACCTTCGTCGCGCCGCTCGCGGTCGCCCAGGGCGCGTCGGCGATCCTGCGCAGCGCGCCCGGGCAGCTCAGCGGCACGGTCTGCGTGCGGATCGCGCTGCGCGAGCGCAAGCGCCCGCTGCGCTTCTGCAACCGCTACACGTCCGCCATCGCGCCCTCGGATCCCGAGTCGGGCGAGAACATCGTCGCCGCGGGTGGCGCGTCGGACACGCTCACGGCGCTGACCGACCTCGACGAGTTCAAGCTGCACCCCCTCCACGTGACCGAGTTCGCCGCGCGCGTGAAGCTCCACCGCGGCCTGCGCCAGGCGTTCATCCGCTTCCTGACGCTGCCGCGGCACGTCCGGCGCGGGCACCGCGTCCGCGCGCGGCTCAACCTCCAGGTCGTGCGCGGGCCGCGCATCAGCCGCAGCTTCCGGGTCCGCATCCCGAACTCGCTGCGACCGGGCACGCGACGGCTCAGCTTCGTCGGCAAGGACGTCGACGATCCCGACTCCGATCTCTTCGGCGCGCTCGTGGAGACGATCACGATCGGAGGTGACGAGGGGGGTGACGGCGCCGGAGACCTCGGCGCGCGCACGCTCGAGGCGCTCGCCCGCCGTGTGCGCAACGTCGCTCGCTACGACGGCGTCACGCTGCGCGCCGGCGGCCGGCGCGCGCACGCCTACCGCGACGCCGACCTGCGGATCTCGGGCACCGCGTCGCGGACCGTGCGCGTCCGCCGCTAGAGGAGTACGGTCCGTCGCATGCCCCCGGTGAAGCTCCATCGCTGCCCGAACACGTTCGTCAAGATCGGCGCGCACCCGTGCTGGAAGGTCCAGAAGGCGCTCGACGACAAGGGCATCGAGTACGAGGTCGTCAAAGGCCCGCTGCGCCGCGGCAAGCGCGACGAGCTCGAGCAGCTCAGCGGCCAGCGTCAGTATCCGGTGATCGAGTTCCCCGACGGCGAGGTCTACCGCGAGGAGTCCAAGGAGATGGCCGCCCGGATCGCCGCGGGCAAGCTCATCCCCTAAGGACGCAACCTCCGCGCGCGCCGCGCGTTCCCTCCCCAGACCAGGACCCCGCAGGAGCTCGGGCGCCCGCCGGCGGGTGGAGAACCGAGGAGACGCCCCTCTCTCTCAACCCCCAGGGGTTGCCATGAAGACTCGTGGGCACCCGACGGCCGTAACATCGTCTACCGCATCCACAAGCCCAATTCGACGATCAACTTCGAGGTCTCGCGGATGACCGCGTCGGGCCAGGGCATCACCAAGCTGACCGACACCCCGGCGGGCCAGGCGTCGAGCCAGCCGTCGTGGTACCCGGACCGCAGCGCGATCCTGTTCCGCCGCAGCGGCGGCACCGAGGGCCCCGGGGGCCTCTGGCACATGGGCCTGCTCGGCGAGCAGCCGGAACGGCTGTTCGACCCGCCCGGCGCGCAGCTCTAGGCCGCGGCCGCCACCCCGAGCTCGGCCGCGACGGCGTCGAGCGCCTCGCCGATGGCGCTCGCCGCCGTGTCGATGTGCTCGCGCGTGGCGATCAGCGGTGGCGACAGCCCGACGGCGTCGCCGAGCGGCCGCACCAGCACGCCGCGCTCACGGGCGTGGGCGGCGACCCGCAGCGGCGCCTTGGCGTCGCGCGCGAGCACCTCGCCCGAGAGCGCGACGGCGCCCAGCGCGCCGGTGCCGCAGCGGACCTCGCCGGCCAGCGCGTGCGAGCCGAGCGGGCGCAGCGCCGCGGCGAGCTCGGCCTCGAGCTCGAGCCCGCGCGACAGCAGCCCCTCGCGCTCGATGATGTCGAGGTTCGCGAGCGCGACCGCGCAGCTCGTGGGGTGACCCGAGTAGGTGGGCCCGTGGCGGAACCAGGGCGCGCCCTCCTCGTCCCAGAACGGCGCCGCGATGGCGCCGCTCACGATCACGCCGCCGAGCGGCAGGTAGCCGCTGGTGACGCCCTTCGCAAACGTGATCATGTCCGGGCGCAGGCCCCAGCGCTCGGGCCCGAACCACTCGCCCAGGCGGCCGAAGCCGGCGATCACGGCATCGACCACGTGGAACACGCCGGTGCGCTTGCACAGCGCATCGACGCCCTCGAGGTAGCCCGGCTGCGGCGGGTGGACGCCGCCGGCGCCGATCACCGGTTCGACGAAGACCGCGGCGACGCGATCCGCGCCGACGCGCTCGATCTCGGCCTCGAGCGCCTCGAGCGAGTCGTGCGGGACCTGCGAGGAGTGCGGATCGAGCGGGCCGACGTCGGCGCGGTTGGCCGGGATGCCGCCGAGGCTCGTGCCGAGGCCGTGCGTGCCGTGGTAGCCCTGGCTGCGGGAGATCAGGTGCACGCGCTCGGGCTTTCCGATCGCGGCGGAGTAGCGCCGCGCGAGCTTGGCGGCGGTGTCGATCGAGTCGCCGCCGCCGCTGGTCAGGAAGACGCGCGCGTCGTCGACGGGGGCGAGCGAGCAGAGGCGCTCGGCGAGCTCCAGCGCGGGCGGGTTGGCGAACGCGCCGAAGCAGGAGTAGCTGGCCAGCTGCCGCATCTGCGCGGCCGCGGCCTCGGCGAGCTCGTGGCGGCCGTGGCCGACGTTGACGTTCCAGAGGCTGGCCGTGCCGTCGAGGTAGCGGCGGCCCTCGGAGTCGGTCACGTGGACGCCTTCACCGGCGACGATCGTCAGCTCGGCCGAGCGAACCGCGTGCATGTCGGCGAACGGGTGCCAGAGACGTGTGTCGGAGTGGGACATAGCAATCAACCTACCCTCCGCATCGAGGTCGAATGGGAGAAACCGGGTGCGCTCAGCGCACCGCGCGGTACAGGCGCGCCAGCCGATCCGGCGGCGCCCCGGCGATCCACGCCCAGCGGATCAGCGTCCACGCGAGCCCCGTCCGCCACCAGCCCAGCGCCCGCCAGCGCCGCGGCGACGTCAGCGCCGGCCCGGGCAGGCACGCCGTCCGCCCGCGCCGCTCGAGCCGCCGGACCAGGTCGTGGTCCTCCATGATCGGCAGGTCGGCGAAGCCGCCGAGCGCCTCCCAGTCCGCGCGGCGCAGCCACAGCGTCGAGTCGCCGTAGTAGATCCCGCAGCGCCGCTGCAGCGCGTACCAGCGCGTCAGGCCGCGCGAGAAGCGATCCGCGCCGTGGAAGCGAAGCGCGAAGTTGCCGCCCGGGCAGGCCGGGTCGCGCAGCGCTCGCGTGAGCGAGCCGTAGGCGCCGGGGGGCAGCCGCGAGTCGGCGTGCAGGAACACGAGCAGCTCCCCGCCGGCCGCCGCGGCACCCGCGTTCTGCTGGCGCGCGCGGCCGCGCGGCGCCGCGACCATGCGCGGCGCGAGCGGGTGGGCGCGGGCGAGCGCCGCGCTGCCGTCGCGCGAGCCGCCGTCGGCGATCACCACCTCCCAGCGCCCCGGCAGCGCGGCCAGGTGATCGAGCAGCCCCGGCAGCACCTGCGTCTCGTCGAGCACGGGCACGATGACCGAGATGAGCGGCCGATGGCTCAGTCGGCGTGGAAGCGGTAGACGATGCCGGCGGGGGTCAGGGCCGACTCGTCGATCCGCGGCATGGCGGCGCCCAGCACGCGCGCGAACGTCTCCGTGCTCGCGGCGATCAGCTCCAGCAGGCGCTCGACCGGCGTGGCGTCGGACTGGACCCCGTTGGCGTAATCCGTCGCGTAGCCGATCAGCGCGAACGGCAGCTCCGCCTCCCCGGCCAGCACGGTCTCCGGCCCCGCGGTCTGCGACACCGCCGTCACGCCGGAGGCGGCGAGCCCGCGGATCTCGGCCTTCGTGTTGAAGCGCGGCCCGTCGACGTGGCCGTAGCAGCCGCCGTCACGCACCCCGACGCCGGCGTCGGCGGCGGCCGCCAGCAGCGCCGAGCGCAGCGCGGGCGAGAAGGGGTCCTCGTAGATCCAGTGGGCGCGATCGTGGTGGCCGGCCTGCTGGTGGAAGGTGCAGAGGCGCCCGTCGGCCAGCCGGTTGGCGGCGAAGTGCAGGTCGTCGAAGCAGATCAGCGAGCCCAGCTCGACCGCCGGATCGACCGCGCCGCAGACCGTCACGGCCAGCACCCCGGCCACGCCGAGCTGCTTGAGCGCGGCGATGTGGGCGAGGTGCGGGACGTGGTTGGAGAGCCGCACGTGGCCGTCGCCGTGGCGCGAGATGTGGAAGACGTCGACGCCGGCGAGCGAGCCCTGCGACACGTAGGCGTCGCCCCATTCCGTCGTGACGGGCTCCGGGGAGCCGCCGTCGAACCCCGGCAGCGAATGGGTGCCCGAGCCGGTGATGATCCCGATCGCCATCGCGGCTGAGATTAGACCGCGCAGTGGTAGGGCTGCGGGAGCGAGCCGTCCGCCAGTCGCAGCGCGAGGAAGCGCTCCATGATCAGGCGCTTGCCCTCGGCCAGCGACGCGGGCGCCGGCGCGACCAGCATGTCGGGCGAGGAGGCGAGGTCGGCGCCCACCGGGTGCCAGTGCAGCCCGTCCGCGGTGACGGTCAGCTCGGGCACCATCACGGCCTCGGAGACGGCGGCGCCGACGCCGTGGCGCTCGGCGAAGCCGCGCCGGACGAGCGGGCGCACCGCGAAGTCCTCGCCGCTCACGCCGACGCCGGCGAGCAGGCCGCGCAGCGCCTCGGCCTCGCCCGCGTTCGCCGGCGTCTCGGTCATCGCCACGCGCAGCGGGAGCCCGAGCTCGTGCGCGTGGGCGATGCCGGCCATCGCCTGCTCGAAGGACCCCTCGCCGCGCCAGCGGTCGTGCGACGCGGCGCCGGCCCCGTCGATCGAGGACTGCAGCACGAGCCGCTCGCAGCCCGCGAGCCGCGCGAGGTCGCGCTCGCGACGGCCGCCGCGGAACAGCATCGCGTTCGTGAGGCAGACGGTCGGCAGACGCCCGGCGGCGTACTCGAGCATGTCCACGATCGCCGGCTCGACGAACGGCTCGCCGCCGGTGACGTAGATCTCCTCGAAGCCCTCTGCGACCGCCTCGTCGACGAGCGCGCGGAAGCGCTCGAGCCCGAGCGAGCGCTTGCGCGCCCGCGGCGAGGACGCGACGACGCAGTAGTCGCAGGCCAGGTTGCAGTGGAAGTTCGTGTAGATCCACAGCCGCGGCGGGAACGTCGCGGAGCCGAACAGCGGCATCACCGGCCGCTCGCCGTCGGCCGCCGCCGGCGTGCCGGCCCAGCCGCGGTAGAGCTGGTAGCGGCCGCGAGCGCGCTCGGCGGGCGGCACGATCTCGAGGCACGTCGTCCACCAGCCGGTCTCGACCGTCTCGGCGAACGGCTCCGGCAGCCCCGCCGCGCGCAGGGCCGCCGCGTGCGCGCGCCAGTCGTAGGCGAGCGGCACCAGCTCCGCTCTCGCGTGCCCGTCGGCGAGATCGACGATCGCGTACCAGCCCTCGCGCCGGCCGTCGTTCGCGGGCCGGCCGATCGTGCCGACGTTGACGACGAGCGTCCCCTCGCACTCGCGCTGCCACGGGATGCCGGTGTGCGTGCATAGGAGCAGGCCGGCATGCGACGCGCCGACGCGCAGCGCCAGCTCGTCCTCCTCCAGCGACTCCCACACGAAGTCGTTGACCGCCAGCGGCGAGCCGTGCACGGCGTGGACGTCGACGCCACCCACGGTCTCGCGCAGCTCGCCCGGCAGCGCGTGCATCCAGGCCGCGAACCCGGGGCTCGTGTGGGCGCGCGTGTAGTCGTACATCACCTGCGCGAAGTGGTTGTCGCGCGCGTCGGTATAGCCGCAGCCGCAGTCGAGGTCGCCGCGCCCGATCGCGACGTCGTAGTTGCCGGCGATGCACTCGATCCCGTGCTCGAGCAGCAGCGGCCACACCGCGTCGCAGGCGGCGCCGAAGCCGCCGAGGTCGCCGAGGCACAGCAGGCGCTCGGCGCCGCGCTCGCGCGCGTCGGCCGCGAACGCCTCGAGCGCCCACGGGTTGGCGTAGACGCCGCCGCAGACCGCGAGCCGGGTCATATGGCGCGCCGGCGCGGGACCGCCACGACGGGGACGCCGCCGGCGTCACGCACGGCCTTCGGGGTGACGCCCGGCAGCTCGCCGACGGTCCGGTACATGACCGTGAGCGGGTCGAGGCCGAGCGCGTGCGCGTCGTCGAGGTCGAGGCGCTCGACCACGGGCTTGGACGCGAGCAGGACGCCATCGCGCGCCGACTGCTGGATCCGCGCGGCCTCGTTGACCTCGTCGCCGAGCGCGGTCACCTCGAGCCGCCCGCCGGTCACGACCTGGCCGAGGTAGAGCGCGCCGCCCCAGTGGACGCCGGCGTTGATGTGGAGATCGCCGTCGGCGAACTCCTCCGGGCACCAGCCGACGATCTCGCGCCCCGCGTGCAGGGCGGCCTCGCACGCGGCGGCGCGCGAGCCGACCTGCTCGGCCAGGAAGAACGCGGTCACGCCGTCGCCCGCGTGGCGCCCGACGATCCCGCTCTTCACGACCACGCAGTGGTCGGCGAAGGTGGAGAAGCCGCGGATCAGCTCGAACCAGCGCTGGGTCGAGAGCCGCCGCGACAGCGCGCTCGACGCCTGGATGTCTGCGAACAGGATCGCTGTCTCGTGGCGCGCGGGCTCCAGCAGCTCCGCCATGCGCGCGAACATCCCCTGGTTGCCGCGCGTGATCAGTGAGACGATGCTGGCCGGCGCGGCCGGCAGGTAGAGGGTCGTCCAGCCGACGCGCTCACCGCCCGGGTCGTGCAGCGCGAAGGTGAAGTAGCGCGTCTGCGCCGGCGGCAGGCCGCCCTGCAGGTAGGTCAGCTCGCCCCACCACAGCGTCTCCGGCGGTCGCGGCTCGAGCGGCCCGATCTCGCGGTCGTGGCCGGCCGGCAGGAGCGCCCGGATCACGTCCATCCCGCCCGGCGTGTCGTGCGCCATCAGCGGGATGTTCTTGCGCATCCACTCGATGGCGGTCTCGAACGGCACCATCCCGTCGAGCGACTCGGTTCGAACCGTGACCGGGTGCTTGCCGAGCCCGAGCTGCTCGAGCGGCCGGTTGCCGGCGAAGAAGCGGAACTGGCTCGTCAGCCACACGAGGTTCCAGTCTCGGTCGTAGATCTCGGCGGCCGAGCCCGTGGCCTCGAGTTGCTCCGCGACCCGAGCCAGGAGGGGCTCCAGATCGGCGAGCGACGACACGCCGCATTCCTACCACGCGGCCGAGGTAGGGTCGTCCCGTCGTGAACCTGCGCGAGCTCGAGCTCCTCACGCGGCCGGAGCACCCGGACCTCGAGGCCGCCCTCGCGCGGCGCTGGGAGGAGCTCCCGGCGCACGTGAAGACGCCCAACCAGATGCTGGGCCGCCGCACCGCCGGGTGCGAGGGCACGCACGGGGTGTTCCCGCGCTGCGACCTCGCCTGCACCCCGTGCTACCACTCGCGCGCGGCCAACCGGGTGCGCGTCGACGGCGATCACGCGGTGCGCGAGATCGACGCGCAGATGGCGCTGCTGCGCGAGCGCCGCGGTCCGGGCCAGAACGCGCAGCTGATCGGCGGCGAGGTGACATTGCTGGCGCCCGACGACCACGCCGCGGCCCTGCAGGCGATGATCGACCACGGGCGCAAGCCGATGAGCATGTCCCACGGGGACTTCGACTACGAATACCTCGAGCGGCTCGCGCTCGACCCGGCGACCGGGCGGCCGCGCTTCACGCATCTCTCCTTCGCGGGCCACTTCGACTCGATGATGTTCGGCCGCCGCGGCATCCGGCGCGCCCGCTCGGAAGCCGAGCTCCACCCCTACCGGGCGCGCTTCGCCGAGCACTTCCAGCGGCTCGAGCGCGAGCACGGCGTAACGCACTACCTGGCCCACAACATGACCGTGACCCCGCGCAACCTCGGCGAGGTCGCCGGCGTCATCGGCGGCTGCCGCGACATGGGCTTCCGCATGTTCTCCTTCCAGCCGGCCGCGTTCATCGGCAACGAGAACCGCTGGAAGGAGGACTACCGCGCGTTCTCGACCGACCGCGTGTGGGAGGAGATCGAGCGCGGCGCCGGCGCGCGCCTGCACTTCCGCGCCCTCCAGATCGGCGACGAGCGCTGCAACCGCACCGCCTACGGCGCCTACGCGGGCGACCGCTACGTGCCGCTGCTCGACGAGGACGACCCCGCCGACCAGCGCTGGCTGCAGGACTTCATCGCCGCCTTCGGCGGGATGGACTTCGTCGCGCCGCCCGCGCTCCTGGCCGCCCGGCTGGCGCGCGGCTTCGCGCGCCACCCGCGGGCGTTGCCGGGGCTGGCCGGCTGGGCGTGGCGCTTCGCGGCGCGGGCGGGCGGTCCGGTGCACGTCGCTCACCACCGGCCGCGGGCGCTGACCTTCGTCATGCATGCGTTCATGGACGCCCGCGACGTGCGCCCCGCGTGGGAGGGCCTCCGCCGCGGCGAGCTGTCCGACGATCCGCGCATCCGCGCGACGCAGGAGCGCCTGCAGGCGTGCTCCTACGCGATGGCGCACCCCGAGGACGGGACGCTCGTGCCGGCCTGCGCCCAGCATTCGGTGCTCGACCCGGAGGAGAACCTGGCGCTCGCCGAGCTGCTGCCGCAGGCCTAGTGGCGCCGCTCAGGCGGCGTCGCGCGGGACCTCGCCCCGCCACGCGCCGCTCTCGCGTCCGCGCGCCTCGATCAGCTGCTTGAAGCGCTCGAGGTCGCCCTTCACGCGCCGGTCGGCGGCGCCGAGTGCGTCGCCGATCTTCTCCTTGATGCCCTCGGGCACCCAGTCCATCTGGACCATGACCCGGGTGCGCTCGTCATCGAGCTTGTGGAAGGTCACGACGCCGGCGTTGTCCTTGCCGTCCGTGTTGCGCCACGCGACGCGCTCCTCCGGCGACTGCTCGGTGATCTCGGCGTCCCACTCGTGGCGGGTGCCGCCGAACTCCGCGACCCAGTGCAGGCGCTTGTCGTCGAGCTGGCGCACCTCCTCGACACCGTCCATGAACTGCGGGAACTCCTCGAACTGCGTCCACTGGTTGTAGGCGGTCTGGACCGGCACCTCGAGGTCCATCGACTGCTCGATCGTCGACATGCTGTCTCCTTCCGGGGGATCGATTTCCCCCGGAGTACGGGCGGGCGTCCGCCCGGGGTCAGCCCTCAGCGGTCCTTGGCGCCGCGGCGCACGCGGCCGGCGCCCGCCCCCGCCTCGCTGGCGGGGCCCCGCGGCGAGGCGATGCCGAGCACGCGCATCGCCTTGAGGCCGAGGCCGAGGCGCTCCCGGCCGTCGGTCGAGCCGACGTCGAGCCCGGAGAGGTCCCGCACGCGCTCGAGGCGGTAGCGCACCGTGTGGCGGTGGGTGTAGAGGCGCTGCGCGGTGCCGGCGACGTTGCCGTCGCACTCGAGGAAGGTCTCCAGCGTCTGGACCAGGTCGGTCTCGTACTGCGCGTCATAGGCCACGAGCGGCTCGACCGTCTCCGTGTAGAAGCGCTGCAGCTCGCCGGGGTCCTCGCTCATGGCCGGCAGCAGCAGGCGGTAGGCGCCCGTGTCCTCGAAGGCGAGCACCTCGGACGGATCGTCGATCGAGGCGGGGCGCGTCTCGGCGACGTTGGCGGCCAGCAGCGCCTCGTTGCCCGCGCGGTAGAGGTCGACGGGATCCTGGGCGACGCGCGAGTGCCCGACCGCGAAGGTGTAGCCGTGCAGCGAGCTCTGGAGCTCGCGTGCGATCGACGCCGCGACCCGGCGGACGCCCTCGTCGGCCGCCTCCGGGACGAGCAGGACGACCTGCCCTGCGCCCTCCACCGCCGGGGCGATCACCGCGGCCAGCGAGCCCGGCGCGGTCGTGCGGGCGGCGCGCTCGGCGGCGCCGAGGACGCGCGCGCGCCAGTCGTCCTCGGTCGGCGCGAGATGGTGCGCGCGCACGACGATCACGGCGCCGCCGCCCGAGAGGTCGATCCCAAGCTCCTCGCCGCGGGCGATGAGATCGCCGCGGTCGGTGACGTCGCGCCGCAGCACCGCGCGCAGGAAGTTCGCCTGCGCGGCCTCCGACGCGCGCTCGGGAGCGCGCAGGCGCTCGACCTCGGACGCGATCAGCGTCGTGATCACGCGCAGCAGCGCGACCGGCGGCTCCTCACCCGAGCGCCCGCGCAGCCGCAGCCGCCCGACCACCGCGTCGCCGACCCGCAGCTCGTGCGTGACGACGCCGGCGGCGTCGGTCATCAGCGAGCGCTCGTCCGCGGAGGAGCGCGCGGCGACGGCCAGCACGCCGCTCGAGCGGTCGATCAGGACGAGGGAGGCGTCGAGCGCGCGGGCCGCGGCACGCACGACCTCAGGGAGCCCGAGGCCGCCCTCTACGGCCTGCGTGATGGCCTCGAGGCTGCCGAGGTCCGGCGCCGCCGCCACCTGGCGTGCGGGCACGGACATCGGACAAGTCTAGGCGCGGACCACGCCCTGGACTAGAGGCTGTCGTAGTACCAGAGGATCGCCGCGCCGAGGAGGGAGCCGGCGAGCGCGAAGGCGCCGAGCACGTAGACGCTCAGCACCACGGCGACGAGACGCTCCCAGACCCGCGAGTACGACGTCCAGGCGGGCACCAGCACGAGCCCCGCCCAGGCGATCACGGAGATCCCCGCGGCACCTCCGGCGATGACGTAGGTGAGGGTGTCGTTGCTCATCCCCCTCCATTGTTGCGAAGCGCGCCGACGACCAGCGCCACGATGCCCGCGAGCGAGAAGATCGCGGTGCCGATCGCCAGCCCGCCGAGCACGTCGGAGAGGTAGTGCACGCGCAGGTAGACGCGCGAGAGGCCGATCGCGGCGGCGAGCCCGATCGCGATGGCGACGATCGCGAAGCGCGTGGCCATCCGGTGGCCGCCGCGGGCGAGCACGATCGCGCACGCGACGAGCGCCACCGCGTAGGCGCTGTGGCCCGAGGGGAACGCCATCCCCGCGGCCGAGGCGTGCGGATCCGGCGGGCGCGGCCGGTCGGTCGAGGCCTTGGCGATGGGCACGACCGCCCAGGTGACGGCGTACGCGCCGACGAGCGCGATGCCCTCGCGCCTCCCATACCGGGTGCGGATCGCCCAGCCCGCGGTGAGCAGCACCGCGACCGCGGTCACCGGGAACGAGCCGAGGTTCGTGAAGACGCGGACGACGTCGCCCGCGACGGGCGTGTAGAGCCGGTCGAGGAGAGCGAAGGCGTCCTCGTCGAGCGAGGCGAGCTGGGTCGTGCCCAGCAGCGACTCGAGCCAGAAGAAGGCGAAGAGGCCGACGCTCGCGAGCGCCAGCAGCGTCGTGGCCTCGAGCCCGAGCCGCCCCGGGCTGACGCGTTGCCAGGCGAACGCGAGCGGGCTGCGGACGCGCCGCCACAGCGGATTGGCATCGAGCCGCCGCTGCACGCGCGCGCGCAGCTCGGGATCGCGTCGCAGCCGCACCGCGAAGATCCCCGCGAGCGCGACCACCACGATCGCCGTGAAGGCCGCCGCACCGCGGCCGATGTACTTCTCGACCGTGCCCAGCGACTGCCAGAAGAAGTATCCGAGCAGGCAGAACAGCGCGGACCAGAGCCCCGCGCCGAGGATGTCGTAGGGCAGGAAGCGCCGCAGCTGCATCCGCGACGCGCCGGCCAGGAACGGCGCGAGCGCGCGCACGAGGCCGATGAAGCGCCCGATCAGGATCGTCGCGCCGCCGTGCCGGTCGAAGAAGCCGTCCACCTTGTCCAGGCGCTCCTCGGTGATCTTCAGCTTCGGCCCGTGGCGCTCGAGGAAGCCGCGCCCGAGCCGGCGGCCGAGGAAGTAGCTCGTGCAGTCGCCGGCGACCGCGCACGCCCACACCAGCGCGATCAGCGCCACGATCGAGATCTGGCCCTGTCCGGCCACGACGCCACCGATCAGCACCGCGCTCTCCCCCGGCGCGACGAGCCCGACGAACGCGCCCGTCTCGAGGAAGGCGAGCCCGCCGACGAGCAGGTAGGTCCACTTGCCGAGGCTGCGCCCGGCGTCCTCGATCAGCTTCGTGAGGTTCGGCGGCGCCACGATCCCCAGGCCCCAGAGCGCAAGACCCGCAGCGACGAGCACGCCGAGCGCGAGCACCGCGCGCCCGAGCCGGTGGCGGCGGAGGACGAGGAAGATCGCGAGCCCGACGGCGCCCGCCAGCGGGAACGGGTGCATCAGCCGCGCACGCCCGCCCACGCCGCGTCGACCGGCTCCGCCGCCACCGCCCGCGGCCAGCCGCACGCCCGTGCCGCCGCGGCGGCGCGCGCCGGGCCGTCCAGGCCGCCGAACAGCCCGACGACGGTCGGGCCCGAACCGGAGACGAGGGCCTGGTCGGCCCCCGCGTCGCGCGCGGCGGCGAGCGCCGCGTCGATCGCGGGGCACAGCGACCGCGCGGCGTCCTGCAGGTCGTTCTCGGGCGCCCACGTGCCCACCCGGACGAGCGCGTCGAGCTGCGCCAGCTCGGTGTGGCTGCGCACGAGGGCGAGGCGGTCGGCCTCGCGGTAGACCGCGGGGGTCGAGAGCCCGGCCGCGACCGGCAGCACGAGCACCCCGAGCGGGGGAGGCGGGCCGAGCGGCTCGACACGCTCGCCGGCACCCGTCATCAGCACGCGGCCGGGGCGCAGGAGGCTCGCGACGTCGGCCCCGAGCCGGGGCGCGAGCTCGGGCGGGACAGGGCGGCCGGCGGCGTGGGCGGCGAGCCGCAACGTCGCTGCGGCGTCCGCCGAGCCGCCGCCCATCCCGGCGGCGACCGGGATCCGCTTCTCGATGGTCAGGCGCTGGGGCGGCGCGTTCCAGCCCGTCGCCTCGCGGTAGAGCGCGAGCGCGCGCTCGGCGAGGTTCGGCCCCTCGACGCCGGGGCAGACGACCTCGTCCGCGCCGGTGCCGGGCTCGAGCGTCAGCTCGTCGGCGAGCGAGAGCGCCTGCACGACCGAGACGAGCGGGTGCAGCCCGTCCTCGCGCGGCTCGCCGACGAACAGGCAGAGGTTGACCTTGCCCGGCGCGCGGGCGCGCAGGACGCTCATCCGCTCATCCGCTCGTACAGCGCGCGCCACTTCTCCGGGGCGAGCTCCTCGGCGCGCGCGGCGGGCGAGTGACCGAGCGCCTCGAGCGCGGCGCGCGCACGGTCCCGCACCTCCGGCTCCGCCCCGGCCGCCAGCGCGAGCGAGCCCGGCAGCGCCTTCCGCCGGTGTGCGAAGCCCTGCTGGACGAGCGCGCGCAGCCCCGGCTCGGGCGCCGGGCCGCGGCGCCGCAGGCGCACGAGCACGGAGTCGACGTTCGGCACCGGGTGGAACACGCTGCGCGAGACGGGGCGCAGCACGCGCACCTCGCAGGCGAGTTGAGCGAGCACCGACGGCACGCCGTAGGCGCCGCTGCCGGGCGTCGCCGCGAACCGCTCGCCGACCTCGCGCTGGACCATCGCGACCCACGTGTCGACCGCCGGCAGGAGCTCGATCGTGCGCAGGATCACCGACGCGGCGACGCCATAGGGTAGGTTCGCTATCACCTTGGTCGGTACGGGCGCGAGCGCGGCGAGGTCCAGCTTGACCGCGTCCGCGAAGTGCAGCGTCACGTTGGCGTGCGGGTCGGTGGCGTCGCGCAGCGCCGGCTCGAGCCGGCGGTCGACCTCGACGACGTGGACGTGCGCGGCGCGCTCGGCGAGGTACTCGGAGAGCACGCCGAGGCCGCCGCCGACCTCGAGCACGACATCGTCTGACCCGAGCTCCGCCGCCCGCGCGATCACGCCGAGCAGGTTCGAGTCGATCAGGAAGTTCTGCCCCAGCTCCCGGATGGGGCGGATGCCGAAGGCCTTCAGGCGGCGCAGGCTCGGCTGCGCCGGGAGCTCGCTCACCAGCCGAACAGGCGCGCGGAGTTCGCTTCGACCGCCTGCTCGAGCTCGGCGTACTCGATGCCGCGCCGCTCGGCGATGAAGCGCGCGGTGTGGACCACGAAGGCGCTCTGGTTGCGGTGCTTGCGCTCCGGCTGCGGCGTCAGGTAGGGCGCGTCGGTCTCCACCAGCAGGCGGTCGAGCGGCACGCGCCTGGCGGCGTCGGCCAGCTCGGTCGAGCTCGGGTAGGTGACGTTGCCCGCGAAGGAGATCCACCACCCGCGCTCGAGGCACTCGTCAAGGCGGCTCGGCATCGAGAAGCAGTGCATGACGACCTCGACGCCCTGCGCGCGGGTGGCGAGCGTGGCCAGCGTGTCGTCATCGGCCGCGCGCGTGTGGATGACGAGCGGCTTCGCCGCCTCGCGCGCGACCTCGATCTGGGCGAGGAACGCGCGCTCCTGGTCCTCGCGCGGCGCGCGATCGCGGTAGTAGTCCAGGCCCGTCTCCCCGATCGCGAGGCAGCGCGGGTGCTGCGCGAGCTCGGCCAGCTCGGCCGCGGCGGCGTCGTCGAAGTCCTCCGCGCTGTTGGGATGGCGGCCGACGGCGGCGAAGACCTCCTCGTAGCGGTCGGCCGCCGCGAGCGCCGAGCGGCAGCCCTCGGAGTCCATTCCGATCGTGAGGATGCGGTTCACGCCCGCCTCGCGCGCGGCCGCCACGAGCTCGTCCTCGGGTGCCGGCCCGTGGTCGAGGTGGGTGTGGGAGTCGATCATCAGTGGTGTATCCCGTAGGTTCGCTTGCACTTGGGCGGCCGCTGGCGCCGGCTGGCAAGGACGCAGGGAGGGAGATGTGCCCCTGGCACATGACCGACTGAGGACGCCGCCAGGCGGTGATCAGCGGTCGATCCAAGGGTGAGGGGATCTGCGGGATGCACCACTAGGGCTTCGGGAACAGCTGCGGCAGCTCGCCGATCGCGCTGCCGCCCGGGCCCTCGCCGAACACGGCGGCGCTCAGCTCCAGCCGCTCGTCCCCGAGCGCCGTGAGCAGCTTCGCGGTCGACTCCGGCATGTAGGCCGAGAGCAGCACGGTCAGCACCCGCAGCCCCTCGGCGAGCGAGCGCAGCGTGGTGGCCAGCGTGTCCGCCTGCTCGGGGTCCTTCGCCAGCTTCCACGGCGCGCTCTCCTCGACGTAGCGGTTGAGCCGCCGCACGCGTTGCCAGATGCGGTCGAGCGCCTGCGTGATCTCCGCGCGGTCGAGCAGGCCGGCGACCTCGTCGGCGAGCCTTTCGAAGTCCGGTCGCAGCTCCGCGTCGACGCCGACCGTGGGCACGGTGCCGTCGCAGTAGCGGCCGATCATGTTGAGCGTGCGCGAGGCGAGGTTGCCGTACTCGTTGGCGAGCTCGGCCGTGTAGCGCTCGCCGAACGTCGTCGTCGAGACGGAGCCGTCGAGCCCGAAGGAGACCTCCCGGAAGCAGTAGTAGCGGAGCGCGTCGGTGCCGAACTGGTCCATGACCTCGAACGGGTCGAGCACGTTGCCGAGCGACTTGGACATCTTGTGCTCCTCGCCCGACGCGTCCTTCATCAGCAGGAAGCCGTGAATGAACAGGTGCTCGGGCAGCGGCAGGTCGGCGGCGAGCAGCATCGCCGGCCAGAACACGGCGTGGAACTTCAGGATGTCCTTGCCGATGACGTGGAAGTCGGCGGGCCAGAACTTCTCGGTCAGGTCCTCGCCGTCGCGGGCGAAGGAGAGCGCGGTGTAGTAGTTGAGCAGCGCGTCGAACCAGACATAGAAGACGTGCTCGGGATCCCACGGGACCGGCACGCCCCAGTTGAGCTTCGCGCGGCTGAGCGAGACGTCCTGCAGGCCGCCCGCGATGAACGAGCGCGCCTCGTTGAAGCGGACGCGGGGCAGCACGAAGTCCGACTGGCCGTCGTAGAGCTGCTCGAGCTGCGCCTGGAACGTCGAGAGGCGGAAGAACCAGTTCTCCTCGCTCTCCCAGTCGAGCGGGATGCGGTGGATCGGACAGGTGTTCTCCGGGCCGATCTCGGCGTCGGTCTTGAAGTCGGCGCAGCGGGGGCAGTACCAGCCCTCGTAGTTGCCCTTGTAGACGTGGCCGTTGTCATAGATGCGCTGCATGACCTCCTGGACGCGCTTGTGGTGGCGCGGGTCGGAGGTGCGGATGAAGAAGTCGTTGGAGACGTTGATGCGCGGCATCAGGTCCTGGAAGCGCTGCGCGTTGCGGTCGGCGAGCTCCTTCGGCGAGACGCCCTCGCGCTCGGCCTGTTGGGCGACCGGCTCGCCGTGCTCGTCGGTGCCGGTGAGGAAGAACACCTCCTCCCCGCGCTGGCGCATGTGGCGGGCGAGGATGTCGGTGCCGATCGTCGTGTACGCGTGGCCGAGGTGCGGCGCCGCGTTGACGTAGTAGATCGGCGTGGTGACGTAGAAGGCCATCGCGGCCTCCACGTTAGATACTCGCCCGATGAGACGCTTCAACCTGACCGCCGCCGAGCCCGAGTACGACGACAGCGATCCGGAGGGCTACCGCACCGGCACGGATCGCTTCGGCCCCAGGATCGGGGCGACGCAACTCGGCGCCTCGGTCTACGAGCTGCCGACGGGGCAGAGCATCTGCCCGTACCACTACGAGTACCCGGAGGAGGAGTGGCTGCTGGTTCTGTCGGGCCGTTTCGACGTGCGCACGCCCGAGGGGGAGGAGGAGCGGTCTACGCGCTCAGCGCCGCCGACAACGTGGCCTTGGAACGGGTCGGCGTGGAGCGCCGTGGGGTCGTACGCCGGCGGCGCGAACGGATGGTTCCCGACGACGACGTACATCTACGCGTTGACCACCAGTGGCTCGAACGTCTTCGCCGCAGAGTCCTTCCAGGACGCGAACGGAGCGGCGCGCGCCGACAGCGTGGCCTTCTTCGATGGGGCCAAGTGGGGCCCGATCGGCTCCGACGGCGACGCCCAGGACGCTGCTTCGCAAGGTGCAGATCAATCCGGCGAAGCGCAAGGCGACCTTCAAGTTCGCCTCCGGCGAGCCGGGCTCCAAGTTCCTCTGCAAGCTCGGCAAGAAGAAGTTCAAGCCCTGCACCTCGCCGAAGACCTACAAGAAGCTCAAGCGCGGCAAGCACGTGTTCCGGGTCAGGGCGCGCGACCGCGCCGGCAACGTCGATCCGACGCCGATGGTCAAGCGGTTCAAGATCAAGCGCTAGAACTGCCTCCATGAGTGCGCTGCGCCTGTCTCCCGAGCACGCGGCGTGGGCAGGGCTCGCGGCGACGCTCGTGAACACGCGCCCGCGCTCGACCGACCCGGCCGAGAAGCTCGTCGGCCTCGACGAGCTCACGGGCCTGCTCGCGGCGTGTCCGGAGCCCGCGCCGGCGGTCGCTGACCGCGACGTGGGCCCGATGCGCGAGCTGCGGCCGAGGATGATGGAGGCCTTCGAGGCGACGACCCTGGAGGACTTCACCGAGGCGGTCAACCCCCTGCTGGCGCGCAGTCCCGGAGGCTGGCAGATGGCCGCGGGCGCGCGTGGGGAGTGGGCGCTCGGGCCGGTCGCATCGGCACGGACGGCGGAGTGGTTCGGAGCGCGGGCGGCGCGCGGGCTCGCCGAGCTGGCGATCGCCTACGGGATCGAGCGGCTCCACATGTGCGCGGCGGACGACTGCCTGTGCGCCGTCGTCGACGTCTCCCGCAACGGCGCGCGGCGCTACTGCTCGCGAACGTGCGCGAATCGCACCAACATGCGCCGCCACCGCGCGCAGCAGGTGGCCGAGGTGGATTGAGCCCGCCCGGGTCGGGTAAGCGTCTAACCAGTGTTGGACGCTTACCCGCAGCGGGGGAGCAGGAGCACTCGGGCGGTACCCGCAGCGGGGAGCAGGAGCACTCGGGCGGTACCTCTTGGCTGCGATGCTCGCGCGCGGCGCGGACGGCGGAGCCGCCGTGGGGCTCGTGCTGCTCGCGGTCAGCCCGGCCGCCGGGCTCCACCACGGCGCCAGGGCCGGCGGGCTCCTGGCCGCCGCGCTGACGGCGCCGCACCTGCTGGGCCCGTGGGTGGCGCGGCGCCTGGACCGGGCGCGCGACAGCCGGCGCGTGCTGGCCGCGGCGTTCGCGGCCTACGGGATCGCCCTGGGGGCGGCCTCGCTGGGGCTGGGTCGCTTCCCGCTCGCGGTCGTCCTCGTCGCGGTGGCGGCCGCCGGGGCGTGTGGGCCGCTGCTGACCGGCGGTCTCAGCAGCCGCCTGGCGGGGATCGTCACGGCGAGCGGCCGGAACGGCGGCACCGACCGGCCCCAGGGCCGCGCCGAGGGCTGGGACGCGGTCACCTACGGACTGGCCGGCACGCTCGGCCCTGCGCTCGTCGCGGTCCTGTCGTCCGCGACCACCGCGCTCGCCGCGATGCTCACCCTGGCGGCCGCGACCGTCGCGGCGGCGGCGTGACGCTCACGCTCCCGCGCACCACGTCGTCGTCCGCCTCCGCGGAGGACGCGCCGACCGTGCGCGAGGCGCTGCGCCTGCTCGTCGTGCGCGGCCCGTTGCGGCGCGTCGGCGTGGCCACGATGCTCACGGCCGCGAGCTTCGGCGCGCTCTCGGTGATGGCGGTCCTGCTCGCCCCGACGCTGTCCTCGCGGGCCGGCGCGGGCGCCTCGCTCGTCGCCGCGTTCGGGCTCGGCAACCTCGCCGGCTCAGGGCTGGTGACCGCGTTCCCGCTCCGCGGTGAGCCGGAGCGCCTCACCACCCGCTGGGTCGCGGTCATGGGAGTGGCACTCGGCGTCTGCGCCCTCGCCCCGAGCTACGCGCTGGCGCTCGCCGCGTTCGCCCTCGCCGGTGCGAGCAACGCGCCGTTCTTCACCGCGACGCTCGCCGCCCGCTCGCGCTACTCCCCGGCGCCGGCGCGCGCACAGGTGTTCGTCTCGCTGGCCGGAGTGAAGGTCGCGATGGCCTCGGCCGGGACGGCGCTGGCCGGAGCCGCGAGCGGCGCCGGGCCGCGCACCTGCTCGCCGCCGGCGCCGCGCTCACCATGACCGCGGCGGCCGTCACCGTCCTCGACCGCCGGCGCTCGCCGCTGCCTCAGGCGGACTTCCAGAGCCCGAACACGAGGCCCTGCGGGTCGGCGGCGTAGGCCGCCCAGCCCGCCTCGCCGACCTGGCGCTCCGGCGCGATCACCTTGCCGCCCGCCGCCTCGACCTCCGCGAGCGCCGCTCCGATGTCCTCGACGTCGAGCGTGCAGACCGCGTTCTGGGTGTGCGGGAAGTCGCTCGCGCGCATGATCCCGCCGTTGATGCCGAGCTCGGCGTGGCCGGTGTCGACGAGCCAGTAGGTCTGACCCTCCCACGATTGGTTCTTCCAGCCGAACACGTCCTCGAAGAACTTCACGGACTGCTCGGGGTCGGCGGAGAGGAACTCGAAGTGGACGACGCGCGGCACGGTGCACCCTCCTGTCGGCGGAACGGAGATCGCAACGTACCGGCCCCGGCGAGTCCCGTCATCAGCAGCGCGAGTCCGAGCCAGACGGGCCACGGCGCGAGGCCGGGCGGCGGCCGGGAGGGACGCGCGGCCGGGTGCGGCCGCGGAGCGGGGCGGGGCAGGCGGGCCGGGAGCAGAGGCGGCGGCGCACGGCGCGGGCCGGCGAGGAAGCGCAGCGGGTCGACATATCCGAACCGCTCCGAGGCCCGGCGGACGCCGAGATGGAGACCGGCGTGACCCGCCGCACGGCCGGAGTCACCCGGCGGGCGCCCCGCATCGGCGCTGACGCGACCGAGACGCCTCCCCGGACCCACGCGGGCGCGCGCTCGAACGGCGATCCGCTCGAGCGGGGCGTAGGTCACGCGCCACGGCCCGCAGCGGACGCTGACCGTTCCGTCTCCCGCTACCGGCCCCGCGAACACCACGCGGCCGGTGCAGGCGGACCGGACCGGCTCGCCCGCAGCCGCGTCGAGGTCGACGCCGCGATGCTGCCCGCGTGCGAACGGGTCGGGCCCCACGTCGAACAGCCGGGAGGGCGGACCCGGCACCGGCGGCGTCCACGCCGCTTGAGCGGCGGCCGCGGGGAGCCACGCGAGCAGCGCGAGGGTGAGGAGAAAGCGCACGACTCGACGCTATGCCCCGCCGCGGGCCTGGAGGCCGCCGCGGCGTCAATCGTTGCGCTTTTGTGCGCCTTCCGTCACCGCGCGGTAGAGATCGTTGGCGGCGCTGCCGGTGAGCTCCGCGACCACGCCTGCCGCCGGACGCGCGCGGGCGCCCGCCTCGACGAGTCGCCGCAGGGCCTCGACCGCGGCGGGGTCGGCGCCCTTGCGCGCCGGCGCGGCGCCGATGACGAGCACGACCTCGCCGCGCGGCGGCGTGCTCGCGTAGCGCTCGGCGAGCGTCGCGGCGTTGCCGCGGACGACCTCCTCGTGCAGCTTCGTCAGCTCCCGGCAGACCGCGGCGGGACGCGCCGGGTCAAGCTCGGCGAGCACCGCGAGCGAGGCGCCGACCCGCCGCGGCGACTCGAACGCGACCACGGTCTCGGGCGCGGCGAGCAGCGCCTCGAGCGCCCCGCGCTTGCGCGGCAGGAAGCCGGCGAAGCGCCAGCGGTCAGCCGGCAGGCCGCTCGCCACGAGCGCGGCGATCGCGGCGGACGGACCAGGCAGCACCTCGACCTCGAGACCCGCCGCGATGCAACCCGCCACGAGCACGTAGCCCGGATCGCTCACCAGCGGCATGCCCGCGTCGGAGACCAGCGCCACGACCGCGCTGTCGAGCATCCGCGCCACCAGCTCGGGCGTGCGCTCGCGCTCGTTGTGCTCGTGGTAGGAGAGCAGCGTCGCCTGCACGCCGTAGCGCTCGAGCAGCACGCGCGTGCGGCGCGTGTCCTCGCACGCGACGAGGTCCGCCTCGCGCAGCGCGGCGAGCACGCGCAGCGTCACGTCCTCGAGGTTCCCGATCGGGGTCGGGCACACGACGAGGCGCCCCGACCCGCTCACTCCGCCGCCCCCGGGTCGGCCGCCAGCAGCGCCGCGCCGATCATGCCCGACTCCGCGCCGAACGTCGTCGCGGCCACGCGGACGAGGTCGCGGCCGGGCTCGAGCGCGCGCCGCTTGAGCACCGCGCGCGCCGGCCCGAGCAGCAGCTCGCCCGCCGCGATCACGCCGCCGCCGATCACCACGACCTCGGGATTGAAGATGTTCACGAGGTTCGCGATGCCGACCCCGAGGCGCTCGCCGATGACGCGGATCGACTCGGCCGCGACGGGGTCGCCGTCGAAGGCGAGCTCGGTCACGAGCGGCCCCGTCAGCGGGCGGCCGTCCTCGAGCGCGAGCCCGAGCGGCGTGTCGGGCTCGCGCGCTACGCGCAGCGCGGCCTCACGCACGAGCGCCGAGCCGGAGGCGACCGCCTCGAGACAGCCCCAGTTGGGGCAGTTGCCCTGGCACGGCGGCCCGTCCATGTCCACGACCATGTGACCGAGCTCCGCGGCCGCGCCGACCCAGCCGCGATACAGGCGCCCGCCCAGGACGAGCCCGCCGCCGATCCCCGTCCCGATCGTCAGCATCACCACGTCGGTCGCGCCGCGGGCCGCCCCCGCGCGCGTCTCGGCCCAGACCGCGCAGTTGGCGTCGTTGTCGACCTCCACCGTCAGGCCGAGGCGCTCGGACATCAGGTCGGCGAAATGCAGGTCGGCGATCGGCAGGTTGACGGCCTGGACGGCGATCCCGGTGCGGCGGTCGAACGTGCACGGGATCCCGAAACCGACCGCGTCGACGGCGCCGCCCACGGCATCGCTAGCCTCTTGCACGGCTTCGACGACCGCCTCGATCAGGGCGGACTGGTTGAGCCCGAAGGCCTCTCGGCGCGCTCGATGGTGAACGGTGAGCCGTTCAGGATCGACGGCTCCGGCCAGGAGCTTCGTCCCGCCCAGATCGACGCCGATCACGCAGCGGGCAGGCACTTCGACCACGATACCCCGTTCGCCATGGACGAAGAGAAGCCCAACTACACCCGCTACCGCTCGCGCCCGAAGCTGTTCGGCAAGGGCTCCGACAGCCTGCGCGACCGGCTCGACGACCTGCGGGGCGGCCATCCCCGGCCCGACGACGGCGGCGGGCGCCGCAAGCTCGCCCAGCGCTTCACGTTCTGGCGCGTGCTCGGCTACATTGCGCTGGCCGCGGTCGGCTGGCTGCTGATCTCGCTGCTGCTGTTCCTCATCTCGGCCCAGGTCCAGCGCCAGAAGGTCAACGACGCGGTCGGGACGACCCTCAAGGGCTCGGGCTTCCCGCTCACCTCGGCCAACACGATCCTCGTGCTCGGCTCCGACGCGCGCGTCAAGGGCACGAAGGAGCCGGGCGCCAACGTCGGCGGCCCGAGCCGCTCGGACACGATCCTGCTGATGCGCGTCGGCGGCGGGCACTCGGCACGGCTGTCGATCCCCCGCGACACGTTCGCGAACATCCCGGGCCACGGCACCGACAAGATCAACGCCGCCTACGCGTACGGCGGGCCGGCGCTCGCGGTCAAGACGGTCGAGCAGTACCTCGGCATCGACGTCAACCACCTGATCGAGGTCAACTTCGAGAACTTCCCCGCCTTCATCGACTCGCTCGGCGGCGTCAACTACACGGGCGGCTGCGTGATCTCGCGCATCAACGGCGGCTCCCGCAACGGCGGCTACACGCTGCGCCTCCGGCCGGGCAAGAACCACCTCGACGGCAAGCAGGCGCTCGCGCTCGCCCGGACCCGCAAGAACGAGTGCAACAAGGCGGAGAACGACCTCTCTCGCGCGCGCCGGCAGCAGAAGATCCTCGCAGCCGTCAAGTCGCGGCTGTTGAGCCCCGCCACCTTCGTGCGCCTCCCGCTCGTCTCCTGGCAGGCCCCGAAGGCGGTCCGCTCGGACATGGCGGGCCCGGATCTGCTCGGCCTCTTCGGCGCGATCGCGACCGGCGGCTCACCCGCCACGCGCGTGCTCAAGGGCGCGCCCAGCGGCAACGGCCTGCGCGTCCCCGACGCCGTCAAGCAGCGGGAGGTACAGCGGTTCCTGAAGGGCTAGGCTCCCGAGCATGTCAGTCGTCGAGCGACTGAATGCCGCGTTCAACGCGCGCGACATCGAGGCATTCGTCGCGCTGTTCGCGCCCGACTACGACAGCGTCCAGCCGGCCCACCCCGACCGTGCCTTCAGCGGGCGCGAGCAGGCGCGCGAGAACTGGTCGGCGATCTTCGCGAGCGTGCCCGACTTCCGCTCCGAGCTCGTCCGCAGCTGCGCCGACGGGGACACGCTGTGGGGCGAGTGGCACTGGCAGGGCACGCAGGCCGGCGGCGAGCGGCTCGACATGGCGGGCGTGATCGTGATGGGGATCCGTGACGACCTGATCGCCTGGGCCCGCCTCTACGTCGAGCCGGTCGAGCAGGCCGGCGCCGGCATCGACGCGGCGGTGCAGCGGATGACGGGCGATTCCTAGCCGGAGCGCTCGGCCGCCGCGGTGCGCCGCGGGACCGGCGGGCGGATCGCAGGCGTGTCGGGACGTGGCTTGCGCGACGCGAGCGCGACGCCGCCGAGGATCAGCGCCAGCCCGCCGATCGAGGCGGCGGTGATCGGCTCGTCGAGCAGCACCGCGCCGTAGAAGAGGGCGATCCCGGGAGCGAGGTAGGCCACGAGCGACGCCCGCCCGGCGCCCGTCTCGGCGATCAGGATGTAGAAGATCACGAACGCCAGCGCGGTCCCGACCACGCCCAGCGCCGCGATCGCGAGCAGCGCGCGCAGCCCGGGGGCCTCGGAGGGCGCCGTGGCGATCGCGCCGGGCAACGTGAGCACGGAGGCGACCGCGATCGAGATGAACGAGGTCGTCACCGACGTCAGGCCCTTGTAGCGCTTGACCACGAAGCTCGAGAGCGCGTAGCACGCCGCCGCGCCGATCATGGCGAGCGAGCCGAGGAACTGGCCGAGCGAGTGCACGGACTCGACCCCGACGAGCAGCGCGACCCCGGCGAGCCCCATGAACATGCCGCCGAGCGCGGAACTGCGGACCTTCTCGGACACGTCGACGAACGGGGCGAAGGCGGCCACGAACAGCGAGGCCGGCGCGATCAGCACCGCGGTCAGGCCCGAGGGCACCTCGAGCTCGCCGAAGGTGATGAGGTTGAACGGCAGCGCGATCGCCAGCGCGCCGAGGAGGATCGCGCGCCACGGCCGCGCGCGCAGCTCGGCGCCTGCGGCGCGCGCCTCGGCCCCTCCGCCGCGGAGGCGCATCACGGCGTAGAGCACGACCGCGGCGAGCACGCAGCGCAGCCACACGATCAGCGCCGGCTCGAAGCCCTCGAGCGCGTACTTGATCAGGAGATAGGAGCCGCCCCACACGGCCGCGAGGGCGGCGAGCAATCCGGCGTGTCGAGGGGCCATCGAGGCAGTGTCGCAGCGCCCCGCCCCAAGCACCAATGACGGTTCCCGACCCCAGCTATCAGCGGCGCTTATGAGTCAGACGAGGACTTCGACGGCGACGAGGCGGGCTTGGAGTCCGAGGACTTGGTCTCCGACTTCTTCTCCGCCTGCTTGGCGTCGTGCTTGTTGGCGCCATCGGACGCCGACTTGTCCATCTCGCGCTTGCGCTTGGCGGTGCCGTAATCGGTGTTGTAGAAGCCCGAGCCCTTGAAGTGGACCGCGATCGGGTGGAAGACCCGCGTGATCGACGCCCCGCAGGTCTCGCACTCCGTGACCGGATCGTCCGAGATCTTCTGCATCACCTCGAAGAGATGCCCGTTCTCGCACCGGTACTCGTAGATCGGCATGCCGGGATTGAGTATATGAGCGGCCCGATCCCGGGTAGGGGCGAACCATGACCGACCTCTGGAGCTTCCGCGACGACGTCGGGGCCGATCGCGCCGACCTGACCGGCATGACCGTCGAGGGCGTCGACGGCAGCGTCGGGAAGGTCAAGGACGTCATCGCCGACATCGACGGCGCCTATCTGCTCGTCGACACCGGGCTGCCGCTGGTCGGCAGCACCGTGCTCGTCCCGGCCGGGCTCGTGACGGCGATCGACGTCGACAACGAGTCGCTGAAGGTCGATCGAACCAAGGACGAGATCAAGGGCGCGCCGGACTTCGAGGCCGGCACGGGCAAGGACCCGGCCTACCGCGACGCCATCGCGCGGCACTACAGCGCCTAGAGTGACGGGCCTCGTGCCCGTCGACGTCGTCACCATGGACAAGATCGTGGCGCTGTGCAAGCGCCGCGGCTTCATCTTCGCCGCCTCGGAAATCTACGGCGGGATCGCCAACACGTACGACTACGGGCACTACGGCGTGCTGCTCAAGAACAACGTCGTCGGCGCGTGGTGGAAGGCGATGATCCAGGAGCGCGACGACATCGTCGCGCTCGACTCGGCGATCATCCAGCACCCGCGCACGTGGGAGGCCTCGGGCCACCTCGCCGGCTTCACCGATCCGCTGATCGACTGCCGCACCTGCAAGCAGCGCTTCCGCGCGGACCATCTCGCCGAGGCGCCGTGCGGCCGCAAGCCGTCCAAGCTGGCCGGAGAGACGCCGGAGTGCGATCTCACCGAGGCGCGCGAGTTCAACCTCATGTTCGAGACCTCGATCGGCCCGGTGAAGGACGCGGGCTCGATCGTCTACCTGCGCCCGGAGACCGCCCAGGGCATCTTCCTCAACTTCAAGAACGTGCTGCAGTTCGCGCGCCGCAAGCCCCCGTTCGGGATCGCGCAGGTCGGCAAGTCCTTCCGCAACGAGATCACTCCCGGCAACTTCATCTTCCGCACGCTCGAGTTCGAGCAGATGGAGATGGAGTTCTTCGTGCCCCCCGACGAGGCGGCGCAGTGGCACGAGCACTGGCTGAAGGCGCGCATGGACTGGTACACCGACCTCGGCATCCGCCCCGATCACCTGATGCTGCGCCCGCACGACGAGGACGAGCTCTCCCACTACTCCTCGGCCACCAGCGACGTCGAGTACCTCTATCCGATCGGCTGGTCCGAGCTCGAGGGGATCGCCAACCGCGGCGACTTCGACCTCACCCAGCACGCGCGCGTCTCGGGCCAGAAGCTCGAGTACTTCGACGGGCAGACGGGCGAGCGCTACGTGCCGCACGTGATCGAGCCCGCCGCCGGCGTCGGGCGCTCCGTGCTCGCCTTCCTGTGCGACGCCTACGACGAGGACGAGCTCGGCGGCGAGCCGCGCACGGTGCTCAAGCTGCACCCCGCGCTCGCGCCCGTGAAGGTCGCCGTGCTGCCGCTCGTGCGCAGGGACGGCCAGCCCGAGGTCGCGCGCGAGATCCACGCGACGCTCAAGCGCGCCGGCCTGCAGAGCGAGTACGACGAGGGCGGCTCGATCGGCAAGCGCTACCGGCGCCAGGACGAGATCGGCACGCCCTACGGCGTCACCGTCGACCACCAGACGCTCGCGGATCGGACCGTCACCGTGCGCGATCGCGACACGCTCGCCCAGGAGCGGATCGCGATCGACGCGCTGCCCGACGAGCTCGAGCGCCGGCTGCGGGCCGACTGGCGCTCGCCCAAGCTCGAGACCGGGTAGACCTCCGGAGCGAGCCATGGGTGAAGACGTCACCGCCACGGTCTTCAGCCGCGAGGACCGCCAGCGCTACCGCGAGAAGGTGCGCGCGTGCCTCGACGTCTTCGCGCGCATGCTCGCGGAGTCGCGCTTCGATCCCGAGCGGCGCTCGATGGGGCTCGAGATCGAGCTCAACCTGACCGACGAGGCGGGCGACCCGGCGCTGCTCAACGCCGACGTGCTCGAGGCGATCGCCGACCCCGACTTCACGACCGAGCTCGCGCAGTTCAACGTCGAGATCAACATCCCGCCGCGGCTGCTCGCCGGGCCGGTGTTCTCGGAGCTCGAGCAGCAGGTCCGCGACAGCCTCAACGCGGCCGAGGACAAGGCCCGCGGCGTGGGCGGCCACATGATGCTCGTGGGCATCCTGCCGACGATCTCCGAGGACCATCTCAACGCCGACAGCTTCAGCGCGAACCCGCGCTACAAGCTGCTCAACGAGCAGATCTTCGCCGCTCGCGGAGAGGATCTGCGGATCTCGATCAGCGGGCCCGAGCGGCTGTCGACGTTCGCCGACACGATCGCCCCGGAGGCGGCCTGCACGAGCGTGCAACTGCACCAGCAGGTCGAGCCCGACCGCTTCCACACGCTCTGGAACGCCGCGCAGGCGATCGCCGGGGTGCAACTCGCGATCGGCGCCAACTCGCCGTTCTTCTTCGGCCGCGAGCTGTGGCGGGAGACGCGGATCGCGCTCTTCGAGCAGGCCACCGACACGCGGCCGGAGGAGCTCAAGGCGCAGGGCGTGCGCCCGCGCGTGTGGTTCGGCGAGCGCTGGATCACCTCGATCTTCGACCTCTTCGAGGAGAACGTCACCTACTTCCCGGCGCTGCTGCCGGTGTGCGAGCCGGAGGACCCGGTGGAGGTGCTCGATCGCGGCGGCGTCCCCAAACTCGGCGAGCTGCGCCTGCACAACGGGACCGTCTACCGCTGGAACCGGCCCGTCTACGACGTCGTGCGCGGCAGGCCCCACCTGCGCGTCGAGAACCGCGTCCTGCCCGCCGGTCCGACCGTCGTCGACACGCTCGCCAACGCCGCCTTCTACTACGGGCTCGTCCGCATGCTGATCGAGGAGGAGCGCCCGATCTGGTCCCGGATGTCGTTCTCGGCGGCCGAGGAGAACTTCCACGCCGGCGCCCGCGACGGAATCGACGCGCGCGTGTTCTGGCCCGGGCTCGGCGAGGTGCCGGCCTCGGAGCTCGTGCTGCGGCGCCTGCTGCCGCTCGCCCACGAGGGCCTCGAGCGCTGGGAGGTCGACGCGGCGGACCGCGAGCGCCTGCTGGGGATCATCGAGCAGCGCTGCCTCACCCAGCGCAACGGCGCGACCTGGCAGTCCGAGACGTTCCACCGGCTCTACGACGAAGGAAGCATGGACCGCGAGCAGGCGCTGCGCGAGATGACCGTGCGCTATCGCGACCTCATGCACGCCAACGAGCCGGTCCACCGCTGGCCCGTCTAGCTACTCGTAGAACGTCAGGAACGCCAGCATCAGGTAGATGCCGATCAGCGCCGCGCCCTCCGGCACCGTCGCCTCGCCGTCGCCCGAGACCTGCCAGACCGCGATCGCGGTGATCAGCAGCGCGCCGATGTAGACCGGCGCGAGGACGAACGTCAGGTGCGCGGTGAAGAGCAGCGAGATCAGCACGAGGACGGGGAAGAGGAACGCCGCGATCTGCGCGACCGAGTTCTTCACGATCGAGATGGCGTCGTCCATCTTGCCCTTCCTCGCCAGTGTGATCCCGGCCACGTTCTCGACCGCGTTGCCGGCGATCGCCACGATGACCAGGCCCGCGAACGCCTTGGAGAGATGGAGCGCGTCGATCGCCGGGTTCAGCGAGGCGATGAACCAGTCCGAGACGAACGCGGCGCCCGCGCCGGCGAGGCCGAGGATGACGAGCGCGCCCCTGAGGGACAGGTCGAGCGCGTGCTCTGACTCGCCCGTGTCGGGCCGCTCGATGTCTTCGCGCAGGTAGGACCACAGCCAGGTGACGTAGACGCCCAGCAGCACGACGGCGCCCGCCGCCGAGATCGCGACCTTGTGGCTCGAGGCCCGATCCGCAGTCGTCACCGACAGCCCCAGCAGCACGATGATGAAGACGGCCAGCAGCATGAGCGTGGCCGTGTCGTTGGGCAGCCGCGTGTGGAAGCGCATGATGCCGCCCTCGCTCACGCGCGCGCCCACGATGATCACGACGCCGAGGACGAGCAGGGCGTTGGCGAACAGGCTGCCGATGATCGAGGTCTGGGCGACCACGACCTCGCCCGCGCGGAGGGCGAAGACGACCACGAAGAGCTCGGGGAGGTTGCCGAGCGTGGACTGCAGGACGCCCGTCATGCCCGGCCCGAGGTGCGCGCCGAGCCCCTCGGTGCCGAGCGCCACCAGCCACGCCAGGCCCCCGAGCGCGATCGTCACGACGGGGAAGACGATCAGGCCGTCGACGCCGGCGTAGTGCATCGCGCCGCCGGCCGCCGTGGCGAGGGCCACGACGGCGAGGGCGATGCGCTGGCGCGGGCTGAAGGCGGCGAGCAGGCCGCGCAGGCTACGTCACCAGCGGGTGTACGCGATGCGCCGCCGGCGGCGGCGTGTCGCCATCCACAGGATCAGGCCGAGGACGAGCAGGAGCCCGAACGGACTGCCGCCGCCGGCGCCGAGGCCGAACAGCAGGTGGGCGAGGTAGGCGATGCCCAGCGCCTGCAGCACGCCGCGGAACAGCCTGCGGCCGAAGTGCGGCCGGGTGCGGTAGGGGCTCCGGCGGTAGCGCCGGGACGGCGCGATGCCCGGGCGGCTGCGGAACGTGCCGCGGCCGAAGCCGCGGCCGCCGCCGAAGCGGGCCTGGTTTGCCTTCACCGCGCCGATGGGCACGCCGGCCGGGGCTGCCGCCGCCGCCGGGGCGGCGCCGAGGGCGAGGAGGATCGCGGTCAGGGGAGGATTCGCATGCCTTCAACTTACCCAAAGTAAGTCTACTTCCAAGCCCCGTGTCCGAGGTCCGACGCGCGCTCCGTTCGCTACGGTCCCGGCATGCCCGCCGCCGCCGATCAGATCTCCTACCAGGACCTCTACACGCGCTGGGAGAAGGGCAACTGGCGCGCGATGGAGTACGACTTCGCGCAGGACCGCGAGGACTGGCACGGCAGGTTCTCCGACATCCAGCGCCGGGCCGCGCTGTGGAACTACGCGCTGTTCTTCCACGGCGAGGACTCCGTCACCGACAACCTCTCGCCGTTCATCGACGCCGCACCGCGCGAGGAGCAGAAGTACTTCCTCGCCACCCAGCAGGCCGACGAGGCGCGCCACGCCGTCTTCTTCAAGCGCTTCATGCACGAGGTGGCGGGCTACGGCGACGGGACGATCTCCACGGCCCTCGACGCGACCCGCGGCGAGCTGACCTACGGGTTCGTCAAGACCTTCGAGCACCTCGACCTCGTGACCGCCGAGCTGCGCCGCGACCGCTCGCGCACCAAGCTCGCCCAGGCCGTCGCGATGTACCACGTGATCGTCGAGGCGACGCTGGCCCAGCCGGGCCAGCACTTCATCGAGGCCTACCTGACCGAGCAGGACGTGCTGCCGGCCTTCCGCGCCGGGATGCGCAACGTCTCGCTCGACGAGCAGCGCCACATCGGCTTCGGGGTCAAGCTGCTGCGCGACCTCGCCTCCGAGGACCCGGAGGTGCCGGAGGCCGTCGCCGACCTGCTGCGCGACGTCCTCCCCCACACCGTCGGCGTGTTCGCCCCGCCCGGCTGGGACCGCCGCTACTCGGAGTGCTTCGGCTTCACGCTCGAGGAGATCTACGAGGAGGGCGCGCGCTCCTTCGAGGCCAAGCTGCGCGCCGCCGGCCTGCCGGTGGAGGACCTCCCCGGGCCGCTGCTCTACCCGATCGACCTGCCGCCGCGCGAGCGCGCGCTGCGCGGGATGGCGCTGTTGCAGGCCGGGATCCTGGGCGAGAAGAACGGGCCGCCCGCACGCGATCCCGACACGATGGCGCTGCTGTTCGACACCGTCCGCCGCGGCGTCGACTTCCGCACCGCGCCGGCCGGGCCGCTGACCGTGCAGTGGGACTTCCCCGACGCGGACCCGTGGCACCTGCGCCTCGACAACGGCTCGACGGCCGTGACCGCCGGGCGCGCGGCGACGCCCGACATCACGTTCAAGGCGCGCTACGAGGACTTCGTGGACGTCGTCGGCG
Source organism: Solirubrobacterales bacterium (assembly GCA_038327685.1). Lineage (GTDB taxonomy): Bacteria > Actinomycetota > Thermoleophilia > Solirubrobacterales > Solirubrobacteraceae > DASQFQ01. The sequence continues at coordinate 58,972 of JBBQLH010000005.1, forward strand.
GCCGGCTCGACCCGAAGCTCGCGATGGCGACAGGTCGGCTGCGCCCGCGCGGCTCGCTGCGCACGCTGTGGTCAGCGCGCGGGCTGTTCGTGGCCTAGCAACCGCCGCAGGAGCGCCCGGAGCTCGGGACCGCCGGCGGCCTGACGCTCGTTGAACACGCCGGCCGGGAGCCGCTCGAGGCGCTCGCGGGCCGCGGCCAGCGTGCGCTCGCCCTTGGGCGTGAGCCGCAGGGCGTAGGAGCGCCGGTCCGCCGGGTTGCGCTCGCGCCGCACGAGCTCGAGCGCCTCGAGCTCGTCGACGATCGGCACGACCACGGGCGGCGTCACGCCGAGGGCCCTGGCCACCTGCTGCTGGGAGCAGGGGCCGACCGCCGAGGTGACGGCCAGCGCGCCGAAGTGACGCACCTCGATCCCCAGCGGCGCCAGCGCGCCGTCGGCGCGGGAGCGCATCAGCAGGTGCGCCTGCGTGACCAGGAAGCCGCTGCGGTCGGCGAGGACCTCGGGCAGCCGGCGGTCGGGGTCGGCGGCGAGCAGCTCGCGCAGGAGCTCGTTGAGCCGGGTGCGCTCCGCGGCGGTGAGGTGCGTGGTCAGCTGGGCGTCGGTGCGGTCGAGCTCCGGCGTGGAGCGCGCGACCGCCTCGAGCCCACGGGCGGTGGGCCGCAGCGCGTAGGCCCGCCGGTCGGTGGCGCTGCGCTCGCGCTCGACGAGGCCGTCGCGCTCGAGATCGTCCACCAGCCGCCCCATGACGGTGCGGTTCAGGCCCAGGCTCTCCGCCAGCCAGCGCTGCGAGACCGGGGCGGCCGCCGTGTCGAGCGCCATGAGGATGGCGACGTGGCGGGCGGGCTGCTGCCCGGCCAGGGTGTCGCCGACGATCTCGAGCACGCGCAGGTAGGCGCGGCGCAGCAGATAGCCGGTGACGTCGGCGAGCGCCGGCGGGAGCGCCGGCGCCGCGGTGGAGGACTGGTCGGGCATGGCGTCGAGCGAGGCCGGGATGCTACCCGCGGCGGCTAATCGTTAGGTATGTTGACGATTAGTCGATAGGACGATATGGTGATGAGCATACTTCCCTCCCCTCCCCAGGAGCCCTCATGAACCAGAAGTGGTGGACCCTGATCGCCGTCGCCGTCGGCGTGTTCATGCTCCTCGTCGACATCACGATCGTGAACGTGGCGCTGCCCGACATCGAGCGGGCGCTCCGCGCCTCGCTCGCCGACCTCCAGTGGGTGCTCGATGCGTACGCGCTCTCCCTCGCCGCCCTGCTGCTCACAGCCGGCTCGCTCGCCGATCGCTTCGGCCGCCGGTTGCTGTTCGCGATCGGCATCGTCGTCTTCACCGCCGGCTCGCTGCTGTGCGGGCTCGCCGGTGATCCCACCTTCCTCGCCCTCGCCCGGGCGGGCCAGGGCATCGGCGGCGCGCTGATGTTCGCGACCGCGCTGGCGCTGCTCTCGGGCGCCTACAGCGGCCGCGACCGCGGTGTCGCCTTCGGTGTGTTCGGCGCGGTGACCGGCGTCGCCGTGGCGGTCGGCCCGGTCCTCGGCGGCGTCCTCACCAGCGGGATCTCGTGGCGCTGGATCTTCTTCGTCAACATCCCGATCGGCGTCGTGGCGCTGGCGATCACGCTCACGCGGGTGGTCGAGTCGCGCGACCCGCATCCTCGCCGCCTGGACTGGATCGGCTTCGCGACGTTCTCGCTCGGCCTGGCCGGGCTCGTCTACGGCCTCATCCGCTCCCACGCCGACGGCTGGGGCGCGACCAACGTGGCCGGGTCACTGATCGCCGCCGCCGTCCTGCTCGCGGCCTTCGTGGTGGCCGAGCGTGTCCAGCGCGAGCCGATGTTCGACCTCGGCCTGCTGCGCAAGCCGGCCTTCGTCGGCGGTCTCGTCGCCGCCTTCGCCGTCTCGGCGTCGATCTTCTCGCTGCTGACCTACCTCGTCCTCTACGTGCAGAACGTCCTCGGCTACTCGGCGGTCGAGGCGGGCGTGCGCTTCCTGGTCTTCAGCGGCGTGATCTTCTTCTGCGCCGGGATCGCCGGCCGCGCCACCGGACGGGTGCCGGCGCGGCTGCTCATCGGCCCCGGCTTCGCTCTGGTGGGCGCCGGCCTGCTGCTGATGCGCGGCATCACGCCGGACAGCGGGTGGACGCACCTGATCCCGGGCTTCGTGGTCGCCGGCATCGGGACCGGGCTGATCAACGTGCCGCTCGCGTCAACGGCCGTGGCCGTCGTCGAGCCCGCGCGGGCCGGGATGGCCTCCGGGGTCAACTCGACGTTCCGGCAGGTGGGCATCGCCACCGGCATCGCGGCGCTCGGGTCGATCTTCGCCTCGAAGGTCTCCGACACGGTCGCCGGCGCGCTGGCCGGCACGCCGCTCGGCGGGCGTGCGAGCGCGCTCGGCGACGCGGTGGCCGACGGCGCCGTGGCCCAGGCGATCGCCTCGACACCGGCGAGCGCGCATCGGCTCGTGGCCCAGGCCGCCAACCAGGGCTTCATCGACGGGCTGAACTCGATCCTCCTGATCGGCGCCGTCGTGGCCTTCGTCGCCGGAGTGGCCTCGCTGGCCCTGATCCGCGAGCGCGACTTCGTCGCGGCGCCGGCGGGCGAGCCGGTGCCGGCGCCGGCCTAGTCACCACGACGAGTGTCATCTCGACCACCCCCTCGGGGGTAGAGGTGACACTCGTCGGTCTAGCCGATGCGCCCGGCGGCGGTGACGGTGAAGCCGCCGTTGCCGACCTTCGAGCCGACGTCGGTGACCTGCACCCGCGAGTCGCGGAAGATGGTCAGCGACCCGAGGCCGCCGAGCAGCCCCTCGGGTGCGATCACGAGTGCGCCGTCGCGAGCGGAGAGGCGCGCGCGGGCCGTGAACAGGCCGGCCGAGGCCTCGAGCACCAGCTCGCCCGCGGGATCGTCGACGGGCCGCAGCGCGAGCTGGCGCGGGAGCGCGGCGGCGAGGTCCGCGTTGCTGACCGACGCCTGGCCGCTCAGGCGGTTGTGGTCCTTGCGCAGCGCGACGGCGCGCAGCTGCAGCGGGCCGACGCGCACGAGGTCGACGTGCGCGTCGACCTCACGCGCGCCGCGCGTCTGGCGCAGCAGCTGGGCGAGCTGGCCGGTCCCCGCGCGCGCCTCGGCCATGTCGATCTCGACGCGGTCGGCGCGCTTGAAGAGGAGCTTGACCGCCGGGACGGCCTTGACGGAGACGCGCCGCACCTCGCCCGTCGCCGCGAGGCTGTGGCTGATCCGGCGCTCGGCGACGCGAGGCAGCACGAACTGGGCGCCGACAAGAGCGGCGACGAGCAGGCCGAGGAGCGCGAAGACGACTCGCAGCATCAGATCAGCAGCGCTCGCGCCGCCCGCATCGCCGCGGCCAGGGTCGCGCCCCAGTCGTGGTCCGGGTCGGCGAGCATCCGCAGCGCGAGGCCGTCGGCGAGCGAGAGCAGGACGGTCACGACCGCCTGGGCGTCCGCGCCCATCGCGATCACGCCCGAGGCCCGCTTGGCCTCGAGCTGCTCGGCGACGTGCTCGCGGATGCGGCGGTGCAGCGCCGCCAGCTCGGCGGCGATCTCGGGCGTGCGGCGCGACGAGGTGAAGAGCTCGAAGTGCAGCGCGACGAAGGCGGGGTCGCGCGCCACGAGCTCCTCGAGCGAGCGCACCAGCACGTGCAGGAGGTCGTCGGCGGTCTCGGCGGCGGCGATCGACTCGTCGAGCGCGGCGAGGCGCAGGTCCGAGTCGCGCCGGACGACCTCGACCAGCAGCCGCTCCTTCGTGCCGAAGTAGTAGTGCAGCAGCCCGCGCGAGACCCCGGCCTCGCGCGCGACCTGGTCGAAGGTGGAGCCGGCGGCGCCGCGCGCGGCCACCGAGGCCCGCATCGCGTCCACGATCCGCTGGGCCTTGTCGCCGCTGAGGGCCGCCGCCGCCTCCATGGCGCGGATGCTAGCTGGCCATCCAGCCAGCACCCGCCGGTGCGCAACGCCGCGTTTGCCACACTGGCAGGCCATGCGCGGCGCCCTCCTCGCCCTCCTCGCGATCGCTGCCGGGGCGGTCCTCGTATCGGCCTCGGTCGCCGACTCCCCCTCGCCCGCGCGTGCGCGGGCCGACGCCTCGGTCGTCGCCGGCTCGCTCGGCGACTTCGGCACGCTGACCGCGCGCGGCGACGCCGAGCGGACCGACAACCAGACCACCGTCGAGGACACCGGCATCGTCGTCGGCGCCGCAGAGACACTCGCTCGCGCGTCGCGGGCCGGCGGGCGCGGCAGTGCGCGGGCCGTGGCGCTCGCGCGCCGCGTCGACCTGTTCGACGGGATGGTGACCGCCACGCTCGCCCGCCGCACCGCGACGGCGACCGCCGGGAACGTCGCCTCCGCGGGCCGCGTCGCCGGCCTGACGATCGACGGGCGCACGATCGGAGACGCCCGCCAGCCCCACGAGTACACGCTCGCCGACGGCGGCTCCGTGGTCGTCAACCGCGCGCACGCCGCGCTGCGGGTGACGCTCGGCGCCACCCACGGCGAGGCACCGGCGGGCACGACCGTCGAGGTCGCGGTCGCCGACGCCACCGCGGCCGACCAGGTCGTCGCGACCCCCACGCCGACGGTGACGCCAACCGCGACCCCGAAGCCCACAAAGAAGGCCGGCAAGCGCCGCAAGGCGCCCAAGGTGAGCGAACGCCTGACCGGCCCGCGCTACGCGTTCCCCGTCTACGGCAAGGCCTCGGTCGCCGACGACTTCGGCGCCGCTCGCGCCGACACCGGCGTCCACGAGGGCAACGACGTCTTCGCGCCCTTCGGCGCTCCCGTGCTCGCGGTCGCCGACGGCGTCGTCAAGAAGGTCGGCACCCTGCCGATCTCGGGCAACCGCCTGTGGCTGCGCACCCCCGCGCGCGACGAGTTCTTCTACGCCCACCTCTCGGCCTTCTCGCCCGACGCCGTCGACGGCCGCCGGGTCAAGGCGGGCACCGTGCTCGGCTTCACGGGCAACACCGGCGACGCTGAGCCGACCCCGCCGCACGTGCACTTCGAGATCCACCCCGGCGGCAAGGACGCGATCGATCCGCATGCGATCCTGCTCGCATGGCAGGAGAACCGCGACGTGCCACCAGGCGCCTGGCTGGCGCGCCACGGCGCCGACACCGCCGAGCGGCCGGGCGCCCTCGTCGAGATCCGCGACTTCATCGCGGGGGAGTGACGTGAGCGCCGAGCCGGAGTCGCCTCCCGAGCACCGGCTGTCGCTGTCGGAGAAGCTGGCGCGGCGCCGCGAGCGCCACATCCAGCGCAGCACGGCCTATCGCGTGATGTTCGTGATCGCGGCCTTCGCGATCACGATCGGCGGCATCGCGCTCGTCCCCCTGCCCGGCCCGGGCTGGGCGATCGTCTTCATCGGCCTCGGCATGCTCGCGCTCGAGTTCAAGTGGGCCGAGAACCTGATGGAGAAGATCCTCGACCGGCTCGAGGCCGCCAAGAAGAGCGCCGCCAACGCCTCACCGATGCAGCGCGCGCTCGGCATCGCCGCGACGGCGCTCGGGATCGCGGCCTGCGTGGCGGCCGCGATCCTCTGGGATATCCCGGTGCTGCCCGTCTAAGAACTCGACGCGGAGCCGGTCGGCGTGGCCGCCGGCGCCGGGGGCGGCGAGGTGGTGGAGGTGTACTCGAACTCCTCCTCGGCGCCGAACAGCGCGTCGAGCACCTTCTTGCGCAGACCCTCGGACACCGCCAGGGCGACGCCGGCGCTGACCACGGTGAGCAGGATGAGCCGGCCGAAGCTCAGGCCCTTGCGCTGCTTGGGCGCCTCACGCAGCGCGACGGACGCGTCGCGGAACGACTCGGCTGCGCTCTTGAGGTCCTTCTGCAGCTTCTTGTCGTCGAAGATCGCCTTGGTGGGCGACTTGCCGTTGCTGAGGCGCGAGGCGGCGTCGCGGGCGGACTCGTAGGCCTGCACGATGTTGTCGCGCAGATCCTCGTCCTCGACGACGCGCTGGACATAAGGGGAATTCTTGACGGCCATGGCCGCCGCCCCAGCCTTCGCCGCCTTCTTCTTCGCTGCCAACTTGCTCACCTCTCGCTAGGAGTCTCTTTCGGGCTCTGGGCGAGCATACCCGCGACAGGCCCCTTCGAAGTCCTTCGACCGTTCCGGGGCGGCTCGAGCGCCGCCGCGAACACCTCGCCGACGGCCTCCACCCACAGGAACTCGAGGCCCTTGCGCAGCGGCTCGGGGATGTCCTCGAGGTCGGGCTCGTTGCGCTTCGGCGCGATCACGCGCTTGAGCCCGACGCGCTGCGCGGCGAGCGACTTCTCCTTCAGACCGCCGATCGGCAGCACCTGCCCGGTGAGCGTGATCTCGCCCGTCATCGCGGTGTCGGCGCGGACCGAGCGGCCCGTGACGAGCGACATCAGCGCCGTCGCCATCGTGATGCCGGCGCTCGGGCCATCCTTGGGCGTCGCCCCCGACGGGACGTGCAGATGGATGTCGTTGGTGGCGAAGAAGTCGCGCGGGAGCTCGGGCGCGAGCTCGTGCGCGTGGCCACGCACGTAGGACAGCGCGGCCATCGCCGACTCACGCATGACGTCGCCGAGCTGGCCCGTGACGATCAGGCGCGGCGGGTGCGCGGGGTTGCCCGGCATCGCGGTCGCCTCGATGAACAGCACGTCGCCGCCCACCGGCGTCCAGGCGAGACCCGTCGCCACGCCCGGCTCGCGGGTGCGCCGCTTGACGACGTCGGGCGGGAAGCGCGGCCGGCCGAGCAGCTCACGCACGCGCGGCTCGCTCACCGACACCTTGCGCTTCAGCCTGCCCTCGGCGACCTGGCGCGCGACCTTGCGGCAGACCGAGCCGATCTCGCGCTCGAGGTTGCGCACCCCGGCCTCGCGCGTGTAAAGGGCGATGATCGCCCGCAGCCCCGCGTCCGTGAAGGCGATCTGCGACTTCTTGAGGCCGTTGCGCTCGATCTGGCGCGGCACGAGGTAGCGCTTGGCGATCTGGAGCTTCTCCTCCTCCGTGTAGCCCGCGAGCGCGATGATCTCCATGCGATCGCGCAGCGGGCCAGGGACCGTGTCGAGCGTGTTCGCGGTCGTGATGAACATGGCGCGCGACAGGTCGAACGGCATGTCGAGGTAGTGGTCGCGGAAGGTCGCGTTCTGCTCGGGGTCCAACACCTCGAGCATCGCCGACGCGGGGTCGCCGCGGTAGTCCGCGCCCATCTTGTCGATCTCGTCGATCATGAACAGCGGGTTGTTCGAGCCGGCGTCGCGCAGCGCCCGGACGATCACGCCGGGCATCGCCCCGATGTAGGTGCGCCGGTGGCCGCGGATCTCGGCCTCGTCGCGCACGCCGCCGACCGAGATGCGCTCGAACTTTCGCTCCAGCGCCGCCGCGATCGAGCGCCCGAGCGAGGTCTTCCCGACCCCGGGCGGCCCGACGAAGCAGAGGATCGAGCCGCGCGCGTCGGGCTTCAGGCGCCGCACGGCGAGGAACTCGATGATGCGGTCCTTGACGCGCTCGATGTCGTAGTGGTCGGCGTCGAGCACCTCGCGCGCGTGATCGAGATCGAGGTTGTCCTCGGTCGAGCTGTCCCACGGCAGCGACGCGATCCACTCGAGGTAGGTGCGGATCACGCCGTGCTCGGCGGCCGCCTGCGGCAGCCGCTCGAGGCGCGAGAGCTCGCGGTCGGCGACCTTCCGCACCTCGTCGGGCAGCTGGATCTGCGCGAGCTGCTCGCGCAGCTCCTCGACCTCGGCCTCGGCCGGGTCGCGCTCGCCGAGCTCCTCCTGGATCGCCTTGAGCTGCTGGCGCAGCAGGTACTCGCGCTGGGATTTGTCGAGCTCGGACTGCACCTGGGACTGGATGCGCGCGCCCATGGCGGCGACCTCGAGCTCGTTGGCGAGGATCTCCGACAGCCGCCGCAGCCGCTTCGCGACGTCGCGCTCCTCCAGCAGCTCCTGCTTGACGGTCGTGTCGATCCGCAGCGAGCCGGCGATCAGGTGCGAGAGCGCCGAGGGGTCGTCGAGGTTGGCGACCGCGAGCTGGAGCTCCTCGGGCAGGTACGGGGTCTCCTCGATGATGCGCGAGAACGTCTGCTGGACGTTGCGCATGAGCGCGGTCAGCTCCGGCCCCTCGCGGACGATGTCGGGCGCGTCGGAGATGCGGGCGACGAGGTAGGGCGTCTCGGAGACCCACTCGTCGATGTGGACCCGCTGGCCGCCCTCGACGAGGATCCGCAGCGTCCCGTCGGGCACCTTGAGCATGCGCGCGACGGTGCCGACGACGCCGTAGTCGTAGAGCTGCTCGGCCGACGGCGACTCCGCGTCGGGGTCCTTGCTGCCGACCATCACCAGCATGCGGTCGCCGGCGAGCACGTCGTTGACGAGCCGCACCGAGCGCTCCTGGCCGACCGCCAGCGGCGTCAGCGTGTCGGGGAACGTGACCGTGTCGCGCAGGGGCAGGACGGGCAGCTGCGCCGGCAGCGGCGGCGCTCCCAGCGCCACGGTGCGGCCGCCGTCGCCGAGCGTCTCGATGTCGATGCTCACGGCTCGCCGTCCCTGCCGACGTCGCTCGACCGGCGGCCCGGCTCGATCGGCACCGTGTGCGCGTCGGCGGGACCGACCACCGGCAGCTCGACGACCAGCATGCCGTCCTCGTAGACGGCCTTGGCGGCGTCCGCGTCGACCTCGGCGCCAAGGGCCACGACGCGCCGGAACGGGCCGTGCTCGATCTCCAGCTGCTGGTAGAGGCGCTCCTGGTCCTCCGAAGGGCGCCGGTGGCCGGCGAGGATCAGCTCGCGGCCGCGGATCTCCAGGTCGACGTCGGCGGGGTCGATGCCCGCCAGATCGGCGCGCACGACCGCCCGCGGCGGGTCGCCCACGTAGTAGACGTCGACGGCCGGCGAGAAGCCGCCGCGGCGGCGCGGCGCGAGCCCGCGGTCGAAGACGTTGCCGAACAGCTCGTCCATCTCGCGCCGCATGCGCTCGAAGTTGGCGAAGAGGTCGCGTTCCGACACACACGGAACGCTACCCCCCGGCGGGGGACCGGCTAAACGAGCTCGGCGCGGCGCCGCACGAGGCGGGGGTCGACCGCCATCGGCTTGGCCGTCGGCTGCCCGAAGTAGTAGCCCTGGCCAAGGTCGACGCCGAGCTCGCGCATCGCCTCGAACTCGTCGACGCGCTCGAGGCCCTGGGCGCCGCCGCGGCACCCGGGCTCGGGGGCGCACCCGACGCGCGGGGCGACGCGCCGGCGGCGCGCCGGGGAATGCTGGATGCCCGCGGTCATCGCGCGGTCGATCTTGCCGATGTCGGGACGCAGGTCGTCGAGCAGGGAGAGCGACTCCATGCCGCCCGAGAGGTCGTCGAGCGCCACGAGGGCGCCGCGCT
>JBBQLH010000006.1:0-65126 GCA_038327685.1 Solirubrobacterales bacterium
GGCAAGGGCTTCTACCACATCATGTGGGAGCTCCAGGGCGAGCGCCTGATCGGCGCCGCCGGTTGCGTCGCGGGCGCGCAGGCCTGCTTCGATCGCACGCTGCAATACGCCAAGGAGCGCAAGGCATTCGGACGTGAGATCGGCCGCTTCCAGGCGATCCGCCACAAGTTCGCCGAGATGGCGACCAAGATCGAGGCCGCGCGGCAGATGGTCTACACGACGGCGTGGCGCTTCCAGAACGGCGAGTACCCGGTGCGCGAGATCTCGATGGCGAAGCTCTACGCCGCGCGGATCGCGGTCGAGGTGGCGGACGAGTGCATCCAGATCCACGGCGGGGCCGGCTACATGAAGGAGTACGGAGTCGAACGAGCGTGGCGCGACCTGCGTCTGAACCGCATCGGCGCGGGTACGGACGAGATCATGCTCGACGTGATCGGCCGCTCGTATGGGTTGTAAGTGACGAAGCAGGACTTCGCGAAGGCGATCTCTGGCGGCTACGCCACCGAGGGCGCTGCGATCGAGCTCGGCCGCGGCGTGCACGAGGGCAAGCTCCACCAGGACGCGGTCGTCCGCATCCCGCTCGCGATGATGAACCGCCACGGGCTGATCGCTGGAGCGACCGGGACGGGCAAGACGCGCACGCTGCAGCTACTCGCGGAGCAGCTCTCGGCCGCCGGCGTGCCGGTGTTCGCGGCCGACGTGAAGGGCGACCTGTCGGGCCTGTCGCAGCCCGGCGAGGCGGGTAAGGCGGCCGAGAAGCGCCAGGCGGAGCTCGGGCTCCCCTTCGCGCCGGCCGGCTTCCCGACCGAGTACCTCGCGCTGGGCGGGATCGGCGCCGGCGTGCCCGTGCGCGCGACAGTGTCGGACTTCGGGCCGCAGCTGCTCGGCAAGGTGCTCGCGGCCAACAAGACGCAGGAGCAGAGCCTCACGCTCGTCTTCCACTACGCGGACCAGAACGGCCTGCCGCTGGTCGACCTCGCGGACCTGCGCGCGCTGCTCACCTTCCTGGACTCCGACGAGGGCAAGCCGGAGCTCAAGCGCGTCGGCGGGCTCTCGCCGGCCACCGTCGGCGTCCTCCTGCGCTCGCTGATCGGGCTCGAGGAGGGCGGCGGCAACGAGCTCTTCGGCGAGCCGCAGTTCGCGATCGCCGACCTCCGGCGCACGGCGCCGGACGGCCGCGGCGTGATCTCCTGCCTCGAGCTGCCGGGCGTGCAGGACAAGCCGGAGCTGTTCTCGACCGCGCTGATGTGGCTGCTCGCGGAGCTGTTCGAGGACCTGCCGGAGGTCGGCGACCTCGACAAGCCCAAGCTGGTGTTCTTCTTCGACGAGGCCCACCTGCTCTTCGACGGCGCCACCGACGCCTTCCTCGACTCCGTCGCCCAGACCGTGCGCCTGATCCGCTCCAAGGGCGTCGGCATCTTCTTCGTCACCCAGAACCCGCAGGACCTGCCGAGCGAGGTGCTCGGCCAGCTCGGCTCGCGCGTCCAGCACGCGCTGCGCGCGTTCACGCCGGAGGACGCCAAGGCGCTGAAGGCGACGGTCTCGACGTATCCGAGATCCGACTTCTACGACCTCGGCGAGCTCTTCGGCCAGATGGGGATCGGCGAGGCGGCCGTGACCGTGCTCTCGGACCGCGGCGTCCCGACCCCGGTCGTCCATACGCGGCTGGCGGCGCCGGCCGCGAGCATGGGCCCCGCGCCCGACGTCGAGGGCGCGGCCAGGGCGTCGCCGCTGTACGCGCGCTACGGCGAGCGGCTCGACAACCGCAGCGCGCGCGAGATCCTCGAGGAGCGGGTCGCGGCGCCCGCGCCGCTGCCGCCGACCGAGGCGCCGATGGGGCACGTGCCCGTACCCAAGCGCGCGCCTAGGGCCCCGCAGGAGCCCGCGCCCGCCGGCTCGGCGGACATCGGCGACTTCCTGCGCTCGCGCCAGGGCCGGCGCATCGAGCGCCAGGTCATGCGCGGCGTGTTCGGGATGCTGCGCAAGCGGCTTTGAGGCCGGCCCCGCCCTTCACCGAAGCGCACGAGGCCCTGCGGGCGGAGATGCGGGCGTTCGTGGAGGCGGAGCTGCGCCCGCACGCGAGCGAGTGGGAGGCGGCGCGCTCGCCACCCCGCCGCTCGCGACGTTCGGCACCGAGGCGCAGCAGGCGCGCTGGCTCGCGCCCGCGGTGCGCGGCGAGAAGATCGCGGCGCTCGCGATCACCGAGCCCGACGCCGGCTCCGACGTCGCCTCGATCCGCACGCGCGCCGAGCGCGTCGACGGCGGCTGGGTCGTCAACGGCGCCAAGACCTTCATCACCAACGGCGTGCGCGCGGACCCCTACGTCACGGCGGTCAAGACGCGCGCGGAGGGCGGGCACGGCGGCCTCTCGTTCCTCGTCATCGAGGCCGGCGAGGGCGTGCGAGGCTTGCCGGGCAGAGGCCTCAGGCCGAGGCAGTGTGCGCGAGGTGACGATGGCCAAGCTGCTCACGCAGCGCGCGAACTTCGAGCTCCAGGACGACTGCTTCGGGATGCTCGCCGACCTCGGCCACCGGGCTGCCGAGCACCTCGCGCGCGCCGCCCGCGACGGCCGGCTGGGCCCGATCGGCGGCGGCACCGACGAGATCATGAAGGAGATCCTGGGGAAGTCGCTGGGGCTGTGAGCGTGTCGCCGGCGGCGGTCCGCGAGTAGAGGACCGAGCGGCCCTCGCGGCGGGCGCGCACGAGCCCGGCGCGGCGCAGGACGCCGAGGTGCTCGGAGACGCCGCCGGGGCTCACCGCCAGGCGCCGCGCCAGCTCGCTGGTCGACGCCTCGGCCGTGAGCGCCATGAGGATGCGCGCGCGCCCGCGGCCAACCAGGTCGCCGAGCGCCGCCGGGCCCTCGCCGGTCGGGGTCCACAGGTCGCCGACCCCGCGCGGGGCGTAGATCAGGCTCGGCTGCCACGGCGGGTCGAACATCGCACCCGTGCGCGGCCAGACGAAGGCGGACGGCACGAGCTGCAGCCCGCGTCCCGCGAGCTCGACCTCCGCGTCGGCGATCGACTCGACCTCGAGCGTCCCGCGGTGCCAGCGGACACCGGCGTGCAGCCCGGCGAACAGCTCGAGCGCCCCGCCGTCGGCGAGGCGCCCCGCGCGGTGGCGGATGTCGGCCTCGAGCAGCGCCAGCACCTGATCCCACCACGGCGCCAGCGCGCGGTCCCAGTAGCCGGCCATCTGGTCGACGAGCGCCGCGACGCCGCGCGCCGGATCGTCGAGCAGCGGCCGGACGACGTCCGGGACGCCGCCCACGAAGCGCCAGCCGAGCTCCCGCCGCATCTGCGCGGGCTCCGTCGCGCGCACCCGCTGGAGCTCCTCGTCGACGTCGGGCAGCGGCGTGCCCGGCGGCGGCGCGAAGAAGTCAGGCGCGTAGCCGCGGTCGGGGAGCAGCGCGTCGAGGATCGTGTAGTCGAAGCCCGCAAGCCGTGCGCGCGCCGCACGGACCCACGGCAGGTGGACGGAGTGGGCGCCCGGATCGCGCAACGCGGAGACGCTTGCCTGGAGCTCGAACAGCGGGGAGATCGCGAAGCGCGTATGCAGCAGGTCCTCGCGTCCGAAGCGGTAGACGATCACCGCGCCCAGTATCGCGGACTCGGCGCTCGCCGAATCGTTTCGGGTCAGGTGGTGATGTGGCCGACTCTGACGACAACGATGGCCATCACGACCGCTCGCCGCCTCGGCTTCGTCGGCGCGCTGCGCGCGTCGGGCGCCGCTGCGCCGTTCATCGCGTCACTCATCGGGCGCCTGCCGATGGGCGCGATCGGGCTCGTCTTCATCCTGCGCACGCACGAGATCACGGGCTCCTTCGCGGCCGGCGGGCTCGCGACCGGCGCCTACGCGCTCTCCCTCGGCCTCGTCGCCCCCGGCCTGGGCCGCCTGATCGACCTCAGGGGCCAGACGCGGATCCTGCTCGCCGCGAGCGCGCTCCAGGCGGCCGCGCTGGCCGGCTTCTCGGTGCTCCCGGGCGACGCTGCCCTGCCCGGGATCGTCGCGCTCGCGGCGCTCACCGGCGCCTCACAGCCGCCTTTGGGCGCGACCGTCCGCTCGCTCTGGAACCGCAACCTCGATGACGCCACGCGCCACGTCCTGTTCACCGGCGAGTCCGCCGTGCTCGAGGGGATCTACATCGCCGGCCCGGTGCTGATCGTCGCCGGCATCGGCGGGCTGCTCTCGATCCCCGCGGCGGCGCTCGCCTGCGCCGCGTTCACGCTGATCGGGACCACCATGTTCGTGCTCACGCCCGCCTCGCGCGCGTGGCGCCCGGAGCGCGACCGCGCGCGCGGGCTCGCCGGGGCGCTCGCCTCGCCCGGCGTGCGGACGCTGCTCGCCACGATGGGGGTCCTCGGCGTCGGCGTCGGCATGATCGAGGTCGCCGTGCCGGCCCTGTGCCAGCGCGCGGGGGCACCCAGTTCCACCGGCTTCGTGTTCGGCCTGTGGGGCCTCGGCAGCCTGATCGGCGGCGCCGTCGCGAGCCGCCTGGACGCCGGGCCCGACCCCGGCCGGCGCGTGATCCTGCTGCTCGCCGGGCTTGCAGGCGGCACGCTGCCGCTCGTGTTCGCATCGGACGTCGCCTCGCTCGCCGCGCTGATCTTCCTCGCCGGCATCGCGATCGCGCCGGCGCTCGCCGCCGTGCACTCGCTGGCCGGCCGGCTCGCGACGCGCGGGACGATCACCGAGGCCTACACCTGGCTCGGCACCGGCATGGGCGCGGGCATCGCGATCGGCGCAGCGCTCGGCGGCGCCGTGGTCGACGGTTCGGGGACCCAGGGGGCGCTCGCGCTCTCCGCGACCGCCCTCGGCGTGGCCGCCGCGGTGGCGGGCACCCGGCGGGCGAGCCTCCGCCCCATCGCCTGAAGCGCCAGACTACGCCGCCTCTGAGAAGTCGACTCCCCTGGAAAGAGGTCCCGAATGGGCGTGCTGGACGACAAGGTTGCGATCGTGACGGGCTCGGCCCGCGGCATCGGCCGCGCGACGGCCGAGCTGCTCTCCGAGCAGGGCGCGAAGGTGCTGATCAACGACCTCGACGCCGACCTCGCCGAGCAGACGGCGAGCAAGATCGCGGGCGAGACCGTCGTCTACGGCGGCGATCTCACCAAGGACGGCGCGGCCGACGACCTCGTCCGGACGGCGGTCGACGCTTGGGGCAAGCTCGACATCATCGTCAACAACGCCGGCTACACGGTCGACGCGCCGGTCCACAAGATGTCCGACGACCAGTTCCAGAAGATGCTCGACATCCACACGATCGCGCCCTTCCGCGTCTTGCGCGCGGCCGCGCCGCACCTGCGCGAGCCCGCCAAGCAGGAGCGCGAGCAGGGCGTCGAGGTCTTCCGCAAGGTCGTCAACGTGTCCTCCGTCTCGGGCACGATGGGCAACGCCGGGCAGGCCAACTACGCCTCGGGCAAGGCCGGCGTGGTCGGCCTGACCAAGACGCTGGCCAAGGAGTGGGGCCAGTTCAAGATCAACGTCAACGCGGTCGCCTTCGGCTACATCGAGACGCGCCTGACGGCCTCCAAGGACTCCGACAACGTGATGGAGATCGACGGCGAGAAGATCCAGCTCGGCATCCCCGACCAGCTGCGCGGAATGGCCGCGATGCTGATCCCGCTCGGGCGCCCCGGCAGCCCGGAGGAGGCGGCCGGCGGCGTCTTCTTCCTCTGCTCGCCGTGGTCGAACTACGTCCACGGCCAGGTGCTCAACATCACGGGCGGGCAGTTCACCGGGATGACGACGTGAGCACGGAGCACGTCATCACGCGCGTCGGCGAGGAGGACCTCGAGGAGCTGCTGCCGCTGCTGCGCGGCTACTGCGACTTCTACAAGGTGTCTCCCTCCGACGAGGCGCTGCTCGCCGTCTCGCGCGCGCTGATCGCCGACCCCGAGCGCGAGGGGTTGCAGCTGATCGCGCGGCAGGTGTCCGACCCCACCCACCCTGCGGTGGGCTTCGCGACGGTCTATTGGACCTGGCAGACGCTCAGCGCCGCCCGCCTCGGCGTCATGAACGACCTCTTCATCGCGCCCGAGGCGCGTGGCACCGGCCTCGCCGACCGCCTGATCGCGGCCTGCCGCGAGCGCGCCGCCGAGCACGGCGCGGGCGAGCTCGCCTGGCAGACGGCCAAGGACAACTTCCGCGCGCAGGCCGTCTACGAGCGCGTCGGCGGCCACCGGTCGGAGTGGCTTGACTATTCCTTGGCCGTTCCGCGCGACTAGGATCGCGCGCCATGAGAGTCGTCAAGCCCTCCGACGTCGACCGCGACGTCCCGCGCGGCGTGGTCGGCGGCGCCGAGATCTCCCAGGCCACCACGGGCGCGACCAACATCTACATGGGCGTCTTCCGCGTGCCGCCCGGCGCGCGCTCGCGGCCGCACTACCACGAGGGCTGCGAGAGCGCCGTCTACATGCTCTCCGGCACGCTCGAGGTGCGCTGGGGCGACCGCCTCGAGCAGACCGTCGAGATCGGCCCCGGGGACATGGTCTACGTCCCGCCGCGCGAGACGCACCTGCTTCAGAACCTGTCCGACGCCGAGGCGGCCGAGTACGTCGTCGCGCGCGACTCGCCGACGGAGGACTCCGTCGAGGTGCCCTGGGCCGAGGGGTAGCGCGCCGCCGTCGCCGGCGGGATGTTGTGGGTCAGCCCGAACACGTTGTCCGGATCGTGGACTCGCTTGACCTCGCGCAGCCGCCCGTAGTCCGCCGCGGTGTAGGCGGTGTGGGTCCGGGCCGGAGCCTGAAGGAAGTTCAGGAACGAGCCGCCGGTGGCGTGCCGCGCGAGCGGCGCGGCCGCCTCGGCGGCGCCGTCGACGGTGATCGAGAAGGGGACGTCGCGGTGGCCGACCGGACCGGCGCCGGCCGCCATCGCGCCGCCCCAGTGGCGCACGTCGACCGCGTTCGCCGGCGCGTCCGCGCGGGTCACCGCATCGACGGCGGCGCCGATCACGGCGTCGGGCAGGTCGGCGAACAGCTCGAACTGCCGCGGCGGCGTGCCGCCGAGCGTGGCCGTCTCGGCGTAGCCCATCGGGCGCAGGTCGCTCGTGACCGGCGTGCCCGCGGCCTGCCACAGCGGGCGCAGCGCGCGCTCGGCGGCGTCGGGCTCGCCGACGTAGGCCGCGCGGACCGCGAGGGAGCGCTTCGTGAGCACGACCGTCGTGGTCAGCTCGTCGGGCTGGCTCGGCGCCCAGTCGCGGTAGCGCGCGAGCGTCTCGGCGGCACGCGCGATCGGGAAGGTCGCGGTGCCCGCGTAGACGCGGGAGACCGGGTGCAGGCGGATTTCCAGCGCGGTCACGACGCCGAAGTTGCCACCGCCGCCGCGCACCGCCCAGAACAGGTCGGCGTTGTCGTTGGCGCTCGCCCGCACGAGCCGGCCGTCGGCGGTGACGAGGTCCACCCGCAGCAGGTTGTCCGCGGCGAACCCGAGCTTGCGCGAGAGCCAGCCGACCCCGCCGCCGAGCGTGAAGCCGGTCACGCCGACGGAAGGCGAGGAGCCCGTCACGGGCGCCAGCCCGCACGGCGCGGCCGCGGCGATGACGTCGCTCCAGAGCGCGCCCGGCCCGACGCGTGCGATGCGCCGGTCGGGGTCGACCAGCACCTCGGCCATCTGGGACGTCTTGAGCAGGAGGCCGCCGTCGGCGGGGACGTGCGTCCCGTGCCCGGTCGCCTGGACGGCGAACGGCAGCCCGTGCTCCTGCGCGATCAGCACCGCCGCGCGCACGTCCGACGGCGTCGACGCCTCGGCGACGACCGCGGGCCGCGGGTCGATGCCGCCGCTCCAGGTCGCGCGGTGCGCGTCGTAGGCGGGCTCGCCGGGAAGGTGCACGGGGCCTCGGAAGGCGGGTCGGAGATGTTCTGAGGCGGCCATTTGCTCCATAGACTGCGCCGGCGCGCGAGACTCATCGGTCGTGAAGACCGCACCCGAGATCCTGACCACGGCGCGGATGCGCGGCGAGCGCCTGGGTCCCCGGCATCAGGCCGCCATGGCGCCGCTGCTGGCCGACCCGCGGGTGGGCGCGACGATGGGGGCCGTCGCGACTCCCGAGCAGGTGGCGGAGGAGCTCGCCGAGGCGGAGTCGGAGTGGGAGCGCGACGGCTTCGGCTATTGGATGTTCTTCGACTCCGCGACCGGCGAGCCGCTGGCGCGCGGCGGGCTCAGCCGGACGGCGTTCGACGGGCAGCCCGAGGTCGAGGTCGGCTGGACCGTGACGCCGGAGCGGTGGGGCGAGGGTCTCGGCACCGAGCTGGGCGCCGCCGCGCTGGACGTGGCGGAAGCCGTGGGCCTGCTCGACATCGTCGCCTTCACGCTCCCCCACAACGCGGCGTCGCGGCGGATCATGGAGAAGCTCGGCTTCACGTATGAGAAGACGGCGCCGTACAAGACGTTCGGCGACCACGTGCTCTACCGCTGGGCGGGCACCTCCAGGCGACCGTAGGCGCGCAGCGTCCGCAGCGCCGCGACCGTGACCGCGCCGCGCCACTCCCACGCCACCGCGGGGTTCCACTCCGCCCAGGTGAAGGTCGAGGCGCCGTCGTCGCGCTGCTCGGCGGCGAGGCGGTCGAGCTCGCGCTCGATGACGGCGTCGTCGAACAGCCCGCGCGCGGCGTGCTGAGGCGAGGGCGCCACCTCGAGCGGTCGGATGACCTCGCCCTCGGTGCCGGCGTCGACGCGCAGCAGCCCGTCGGCGGGGATGCGGGCGCCGAGGCGGTCGAGCAGCTCCGCGGCGCGGGTCTGGTCGGGCACGGCGTCGAGGAAGTCGGCGCCGTAGCGCACGGTGTACGGATCGCCCTCGGCGAACGCGTCGGCGCGCTCCCAGCAGTACCCGGTCGCCGGCCCGAGCCACGGATGGTCGAGCCCGAGCCGGTGGGCGCCCGCCGCCAGGCCCGCGGTCATCAGCAGCGAGGAGGGCGCGTCGTCCTGCGGCTGGTACCACGGCGCGTGCGGCCAGCCCTTGGCGGTGCCGAGCACGAACGGCACGCCGCCGCCCTCGCGCGTGATCGTCTGGAGCCAGTCGAGCGCGCCGATGGCGAGCGAGCGATCGCGGGCGTCGACCTCGTGCAGGATGTCGAGCGCGTAGAGCACGCACGCAGGCTGGCTCGCGGGCGTCCGCAGGTCGGGCTCGAGGTGGCCGATGCCGCCGTCCTCGTTGCGATACGCGGCGAGCGCTCGGAGCACATTGTCAGCCGAGCCGTCGCCCTCGATGAACCCGAA
This sequence comes from Solirubrobacterales bacterium, assembly GCA_038327685.1. GTDB lineage: Bacteria > Actinomycetota > Thermoleophilia > Solirubrobacterales > Solirubrobacteraceae > DASQFQ01. The sequence goes on from JBBQLH010000006.1 coordinate 9,214, forward strand.
GCGGCGGCGGTCGATCAGGCGAGCGTGGGCGGCGACGAACTGGGCGGCGGCGGAAAGGTCGGTCATGCCGCCAGCGTGGCGAGCCCGGCGCCGTGCGGCTTGAACGGATCGGACTTCTCGCCGGCGGAGGCCGCGCCCGCGGCCAGCAGCGCGGCGGGCGACAGGCCCGACAGGCGCCGGCACTCGCGCGTCAGGTGGGCCTGGTCGGCGTAGCCCGCCTCGGCCGCCAGCCGACCGAGCGGGGATGCGGTCTCGCGCTCGGCGAGCGCGAGGAAGCGCTGGAAGCGCTGGACGCGCACGAGCGTCGCGGGGCCGTAGCCGACGGCGCGGTCGAAGCGGCGGCGCAGCTGGCGCTCCTCGAGGCCGACGACGCGCCCCGCCTCTCGCAGCGACGTACCGTCGCGCACCAGCGCGACCGCGGCGCGGCGCACGAGCGGGTCGCCGCCATCGGGCGGCGGGAGCCGGTCGGCAACGCCGCGGATCAGCGCCGCCAGGGCGTCGTCGGTCGTCGGCGCCGCGGCGACGCGGTCCTGGAGACGCCGTCCCGCCTGCCCCCACAGCTCGGCGAGCGGCACGCTCAGGTCGAGCAGCTCGACGGCCGGCAGGCCGAGCGCCGCGCCGGCCGAGCCGATGCGGAAGCGCACGCCGCAGCGCCCCTGCCCGGGCGTCGGGCGCGCCTCGCTCGCCGCGGTCGCCGGGCCGGCGACGATCAGGCGCCCGGCGACGAAGACGATGTCGGCACACGCGTCGGGCAGGACACGCGCCGCGCGGTCGTGCGAGGTCCACAGGCACGCGACGTGCGCCTCGAGGCCGGGTGGTGGTGGGAGCTCGCGATAGGACGCCACGCCTCCATCATGCCTCAGCGGCGGCCTCCGCCCTCCCGCAGCGTGACGATCGCCTTGTCGATCCGGCGCCGGCGGGTCTCCTCCTGCTTGGCGCCCTCGACCCCGAGCACGAACCACTGACGGCGGCTGAACGACAGCGAGTCGAACTGGCGCCGAGCGTCGGGGTCGGGGTCGGCGTCGAGTGCGGCCGCGAGGTCGGGCGGGACGGCCAGCTCGCGCGGCTCGGTGTCGAGCTCGATCTCGACGTCCACCTCGTCGCCGGCCGCGACGCCCGCGCCGACGCGGTTCTCGGCGCTGACGGGGAGCATGAAGCGGCCGCGCATCGGCGCGTACCCTGCGCACCCGTGCCGCGCCTCGCCGTCCGCCCCATCCCGCTCGCGCAGACCCGGGCGCTGCGCCAGGCGGTGCTGCGGCCGCACCAGTCCCTGGAGGAGCTGGCGAGCCACGAGCCGCCCGGCGCGCTCGCGTTCGGAGCCTTCGGGGGCGACGAGCTCGTGGGCGTCGGCCTCGTCGGGCCCGAAGGTGAGCCGGGGGCCTGGCGCGTGCGCGGCATGGCGACGGCGCCGCACGCGCGCGGGCGGGGAGCCGGCGGGGCGGTGCTCGATGCGCTCGTCCGCCACGCGTCCGAGTACGGCGCCACGAGCGTCTGGTGCAACGCTCGCGTCCGCGCGATCTCACTCTACGAGCGGGCGGGCCTTAGTGTGGTCTCTGACGTGTTCGAGCCGCCCGACATCGGTCCCCACGTGCGGATGGAGATGCTCATGTTCCAGGGCTTCGGGCCCGAGGTGTTCGAGTGGTTCGACGGGCTCGAGCGCGACAACTCCAAGGCCTACTTCACGGCCACCCGCGACCGCTACGAGGCGGACGTGCGCGGCGGCCTCGAGGCGATGCTGGACGAGCTGGCCGCGGACTTCGGCGGGGAGGCGCGCGTGTTCCGCCAGCAGCGCGACCTGCGCTTCACGCCCGACAAGACGCCCTACAAGGACCGCACCTACGGGGTCGTCCACGGCGTGCCGGGGGCGAACGCCGGCCTCTACGCCCAGATCTCCTCGCGCGGCCTCTACGCCGGCACGGGCTATCACCAGATGGCGCGGGATCAGCTCGAGCGCTTCCGCGCCGGCGCTGCGGACGACGCCGCGGGGCGGCGGCTCGAGGCAGCCGCCGCCGCGGCGCAGGACGCCGGGCTCGAGCTCGCCGGGCAGAGCCTGCGCACCGCGCCGCGCGGCTACCCGCGCGAGCATCCGCGGATCGAGCTGCTGCGCCGCAAAGCGCTGATCGCCGGCCGCGCGCTCGCCGGGACCGGCGGCATCGGGCGCGAGGCCGCGCTCGCGCACGTCGCGGGCGCGTGGCGCGCCGCGCAGCCGCTGACCGCGTGGCTCGACGAGCACGTCGGGCCGAGCACGCTCCCGCGCGAGGTGCGCGGGCGGCGCCGCTGAGCCGTCACGCTCGCTCAGGCGGGCGCCTCGCCGTCGCGCAGGCTCGCGAGGTCGGGGTCGTTCTGCGCCTGCGCGCGGACCTCGTCGCCGCCGAGCTCGATCGCGCGCTCGAGCAGCGTGCGCGCCTCGGCCGCGGTGCCGTAGAGCGCGTGCCAGCACGCGAGGTCGTACGCGTTGGTGCCGAAGGCGCCGATGCCGAGCTCGTGGCGCACGGGCAGCCAGCGCAGCGAGCCGGGACCCGGCAGGGCCTCGATCGAGTCGAGCGAGGTCACGCGATAGCGGGCGCTCACGCCGCCCCCAGGTCGAAGCGACAGCCCGAGTAGTAGTCGCCGGCGCGCGCCGCGAGGAACGCCGTCAGCTCCGCGACCTCGCCGGGGTCGGTCTCGCTGCCGGGCAGCAGCGCGGCGGTGCGGATGTCGTAGCGCGCCCACTCGATCGAGAGCGTCCGCGCGAGGTTCTCGACGCCCGCGCGCGCGGCCTCCGCGCCGGCGTCGCACGGCGGCGGCGCGACGAGCAGCAGCTTGCCGCCCGCGTCCGCTTCGATCATCTGGCGGGCAGTCGGCCGCAGCGCCAGCCAGGCCCCGTCGAGCACGTCCCGCGGGCCCGCCAGCGAGGCGCCGTCCCAGACGACCGCATCGATCAGTTCACGTCCCTCCGCCTCGTCGCCCGTCGGGTCGACGACGACACGGTGCATCCGCGCGCCGAGCGCGGCGCAGCGCGCCGCGACCGCCTCCCCGAAGCGGCTCGGCGGCTCGGCGGAGGCGAGCAGGACGGTGGTGCCGGTCAGGAGGCCGGGGCGGAGGAGGGTGGCCGTGGGATTAGCGGACACCGCGCGGAGGCTAACGCGTGGTGACACTCGCGAACGTCAACGGCAGCTGGGTAGGAGGTGAGTTCGGGGTGTCGGAGGCGGGGGTGTGGTCACTTGACCCGAATAATTGGGGTCTAGTGACCACACCCCCTCAGACTCACCCCTCACCAGCCGCCGATTGACGTTCGCTGGTCCTACCGCGAACGGCCGCAACCTCGCCACGCCACTCGGGTTGCAGCGAGTCATGCGGATTCTGCTCACCGCGTGCCTCGCGCTGCTCCTCGCCCCCGCCGCCGCCCACGCCCGCGTGGTCGTCGTCGCGGCTGACCGCCCCGAGGCGGCGCTGCTCGACGTGGGCTCGAACGCGATCGTGGCCCGCGTACCGCTGCCCGGCCGCGCGCGCGCCGTCGCGACCGCGAACGAGGGCTCGCGGGCCTACGTGGCGGCCGGCCGCGACGTGACCGCGATCGACCTCGGGACCCGCGCCGCAGTCGGGACCGCCACGCTGAAGAGCGCCCCCACGACGGTGGCGACCTCGCCCGACGGCGCGCGCGTCTACGCGACCCGCGGTCGCGCCCTGGACTTCATCGACGCCGCGACGATGCGCCCGCTCGCCGCCATGCGCCTGCCGCGCGCCGTCCGCGCGCTCGCGGTCACGCCGGACGGGACGCGCGCCCTGGTGACCTTCGCCGGCCGTCGCGGAGGCGCGGCCGTGCTCGACCTCACGACCCGGCGCGTGCGGAAGAACGTGCGGATCGCCGGTGCCGGCGCCATCGCCTTCGACGACGGCGACCGCGCTTGGATCTCGTCGCTCACGCGTGTGCACAAGCGTCGCGCGGGCCGTCTCGTGCCCGTCGACCCGGTCAGCGGCTCCCTCGGCCGCCCGATCACGCTCCGCCGCGCGCAGGGCGGCGGCGGGCTCTCGATCCGAGGCCGCCGCGCCTTCGTGGCCGCGGGCGGCGCGGCGATGCGCGCCGTCGTCGTCGACCTCGGCCGCCGGCGCGTGATCAAGAGCCCTCGGACCGGCCGCGGGCCCGGCGCTCCGGCCTGGTCCTCCGACGGGGTGCGCATCTACGTCGCCGACGGCGGCGGCGCGACCCTGTCCGTGCTGTCGGCGATCTCCTACAAGCGGCTGCGCGTGGTGCGCCTGCGCGGCTCGCGGCCGCTCGCGGTCGCCGTCCAGCCCGGGCTCGCGCTGCTGATCGGCACCGACGCCTCCGAGACGCTCGTGGGCAGCCGCGGCCCGGACCGCATCCTCGGCCTCGGCGGTGACGACCTCGTGCGCGCCGGGCGCGGCGACGACCAGCTCGACGGCGGACCCGGCAACGACACGCTCTCGGGCAGCACCGGCGACGACATCTTCGACGGCGGTGACGGCAACGACCGCGCCATCGGCGCGGCGGGCAACGACGTGCTCGAGCTCGGTCCGGGCGACGACTTCGGCGACGGCGGCCAGAGCAACGACGAGATCGACGGCGGGCCGGGGAACGACCGCCTCGACGGCGGCGACGCCGACGACACGATCACCGGGGACGAGGGCGACGACACCATCGTCGAGGCCGACCTCGGCAACGACGTGCTGCTCTCCGGCGGCCCTGGCAACGACGTCATCCGCGGCGGTCGCGGCTCGGACCGCCTGATCGACGGCGGCGACGGCGACGACCAGCTGTTCGGCGAATCAGGCTCCGAGAAGATCGTCGGCGGCGCGGGCAACGACACGATCGACGGCGGCCGCTCCGGCGACCAGCTGTTCGGCGGCGCCGGCGACGACCACGTCAAGGGCGACCTCGGGCGCGACCACATCTACAGCTCGGACGGCGACGACACCCTCGACGGCGGCTCCGACGACGACCACGTCTCGGGTGGCAACGGCGCCGACACGGTGATCGGCGGGCCCGGCGCGGACGAGCTCTTCGGCGGCCGCGGCAACGACGTCATCCGCGCCGCCGACGACAGCGCCGACGTCGTCTCCTGCGGCACCGGCCACGACACCGTCTACGTCGAGAGCACCGCGCCCGACCGCGACCAGCTCTCCAGCTGCGAGGAGGTCATCCAGATCCCGCCCGAGCCGGCCACGGACGCCACCCCTGCGTCGGTCATCCGCGGCACGCCCGGCAACGACACCCTGTTCGGCACCGCCCAGCCCGACTCCCTCTTCGGCCAGGCCGGCAACGACGAGCTGTTCGGCAACGAGGCGAGCGACTACGTCGACGGCGAGGACGGCGACGACGTACTGCACGGCGGACCCGGCGACGACGAGATGTTCGGCCGCTTCGGCAACGACACCGTGCTCGGCAACGAGGGCGACGACACGATCGAGGGCGGCTACGGCAACGACGTCGTCGACGGCGGCCCGGGCGACGACACGATCTCGGGCACCCAGGGCAGCGACACGGTCCAGGGCGGCGAGGGCGACGACCGCATCTCCGAGGTCGACGGCGCCGTCGACCGGATCGACTGCGGCCCCGGCTCGGACGTCGTGTTCGCCGACGCCGACGACGTGGTCGCCGCGAGCTGCGAGGACGTCAGGCGGTAGCGCGCGGCCGGCGCGCGGCGCGGCGCGCCTCGCGCAGGCTGCGAACCACGCCCTTGCGGCCGAGCGAGTCCAGTTCCGCGTAGAGGCCGCGAATCTGGGCGAAGATCTCGTTCGCGACCTGCTGCTGCTGATCGCCGGTCGCGTCGGCGACGGGCTCCCAGCGCATCGGCTCGCCGTACTGGACGGTGACCTTGGGGAACTGCAGGCGCTTCCAGTTGCGCACCTTCGATGAGCCGTGGATCGCGGCCGGGACCACGGTCGCGCCCGACTCGAGCGCGATCCGGCCGATCCCGCGCTTGGGCTGCTCGGACAGCTTGCCCGTGCGCGAGCGCCCGCCCTCGCAGTACATGACGATCAGCCCCCCGCGCTCGAGGATCGAGTTCGCGGTGATGAACGCCTCCTCGTCGCGGTAGCCGCGCCGCACCGGGAAGACGCCGCCGTGGCTGTAGACGAACTGCATCGGCCGCGCGAACAGCTGCGACTTGGCCATGAAGCGCACCCGCCGCCGGATGAACGCGCCGACGAAGAAATGGTCCATGAAGGAGAAGTGGTTGGGCGCGATGATCACCGGCCCGGTCGGGACGTTCTCGGCGCCGATCCCGCGCGCACGGAAGAACGTCCACGCGTACAGCGAGGTGAGCGTGCGCACGACCTCGTAGACCCAGTCGGGCTCGCGGGTTCGCGACCGCTCGTGGAAGCGGTCGAAGTACTCCTTGGGACGCGGGTCCTTGTAGACCTGCGCCTTCATGGTCGCGAGATCCTCGGTCATTCTCCCCTCGGCCGAAGATCCTACCCAGTCTCAAGCCAGTTCAGCGTGGCTGCGGGACCGGGGCTCCACTCACGCGCCGAGGCTGTCCCGTCCCCGGCGCGCATCTGCCTATGGAGCCCCGGCCGCAGCTTGCGATCCACGCCGTTGTCCGGACTCGGAGGAGGAGGTTCGAGAGCCGCCGGCGTGCGGGTCCTGATCGCACGAGAGCAGCATGTCGCCTTGCCGGAGCGCCCACCATCGACCGGCGGGCGGAACTCATGGCCCCTCGGTTCGACCGGCGGGCGAGCCACTATTGTCGGCCCCCCCGAGTTCTGGCGCAAAGGAGCGGCACCGTGGCGAACGTGGAGGCCCACATCACGGGCACCGTGTGGAAGATCGAGGTCGAGGTGGGCGACACGGTCGAGGAGGGCCACACCGTCGTGATCCTCGAGTCGATGAAGATGGAGATGCCGGTCGAGGCCGAGGACGAGGGGCGCGTCACCGAGATCCTCTGCCAGGAGGGCCAATCCGTGTCAGAGGGCGACGCCCTCGTCGTCCTCGAGTGAGGTTCACCGAGCTCGCCGAGGGCAAGCTGCGGCTGGACCATCCCGCGCCGCACGTCGCCCGCCTCACGATCGACAACCCCGCCAAGCGCAACGCGCTGGACCACGACATCCTCGACGCGATCGCGAGCACGGTGCGCGGGCTCGCGGATGCGCGCTGCCTGCTGCTGACCGCCGAGGGCCCCGTGTTCTCGGCGGGCTACGACATCGCCGGCCTGCCGCGCGACGAGCTCGCCCACCCCGCCGAGGCGCCGGTCGCCCATCCGTTCCAGGACGCGATCGACGCCGTCGACGCCTTTCCCTACCCCGCCGTGGCCGCCCTCAACGGCCACACCGTCGGCGGCGGCCTCGAGCTGGCGCTGAGCTGCGACCTGCGGCTGGCGGCCGAGTCGGCCAAGCTCGGGATGCCGCCCGCGAGGCTCGGGCTCGTCTACTCGCACACCGGCCTGCGCAAGTGCATCGACGCGATCGGGGTGACGCGAACGCGCCATCTCTTCTTCACCGCCCGCAACGTCAGCGCCGCCACCGCACTCACATGGGGCATGGTCAACGACGTCGTCCCGGACGCCGAGATCGGCGAGCACGCGGTCGTCTACGCCGCCACGATCGCCGCCAACGCGCCGCTCTCGCTGGCCGGCAACAAGCGCGTGATCCGCGAGCTGCTGGCCGCCGAGGGCCGGCTCGACCCAGAGGTCGAGCGCGAGCTGGTGGCGCTGCGCGAGGCCTGCTTCCGCACGGACGACTTCTACGAAGGTGTTCGCGCCTTCGCCGAGAAGCGAGCCCCGCAATGGCAGGGGTCCTGAGAGCCGCGATCCTGCTCGCCGCGCTCGGGCTCGCGGCGCTGTCGGCCTCAGCGCCGGCCGCGGGCCGCCTGCAACACGGGGTCCAGCTCCCCGCCGAGTCCTTCGACTACGTGACCTGGGACCCGGTGCTCAAGCAGACGCCCAACCGCGGCTGGCGCCGCTGGGGGACGGAGAAGCTGATCGACACGACGGAGCTCGTGCTGCGCGCCTACCGCGACGCCCATCCGGACGCTCCGCGCGTGCTCGTCGGCGACCTCTCGCGGCGGCGCGGCGGCTTCTTCGGCGCCCGCTACGGCGGGCTCGGGCATGCGTCGCACCAGGACGGCCTCGACGTCGACATCTACTACCCGCGCAAGGACCGCCTCGAGCGCGCCGCCCGACGGCCGGAGCAGGTCGACGGCGTGCTGGCGCAAGAGCTCGTCAACCGCTTCGTCCTCGCGGGCGCGACCAAGATCTTCGTCGGCCCCCACGTGCGCCTGGGCGGGCCCCGGAGCATCGTCACGCCGCTCGTGTACCACGACGATCACCTCCACGTCAGGCTCTCGTCCCATCGCGTGAACGAACCGGTTGCGGGGTAGGCGACTCCTCAACCTGGGAGGAGTCGTTCATGTCGCGCATCGCCGGTCTTGTCGTTCTCGCGGTTCTGATGGCGCTCGTCGCCGCATTCCCCGCGGGGGCGGCGGTCGAGGCTCCACCCAAGACGCCCACCGCAGTCGGCTCGGGCGGCTCGGCCGCCTCCGTCGACCCACTGGCGACCCAGGCGGCGATCGACACCCTGCGCTCCGGCGGCAACGCCGTCGACGCCGCGATCGCGGCCGCCGGCGTGCTCGGCGTGGTCGAGCCGTTCTCGTGCGGGGTCGGCGGCGGCGGGTTCATGGTCATCTACGACGCCAGGCACCACAAGGTCGACACGATCGACTCGCGCGAGACCGCGCCCGCCGGCCTCGGGCCGGCCTCCTTCAACGAGCCCGGCATGGCCCAGCCGCCCGCCGAGGACCCGCGGGTCGGCGGCCTGAGCGTCGGCGTCCCCGGCACCGTACGCGGCTGGCAGCTCGCGCTCGGCCGCTACGGCACGCGCTCGCTCGAGTCGCTGCTCAGGCCCGGCGAGCAGATCGCCCGTGACGGATTCGTCATCGATCCGACCTTCTCCCAGCAGGTCAAGGACAACGAAAAGATCTTCGACGACTTCACCGCCTCGCGGGATCTCTACCTCACGCCCGAACAGACGGCCAAGCCGGCGGGTGCGGTCCAGCAGAACCCCGACCTCGCCGCGACCTACGAGCGCATCGGCGCCAACCCCGACGACTTCTACACCGGCGACATCGGGCGCGACATCGCGAACACGGTGCAGCACCCGCCGACCGTGCCGCACCCCGACCGGGCCATCGTGCGCCGCGGCTCGATGACCCTCGCGGACCTCGGCCGCTACCGGGCGCTGCGCCGCGAGCCCACCCACGTCGACTACCGCGGGCTCGACGTCTTCGGCATGGGCCCGCCGTCCTCGGGCGGCTCGACCGTCGGCGAGGCGCTGAACATCCTCGAGGGCTTTCGCCGGGGCCTGGGCCGCACGCGCGCCAAGGCGCTGCACCGCTACCTCGAGGCCTCCAAGCTGGCGTTCGCCGACCGCAACGCGTACCTCGGCGACCCGGGCTACGTCGACGTCCCGCTGCGCGGGCTGCTCTCCGACCCGTTCGCCGCGACGCGGAACTCGCTGATCGGGCGCAAGGCGCTGCCGGCCCCGCAGCCGCCCGGCAACCCGTGGCCCTACAACCACGGCGGCCACGGCCGGCCGCCGGAGCACGTCCGCGTGAGCCGCGAGGGCAAGTCGACGACGCACCTGACGGTCGCCGACCGTGCCGGCAACGTCGTCTCCTACACCTTCACGATCGAGCAGACGGGCGGCAGCGGCATGGTCGTGCCGGGCCGCGGCTTCCTGCTCAACAACGAGCTGACGGACTTCGACTTCCCGCCCTACACGGACCCGCTCCCGCCGAACGCGCCCGCGGGCGGCAAGCGGCCGCGCTCGAGCATCTCGCCGACGCTCGTCTTCGACCACGGGCGGCCGGTCGAGGCGCTCGGCTCCCCGGGCGGCGCGACGATCATCACCACCGTGCTGCAGATCCTCGTCAACCAGGTCGAGTTCCACCAGAGCCTGCCGGACGCGATCGCGGCGCCGCGCGCGTCGCAGCGCAACGGCAGCTCGACGTCGGCCGAGCCGGCGTTCATCGCGAGGTACGGCGACGTGCTGACGAAGCGCTACGGGCAGACGCTCATCCCCGCGACGCCGAACCCGCCGGGGGAGATCGGTGCGGCGACGGGCATCCGGTTCCTGCCCGGCGGGCGCCAGCAGGCGGCTGCCGAGCCGACCCGCCGCGGCGGCGGCAGCGCGATGGTGGTGCGGCCCGGCTAGCGCGCCGGATCGTCCGGGTGCGTGCGTACGGTTGCGCACGACCACACCCGACGGGAGGCGCATGCTCGACGTGGAGGACCGGCTGGCGGAGCTCGAGGAGCTCGGCACCCTTCGGCGCATGCGGATGGTGAGCGGTCCGCAGGGCCCGCGCGTGGTCCTCGACGGGCGCCCGGTGCTGCTGCTGTGCTCGGACAACCACCTCGGGCTGGCCGACCACCCCCGCGTGCGTGAGGCGGCGGCCGACGCCGCCATGCGCTGGGGCGCCGGCGCGGGCGCCTCGCGGCCGGCCTCGGGCACGATGACGCTGCACCGGCGGCTCGAGGAGCGCCTCGCGGACTTCCTCGGCGCGGAGGCCGCGCTGCTGTTCGGGTCCGGCTACCTCGCGAACCTCGGGATCATCCCGGCACTCGCCGAGCGCGGCGAGATCGTGTTCGCCGACAGCCTCGGCCACGCCTCGGTCACCGACGGCTGCAAGCTCGCGGCGGCGGAGACGTTCCTCTACGACCACGGCGACGTCGAGCACCTCGCGTGGGGGCTGCGCAACGCCGACGGCCGCGCGGCGCTGATCGTCACCGACGGCGTGTTCGCGCTCGATGGCGATCACGCCCCGCTCGAGGAGATCGTCGCGCTCGCGCACCGCCACGACGTGCGCGTGATGGTCGGCGAGTCTCACGGCGTCGGCGCCGTCGGGCCTGACGGGCGCGGCGCGGTCGCCGCAGCCGGGCTCGAGCGCGAGGTCGACGTCGTCGTCGGCTCGCTCGCCACCACGCTCGGCGCCTACGGCGCGTTCGCCGCCTGCGACCGCACGCTCGCCCGCTACCTCGCCGGCCACGCCCGCACCGTGGCCGCCTCGACCGCGCCGGCCCCGCCCGCCGTCGCGGCGGCGATGGCGGCGCTCGAGCTGCTGCGCGAACAGCCGCGGCGGGTCGAGAAGCTGCAGGCCAACGGCGAGCTGCTGCGCACCGAGCTCGCACGCGAGGGCTTCGAGGTCGCGGGCTCCGACGCCCACATCGTCTCGCTCGTGATCGGCGACGCGCGTCAGGCGCTGCGCGTGGCCGAGGGGGCGCTCGAGCAGGGCGTCTACGTCGGGGCGGTGCTGCCTCCCGACGTTCCCGAGGGCACGGCTCGGCTGCGCCTCGCGGTCATGTCCTCGCACACGAAGTCCGAGCTGCGCGACGCCGCGCGGGCGCTCGGCCGCGCCGCCCTGCGCGCCGGCTTCCGGCCCGGGGCCGGCGTGCCGCTCGCGGCCGCCCACGTGCCCGCGCCGGCCTCGGCGGGCGTCTTCGACGGCGCACTGCCCCGGGCGGCCTAGGTTCGAGGGGCTCCGTGGGGTAAGACTCGCCCCATGGACCTCGACCTTCTCGTCATCGGCTCGGGCCCGAGCGGCCAGAAGGCCGCCATCCAGGCCGCCAAGCTCGGCAAGCGCGTCGCCGTCGTCGAGCGCCGCCAGCGCCTCGGCGGCGTCTCGATCCACACCGGCACGATCCCGTCCAAGACCCTGCGCGTGGCGGTCCTCGACGAGCTCGCGCGGCGCCCGCTCGACGTCCCCGACCCGCTCAACCCCGAGGGCAAGGAGCGCCAGGCGATCGAGTTCCTGATGGACCGCACGGCGCGCGTCGTGGGCGCCGAGGCCCAGGTGGTGCGCGAGCAGTTCCGCCGCAACCGCGTCGGCCTGCTGTTCGGCGAGGCGGCGTTCGTCGACGAGCACACGGTCTGCATCCGCGACGAGGACGCCGGCGCCAAGGAGGTCACGGCCGACAACATCATCATCGCCACCGGCACGAGCCCCGCACGGCCGAAGGACGTCGAGTTCGACGACCAGACGATCATCGACTCCGACGGGCTGCTGCACATCCAGCAGCGCCTGCCGCGCAGCATGACCGTGGTCGGCGCCGGGGTCATCGGCGTGGAGTACGCCTCGATGTTCGGCCGCCTCGGCACGAAGGTGACCGTGGTCGACCAGCGCCCGCGCGTGCTCACCTTCCTCGACGGCGAGATCGGCGAGGCGCTGCAGTTCATCCTGCGCCGCAACAACGTCACGTTCCGCCTCAACGAGGCGGTCAAGAGCGTCGCGATCACGGACAAGGGGACCGTCACGCACCTCGCCTCCGGCAAGGCCGTCGTCTCGGAGACCGTGCTCTACGCGACCGGCCGCCAGGGCGACACCGCCAGCCTGGCGCTCGACAAGGTCGGCATCGAGGCCGACAAGCGCGGGCGCATCTCGGTCGACGACGAGTACCGCACGGCCGTGCCCCACATCTTCGGGGTCGGCGACTGCACCGGCGGCTTCGGCCTCGCCGCCACGGCGATGGAGCAGGGGCGCCTCGCCGCCCTGCACGCGTTCGGCCGGCCCGTCTCGACGATGCCTGAGCTGCTGCCGACGGGCGTCTACGCGATCCCCGAGATCGCGATGGTCGGCCGCACCGAGGAGGACCTCACCGAGGCCGGCGTCCCCTACGTGGTCGGGATCGCGCGCTGGGCCGAGCTCGCCCGCGGCCTCATGACCGGCGACGAGGACGGCATGCTCAAGCTGGTCGTCTCGACCGACGACCGCGAGCTGCTCGGCGTCCATGTGCTCGGCACGGGCGCCGCTGACCTGGTCCACATCGGCCAGGCGGTGATGGGCGGCGGCGAGGGCGTCGACTTCCTCGTGCGCGCGGTCTTCAACTACCCGACCTTCGCCGAGGCCTACAAGGTGGCCGCGCTCGACGCGGTCAACCGGATGGGCTGACGTAGCGCTCCGCGGCGGCCGCGACGAGCTCCGCGTTCGAGCCCGCGCGGCGCGCGTCGGGCAGCCAGTAGGTGTCCTCGAAGCCGATGCGGACCTCGCGCTGGCGGCGCACGGCGGCGTCGAGCACGGCCCACGTGGTGTGGTCGTAGCCGTGATGGAGCTGCGTGAGCTCGATGCCCTCGCGCTCGAGCCCGCCGTCGATCGCGCCGGCGGTCGCGACCGCGATCGCCGGCGCCGTCTCCTGCGGCTCGACGAGCGCGCGCCGGCAGCGGCGGGCCAGGGCGCTCGCGGCGAGCCGAGCGGGATGGTCGGCCAGCCAGAGGCCGATCTCGATCGAGATCCCGCGCTCGGCGAGCAGCTCCGCCAGCTCCTCCCATCCCTCCTCGATGACGTTGAGCGAGACGCAGTCGGGCAGCTCGGTCCAGCCGCGCACGCACCCGAGACGGCGCTCGACGTCGCCGCCGGTGATCCAGAGACCGGTCGAGAGGGAGATCTCGAGCTCGGGGGCGGCCTCGCGCAGCGCGACGACTGCAGCGGCGCAGTGCTCGGGCTCGAGGCTCTCGAGCCCGTCCGGCCCACGCGGGTGGACGTGCACCGCGACGGCGCCGGCCTCGGCGACCGCGGCGGCGTCGCGGGCGAGCTCGTCCGGGGTGAGCGGCAGCGCTCCGTGCTCGCCCGGCGGGCGGGAGCCGTTGAGGCAGGCCTGGAGGAACATCAACGTACTGCCTCGGCCAGAGGCCTCGTCACCGGCTTCGCCTCGCTCCACGCGCGGCGTACTCGACGATCGACTTGTCGACCAGCCACTCGACCGGCGCCTTGTCGTCGGTGTAGACGGCGCCGCCGCGCAGCCGCGGCGCGAGGCGCGCCGCCGACGCCTGCGCAAGCGGGCGCAGGTCGGCGGGGAGGCGGCCCGCGGCGGCGAGCAGGTTGGCGCGCGTGATCGGCGCCCGCGAGCCCATCAGCAGCGTGTTCGTCGGCTCGATCGGGTCGCGGGCGACGTGCGTGAACGCCTTGCCCATCGTGGCCGAGAGGACCTTCTCGAGCCGGTCCGAGCCCTCGGGGTGGCCCACGTTGATGATCACGACGCCGCCCCGCGCGAGGCGGTCGCGGGCCAGCGCGAAGAACTCGCGCGTCGACAGGTAGAACGGGATGTAGGGCTGGCGGTAGGTGTCGAGGTAGATGACGTCATAGCGGGCGTCGATGCGGCGCAGGAACGGCCGCGCGTCCTCGGCGTACTCGTGCAGCTGCGGCCGCGGGCGCACGCCGAAGTAGCGGCGGCCGATGTCGAACAGCTCGCGGTCGATCTCGACGCCGTCGATGCGCGCGGCGGGGAAGTAGCGCGCGTAGGCGCGGGCAGCCGTGCCGCCCGCGAAGCCGAGCATCGCCACCCGCCGCGGCGGGTCGCGGAGGGCCGCGAACGGGGCGACGAGGAAGCCGTCCCAGTAGCCGCCGGTGAGGACGCTGCCCGGACGGTAGAGCGAATGGATGGCCTGGCCCTCGTTGAGCTCGAGCGTGCGCTCGCCGCCCGAGTGGTCGATCACGCGGGCGTACTGGTACTCGGTGTCCGTCTCGTGGATCACGCGCCCGTCCTCGGCCGCCTTGACCGTGCCGATCGGCAGCGCCAGCAGCGCCGCGACGCCGAGCGGCGCGAGCGCCCAGCGGCGCCCGAGGCCGAGCGTCGCGACGATCGCGAGCGCGAGCGCGAAGACAAGGAAGGTGCGCTGGGTGCCGGCGAGCGGGATCAGCAGCAGCGCGGACAGGAAGGTGCCGAGCAGCGACCCGGCCGTCGAGATCGCGTACATCCGCCCCGCCGTCTCGCCCGAGTCCTCGATCCGCTCGAGCTTGAGCCGGATCGCCCACGGCGACACCGCGCCCAGCATCAGGACGGGGATCGCGACGAGCGCCAGCACACCGAGCAGCGATCCGAAGCCCGCGCCGAGCGAGACGTCGTCGAACGCCTTGACGCTGAGCGAGAGGAACGGCTGGGCGACGATCGGCACGAGCCCGAGCAGGACCGAGGCGACAAGCACGAGCAGGCACAGCGAGCGCAGCTCCGGGCGGCGGTCGGCCATCCGGCCGCCGAACCAGTAGCCGACCGAGAGCGCGACCAGCACGACCGCGATCGTGTTCGCCCACACGATCGTGGAGGCGCCGAAGAACGGCGCCATCAACCGCGCGGCGGCGATCTCCGCGCCGAGCGTCGACGCGCCCACCACGAAGACGAGCAGCTCGAGCGGCGGGCGCGCCCGCGGCGGCGGCTCAGTCCTCGTAGAGACTGAAATCGGCCTTGCGCGCCCCGCAGACAGGGCAGAACCAGTCGCCGGGGATGTCTTCGAACGGCGTCCCCGGCGGGATGCCGCCGTCGGGATCGCCGTCGGCGGGGTCGTAGATGAACCCGCAGGACTCGCAGATCCACTTCTGCGCGGTACTCGTCGTGGTCATGCCTGGATAGTAGGGTCGGTCGGCCATGAAGGTCGACCGCCCAGGCCCCGGCGAAGAGCTCAACCGCGGGGCGGCGACGCGCCCGCGCCAAGCCGCCACGGTGATCGTGCTGCGAGGCGGCGCCGAGACGCTCGAGGTGCTGCTCGTCAAGCGCAATCCCGAGCAGCGCTTCATGGGTGGAGCGTGGGTATTCCCGGGCGGCGCGGTCGATGCCGGCGAGGACCACCGCGTGGCCGGAGTGCGCGAGGTCGGGGAGGAGGCGAGCGTGGTCATCGAGGACCCCGCGTCGCTCGTGGAGTTCTCGCGCTGGATCACACCGGCGCAGGTCAAGATCCGCTTCGACACGCACTTCTACCTCGCCCTCGCCCCCGAGGGCGCCGAGCCGCAGCCCGACGGCGGCGAGACCGTCGACCTCGGCTGGTTCACGCCCGAGGGCGCGCTCGAGGCCTACGAGCGTGACGAGATCATGCTCGTGTTCCCGACGATCAAGACGCTCGAGCAGCTCGCGCCGTTCGGGTCGGCCGCGTCGATCCTCGCCTGGGCGGAGGACCGGGAGGTCGTTCCGATCGAGCCGCAGGTCGTCGTGGAGGGCGAGGTCGCGCGCGTCGTGCTGCCCGGCGAGCCGGGGTACGTGGCATGAGCGACGAGCTGCGCCGCGCGACGCTCGCCGTGCACGCCGGGCGCGGCGCGGGCGCGGAGGGCGATCCGCTCAACCCGCCGCTGATGCCGGCCGCGACGTTCCACGGCTCCCGCTACGCGCGCAACGAGGGCACGCCCGGCTGGGAGGCGCTCGAGGAGGCGGTCGGCGCGCTCGAGGGCGGCACCGCGGTCGCGTTCGCCTCCGGCATGGGCGCGATCGCCGTGGTGCTCGAGGAGCTGCCGCCCGGCGCCCGCATCGTCGTGCCGCACGACGGCTACACCGGCACGCGGGCGCTGCTGGGCGCGCGCGAGGTGGCGGGCAAGGCGGACGTCGTGCGGGTCGACATCGCCGATACCGCCGCGGCGCTCAAAGCGTGCGCGGGCGCTGACCTGCTGTGGATCGAGACGCCGTCGAACCCGCTGATCGCGATCGCCGAGCTCGACGCCCTCTGCGCAGGCGCGCACGACGCCGGCGCGCTCGTCGCGGTCGACTCGACGCTCGCGACCCCGCTGCTCCAGCGCCCGCTCGAGTTCGACGCCGACGTCGTCGTCCACAGCGCGACGAAGTTCATCGGCGGCCACTCCGACCTGCTGATGGGCATCGCTGTCACGCGCGACGCCGCGCTGGCCGAGCACCTGCGCGAGGGCCGCCGGCTGCTCGGCACCACACCGGGCGCGCTGGAGGCCTACCTGGCGCTGCGCGGCCTGCGCACGCTGCCGGTGCGGCTCGAGCGCGGGCAGGCCAGCGCCCACGAGCTCGCGCAGCGCCTCGCCGCCCACCCCGCCGTGCCGCGCGTCCGCTACCCCGGGCTCCCGGACGACGCCGGCCACGAGCGCGCGGTCCGCCTGATGGACGGCTTCGGCGCCGTGCTCTCGTTCGAGGTCGCGGGCGGCGCCGACCACGCGGACCGGGTCTGCGGGCGCGTCGAGGTGCTCACCAACGCCACGAGCCTGGGCGGTGTCGAGACCCTGATCGAGCGTCGCGCGCGCTACCCGCTCGAGCTCGCCCCCGAGGGCCTGCTGCGCGTCAGCGTCGGCTGCGAGGACGTCGAGGATCTCTGGCGCGACCTCGAGCGCGCACTCGCTTAGACGAGGTCCCGGCGCCGCAGCAGCGCGGCCGTCACACCGAACCCGAGCCCCACCCAGCCGATCAGCACCAGGACCGCGACGGCGGGCGCGAGCAGCTCGCCGTTGTCGCCGCCGTTGGGACTGATGCCGCTGATGCCGCTGGGCGCGCCGACGGTGGGGCCGAAGCGCCCGACGTCGGGCGCCAGCGACAGGAGCGCGGGCTCGAGCGCGAAGGCGAGGACGAGCAGGCCGACGATGGCGACGATCTGGTTGCGCACGATCCCGCCGATGCAGACGCCGAAGGCGCCGAGCAGCGCAGCGGCGACGAGGTTGCGCCACAGGATGTCGGCGAGGTCCGTCGCGCCCAGGGTCACCTCGCCCCGGGCGGACAGGATCACCGTGCCGAGGGCCATCAGCGCCACCGTCACGATCAGCGACAGCACCGTGCCCGCCAGCGCGTAGGAGATCAGCTTGGCGGCCAGCAGGCGCACGCGCGCGGGCGCGGCCAGGACGGAGCTCGTGATCGTCCGGTGCCGCCACTCCCCCGCCATCCCGGTCACGCCGAGCAGCAGGATGAAGAGGCTCGAGAAGTCGAAGGTGAACGTCTCGCGGACGTCGGACTTGGTGAAGTGATCGCCGAGGATGGCGGTCAGGCCGACGACCACCAGCGAGAGCGCGACCGTGACGCCCACGAGCGTGACGAACGTCCGCGTCGTGCGCAGCTTGAGCAGCTCGCCGCGGAGCAGCGGGCTCATGCCTCACCGCCGGTGAGGGCGAAGAACGCCGTCTCGAGCGAGCGCGTGCGCGGAGCGAGACCGATCAGCGCCACCTGCGCCTCCAGCGCAATCGCGCCGACCTCGGCCGGGCTCGTCCCGAGCACGAGCAGGCGGTCGCCGTCGCGCTCGACGCGGTGGCCGCGCTGCTCCAGCGCGCTCGCCAGGCGCTCCGGATCCTGCGCGCGCACCTCCGCGACGCCGCCCTCGCCGCCGCCGAGCACCTCGGCGAGCGTGCCACGGCCGCGCATCTCGCCGTTGGCGATGATGACGACGTCGTCGACGGACTGCGCCACCTCGGCGAGCAGGTGGCTCGAGACGAGCACCGCGCGGCCGCTGGCCGCCTGCTCGCGGAGCAGCCGGCGCATCCAGCTGATGCCCGGCGGGTCGAGGCCGTTGGTCGGCTCGTCGAGGATCAGCACCTCGGGGTCGCCGAGCAGCGCGGCGGCGATCGCCAGCCGCTGGCGCATGCCCATCGAGTAGCCCTTGACGCGGCGATCGGCGGCCTCGCTCAGCCCGACGGCGGCGAGCACCTCGTCGACGCGGCCGAGCGGGTGCTCGCCGGTCACGGCCAGCACCCGCAGGTGGTTGCGCGCCGACCGGCCGGGGTGGAAGGAGGCGTCCTCGAGCACGGCGCCGACCCGTGTGCTCGGCCGGTCGAGGTCCTCGTAGCGGCGACCGCCGAACGTGGCGGTCCCCTCCGTCGGCCGGATCAGCCCGAGCAGCGCGCGCAGCGTCGTGCTCTTGCCGGCGCCGTTCGGCCCGAGGAAGCCGGTGACGCGGCCCGGCTCGACGTCGAAGCTCAGCCCGTTGACCGCATTGACGGACCCGAAGCGCTTGTGCAGGTCACGGATCTCGACGGGCGCCATCCCGCGCCATCATGACCACACGCGGGGCGGATGCCTGGGATCCGGCGTTCAGCGCCCGACCGCGTAGCCCTGCATCCCGCGCGGGTTCGCCCCCGCCTTGAGCATGCCGTCCGGCTCGCGCGCGACCGCGCTCACGCGGCCGAGCGACCAGGGCGGCCGCACCTGCACGTCGTGGCCGCGGCGGCGCAGCTCGGCGAGCGTCGCGTCGCCCGCACGCTCCTCGATCTCGAGCTCGTTGAGGCGCAGCTCGCGCGGGTAGAAGGAGCTCGGCAGGTGGTTCGTGTGGAAGGACGGCGCGTCGATCGCAGCCTGCAGGTCGAGACCGAAGTGCAGGTGGCCGAGCAGGGCGCCGAGCGACCACTGGTCCTGCATGTCGCCGCCGGGCGTGCCGATCGCCATGTAGGGGTCGCCGCCGCGCAGCACGAGCGTGGGCGTCAGCGTGGTGCGCGGGCGCTTGCGAGGCTCGAGCGAGTTCGGCAGCCCCTCGGTGAGCCAGAACATCTGCGCGCGCGTGCCGAGGCCGAAGCCGAGGCCCGGGATGACCGGCGCGCTGTGCAGCCAGCCGCCGCTCGGCGTGGCCGAGACGAGGTTGCCGTGGCGGTCGGCGACGTCGAGGTGGCAGGTGTCCCCGCGCGTCTCCTGTGCCAGCGCGAGCGTCGGCTCGCTCCCCGCGGCGCCGGCGGCGGCCCGGGCGAGCGGGGGCAGCCGCGGATCGCGGCCGCCCGGCGCGCCCGGCCGCAGCTCCTCCGACGCGGACTCGCCGACGAGCGCCCGCCGCTCGTCCGCGTAGGCCGCGCTCAGCAGCGCCTCCAGCGGGACGTCGGTGAACTCGGGGTCGCCGTAGTAGGCCTCGCGGTCGGCGAACGCGAGCTTGGCGCACTCGATCACGGTGTGGATGAAGTCGGGGCCCGGGCCCATCGCGTCCAGGTCGAAGCCCGCGAGCATCCCGAGCTGCTGCAGCATCACCGGGCCCTGCCCCCACGGCCCGGTCTTGCAGACCGTGTGGCCGTGGTAGTCGAGCGTCACGGGCGCCTCGAGCATCGCCTGCCAGCCGGCGAGATCGTCGCCGCTCAGCAGGCCGCGGTGGCGGCGGCCGCTCGAGTCCATCACCTCGGTCTCGCGCACCCAGCCGTCGATCGTCTCGGCGACCCAGCCGCAGTAGAAGGCGTCGCGCGCGGCGTCGATGCGACCCTCGCGCGTGCCCGCCGCGCGCGTGCTCTCGTGCACGATCCGCCCGTAGGCGTTCGCCAGCGCGAGGTTGCGGAAGCGCTCCCCCGCGCGCGGCAGCTCGCCGCCGGGCAGGTAGATCTCCGCCGAGCTCGTCCACTCCTCGCGCAGGAGGTCCTCGACCCCCGCCACGGCCGCCCGGATGTTCGGCACGAGCGGGTAGCCGTCGCGCGCGTAGCCGATCGCGGCCTCCATCACGTCCGCGAGCTCCCACGTCCCGAACTCGCGCAGCATCAGCATCCAGGCGTCGAACGCGCCCGGCACGACCGCGGCGAGCGGGCCCGAGCCCGGGATCAGGTCGAGCCCGAGCTCGGCGAAGCGCTGCGGCGTCGCCGCGGCGGGCGCCGGCCCCTGGCCGCAGACCACGATGACGTCGTCGCGCTCGGCAGAGTAGATGATCGCGGGCACGTCGCCGCCCGGCCCGTTGAGGTGCGGCTCGACGACCTGGAGCACGAGGCCCGTCGCGACCGCCGCATCGAACGCGTTGCCGCCGCGCTCGAGCACCGACATGCCCGCCCCCGAGGCGAGCCAGTGCGTCGAGGCGACCATCCCGAACGTGCCGCGCAGCTCCGGGCGCGTAGTGAACATCACGCCTCCTCGCCCACGAGATGACAGGCCACCAGGTGCTCGTCGCCCTCGCCCGGCCGCAGGAGCGGGCGCTCGTGCACGCACCGTGGGGCGGACTCGTCCGAGCGCGGGCAGCGAGTGCGGAAGCGGCAACCCGAGGGCGGGTCCGCCGGGCTCGGGATGTCGCCCTCGAGCACGATCCGCCGGCGCGAGCGCTGCACGGCCGGATCGGGCACGAGCGCGGCGGAGAGCAGCGCCTGCGTGTAGGGGTGCTGGGGCGAGGCGAAGACATCCTCGCGCGTGCCGGTCTCGACCACCTCGCCCAGATACATCACCGCCACACGGTCGCACAGGTACTCCACGATCGAGAGGTCGTGCGTGATGAACAGGCACGAGAAGCCCATCTCCGCCTGCAGCTCGCGCACCAGATTGAGGATCCCGGCCTGGACGGAGACGTCGAGCGCCGACACCGGCTCGTCGGCGATCAGCACGCTCGGCTTCACGCTCAGGGCCCGCGTGTGCCGCCCTTGGTCTGGTCCGCGGACGTCCCGCCCCCTTCGGAGCTCCCGCAGCCTGCGGCTGCCAGCACGATCGCGATCGCGAGCGTGAGCAGCGCTGCGCCGCCCCTGGTCGTCATCCGGCGCATGTCGCTCCTCTGTCTTGGATCCTATCCCGCTGCAACTGGATCCAACGGTTATGCTCGCCCTGTGAAACCGGCAAACGAGCAAGTGTCGCCTCGCGTACGCAGAGGAGTCGTCGATGACCTCGCCGAGGCGATCCAGACTCGGATCATCGCGGGTGACATCCCTGCCGGCGCGCGGCTCCGCCAGGAGCAGCTCGCCGCCGAGTACCGGCTCAGCCGCACCCCGATCCGCGAGGCGCTGCGCAAGCTCCAGGCCGAGGGGACGGTCGAGCTCGTGCCCAACCAGGGCGCGGTCGTCCGGGGCATCACGGTGCGCGACGTGCGCGAGGGTTACGAGGTGCGCGCGGAGCTCGAGGGCATGGCGGCGGCGCTCGCGGCGACCTGGATCACCGCCGAGCACCTGACCCAGCTGCGCGACGCCGAGCAGCTCTTCCGGCGCGCGATCGAGGACTCCCAGCCCGGCACCTGGGCACGCGCGAACGACCAGTTCCACGAGGCGGTCCAGGCCGCGGCCGGCAACGAGCGCCTGCGCCGCACGATCCACGACCTCCACAAGGCCTTCCCACGCCGCCTCACCTGGGGCGCGCTCGAGGCGGACTCGAATCTGCTGGCCCAGAACGTCGAGCAGCACCATGCGGTGTTGGAGGCGATCGAACGGAGGGACGCCGACGCGGCACGTGACGCTATGCGCCGCCACGTGCTGCGCGCCGGCGAGCTGATCGCGCGCTGGGTGGAGCGGCGGGGAACGACACCTGCTCATTGAGGACGGGTCCGGACCGCCGCGGTGGTCGGTCCGGGCGGGGTGTGCGGAGTTGGGTCGCGTAGTCAGACTCAACTCCGCACACCCGGAAACTCGAGCGGCTTCCTGCGCCCCGAGGGAGCGCCGCGGCAGCTCGCACCCTCCTCAATGCGCAGTTTGTCGTTCCCGCGCGGTTAGCCCAGCAGGTCCAGCGCCGCGCCCACCACCGACTCCGCGTCGATGGCGTGGTGCTCGTAGAGCTCCGCGAGGTCGCCTGACTGGCCGAAGCGCTGGACCCCGAGGCAGGCGATCGGCGAGCCGAGGAACGCGAGCGTGTGGGGATGGCCGTCGGCGAGCGCGACGATCGGGACGTCGTGCGGCAGCAGCTCCGCGAGGAACTCCGGGTCGCCCTCGCCCAGCCCGCTGCGCGCCTGGAAGGAGCGGAACAGCAGGTCGGCGCTGGTGATGCAGACGATCTCGGCCGCGATGCCGGCCTCCTCGCGCAGGATGTCGGCCGCCTCGACCGCCTCGGGCACGAGCGCGCCCATCACCGCGACGACGACCGCGGGGTCCTCGAGCCCGCGCATGCGATAGCCGCCGCGCAGCACGTCCGCCCGCGTCCCGGTGTGCAGCGACTGGTCGATCGGGCGCGTGGAGAGACGGAAGTAGGCGGCCTCGCCGTCCTCGCGGCCGAGCCGCGAGAGCGCGTGCAGGAACGCCCACTCGAAGTCCTGGCCGAAGGCCGGCTCCCACGCGACGCAGCCCGGCTGCTCGATCCCGATCGACGGCGTGATCACCGACTGGTGCGCGCCGCCCTCGGGCCCGAGCGTGACGCCGCTCGGCGTGCCGACGAGGATCGACTGGCCGCCGGCGTAGATCCCGAACGACCACGGCTCGAGCGCGCGCGCGACGAACGGGTCGTAGATCGTCCCGACCGGCAGCAGCGGCTGGCCGTCGCGCGACCACGTCGCGCCGAGCTCGCCGAGCAGGCCGACGAGGTTCACCTCAGCGATGCCGAGCTCGATGTGGCGGCCGTGGTCGGTCTCGCGCCAGCGCACGAGCGTGTCGGTGTCGTCGGCGAACCAGTCGATGCGGTCGCCGGGCGACCAGATCCCGGCCTTGTTGATCCAGCCGCCGAGGTTCGTCGACGTGCCGACGTCGGGCGAGACCGTCACCACCCGCTCCGCGACCTCGGGCGCCTCGCGCACGAGGTCGACGAAGAAGCGCCCGAACGCCTGCTGGGTCGACGCCGCGCCCTTGTGCTCGCGCCCGAGGTCGTCGGGCATCGCAGGCGGCTCGCTCGGCGCCACCCGGTCGCCGGCCGGCCGCTCGAGCCGGCGGGCCGCCGCCGCGCACAGCTCCGCCTCGGGGCTGCCGTCCCCGAAGCTCGCCCACGGGTCGCCCGGGTCGGCGCCGAGCGCCGCGGCGAGCTCGCCGTACTGCTCCTCGTTGAGGAGCGCGGAGTGGTTCGCCGGATGGCCCTCGGTCGGCAGCTGCCAGCCCTTGATCGTGTAGGCGAACACCACCGAGGGGCGGTCGCGGACCGCGTCGGCCTCGTGGTAGGCGCGCAGCAGCGTCCCGAGGTCGTGGCCGCCGAGGTCGCGGAAGGTCGCGTGCAGCTCGCCGTCGTCGAGCTCGTCGGCGACCACCTCGAGCCGCCGCCGCAGCTCGCCGGCGTCGGCGCGCAGCAGCCGCTGGTACTCCTCGTTGGGCATCGCGTCGACGCGCCGGCGCAGCGCCTCGTGTGCGCCCAGCTTCGGCCCGTGCTTGGCCATCACGCAGTGCCAGCCGGCGGCCTCGAACATCGACGCGAGCCGGCCCGCCGCGATATCGGGGACGACGCGGTCGAGCGACTGGCGGTTGAGGTCGACGATCCACAGAACCTCGCCGAGATGCGCGACCATCGGGTCCGCGATCGCCTCCCAGCACGCGCCCTCGTCGAGCTCGGCGTCGCCGAGCAGCGCGATCTGGCGCCCGCCGACCGGGACGTCGAAGTGGCCCGCCACGTAGCGGTGCGCGATCGCGCCCCAGATCGGCGCCGTCGCGCCGATCCCGACCGAGCCCGTCGAGTAGTCGACGGGATCGGGGTCCTTCGCGCGCGAGGGGTAGGACTGCAGCCCGCCGAACTGCCGCAGCGTCTCGAGGTACCTGGGTTCGAGGCGCCCGAGCAGGTAGTTGATCGCGTGCAGCACCGGCGACGCGTGCGGCTTGACCGACACGCGGTCGGGCGCCTCGAGGAACGCGAACCACAGCGCGGTCATCAGCGACACCATCGACGCGCTCGATGCCTGGTGGCCGCCGACCTTGACGCCCGAGCGGTTCGGCCGCACGTGGTTGGCGTGGTGGACGATCGCCGCCGCGAGCCACAGCACGCGCCGCTGCACGCCGTCGAGGACGGCGAGCTCGACGGCCGAGGGCCGCTCGGCCTCGATCGTCATCGCACCACCGCCGCGTACGCGCTCAGCGCCGGCTGGCCGCCGAGGTGGGCGTAGAGGACGGTCGAGCCGCGCTCGATCTCTCTGCGGCCCACGAGATCGATCAGCCCCGCCATCGACTTCCCCTCATAGACCGGGTCGGTGATCATCCCCTCGAGCCGCGCTGCGCTCCGCATCGCCTCGAGCGTCGCAGCGTCCGGGATCCCGTAGGTGCCGGCGTGGTAGCGCTCGTCGAGCACGATCTCGTCGTCGCGAAGGTCGCGGCCGACCTCGATCAGCGCGGCGGTCGCGCGCGCGATCCGCGCCACCTGCGCGTGCGTCTCCGCCGGCCGCGCCGAGCCGTCGATGCCGATCACCCGCCGCCCGCGCTCCTGACCCGCGAAGCCGGCGATCATCCCGGCCTGCGTCGAGCCGGTGACGGAGCACACGATCACGGTGTCGAAGAACACGCCGAGCTGCGCCTCCTGCTCGGCGACCTCCTGCGCCCAGCGCGCGAAGCCGAGCCCGCCGAGCTCGTGATCCGAGGCGCCGGCCGGGATCGCGTACGGCGTGCCGCCCGCCGCCTCGACGTCGGCGATCGCCTGCTCCCAGCTCTCCTTGAAGCCGATCCCGAAGCCCGCGTCCACCAGCCGCACGTCGGCGCCCATCAGGCGGCTGAGCTGGATGTTGCCGACGCGGTCATAGACGACGTCGGGCCAGTCGACCCAGCTCTCCTGCACGAGCACGCAGCCCATGCCGGTGCGTGCCGCCGCGGCGGCGACCTGGCGCGTGTGGTTGGACTGCACGCCGCCGATCGAGACGAGCGTGTCGCAGCCCTTGGCGCGCGCGTCGGCGACCAGGTACTCGAGCTTGCGCGTCTTGTTGCCGCCGTAGGCGAGGCCGCTGTTGCAGTCGTCGCGCTTCGCCCACACGTCCGCCCCGCCGAGGTGCGCGCTCAGCCGCTCGAGCCGGTGCACGGGGGACGGGCCGAACGTCAGCGGATACCGGTCGAACGCGTCGAGCCGCATGCGAGGGAGTATCGCGGCAAGAAACCGCTCGCGCCCGCCTGAATGGGAGTACTGTCGAGGGAAGGCTGGCCCTGCGGCCAACAATCCCGGCCGAAGCGCGGAGTACTGCCGACGGAGCGACCCACGCGACGAGGCAACGCGCTAACGGCGTCGGGATCGACCGTGGGGCCGGTTTGCTTTCTACGCCACGCGCGCGCCCCGCAGGGCCGGGAGCACCTGCGCGCCGTAGACCCGGATCGCGCCGTGCGGGTCGGCGCCCGAGTTGTTCTGGAGCACGACGATCGACGCGCCGAGGCGCTCGATCTCGCGGATCCGCTCGGCGTGCACGGCCGGGTCGGAGGAGACGATGAAGCCCTCCTTCATGTCCTCGTCGGAGGCCGTCTCCTCGCCGTGTTCGTAGACGTTCGCCGGGATGTGGATGTCGTCGCGGTAGACGTCGTCGGGCTGCGCGCCCTTCCACTTGCGCACCGCCTCGAGCGCGGCGTCGTCGTCTGGCGCCCAGGAGAAGCCGGCGTGCAACACGACCTCCCCCGGCCGCTTGCCGGCGTCGTCGCACTCGGCGCGGTAGACCTCGAGCAGGTCGGGCACGCGCTCGGGGTCGGCGAGCGTCCAGAAGCCGTCGCCGCGGCGCGCCGCGACCTTCGCCGCCTCGGGCCCGAAGGCCGAGACCCAGATCGGCGGCCGGCGCGCGGGCAGCGTGTGCAGCTTGAGGTCCTTGCACTTGAAGTAGCCGTCCTGCGTGATCGTCTCGCCGCGCCACAGGCGGTCGACGATGTCCAGCGCCTCGTCCATGCGCGCGACCTGTTCGCTCGGGCTCGGCCACGGGTCTCCGACCGGCACCTCGTTGAGCGCCTCGCCGGAGCCGATGCCGAGGAACATGCGCCCGGGGAACAGCCGCTCGAGCGTCGCCCACGCCTGGGCGATCAGGCCCGGGTGGTAGCGCGCGCCGGGCGTCGTCACGCCGGTCCCGAGCAGGATCGTGCGCGTCGCCTGGCCGGCGGCGCCGAGCCACGGCCACGTGTGGCCCGACTCGCCGCCCTCCCACCAGGGCTGCAGGTGGTCGGAGGACGCGATGCCGTCGAAGCCGAGCTGCTCGGCCTCGACGGCCTGGGCCAGCAGGTCCTCGGGCGGGAAGTGCTCCTGGGAGGCCTGGAAGAAGTATCGGGTCGTCGCCATGGCGTCGGGCTACCCGTGCACCGATTGGCCGATGCGGATGGCGACGGGATGCGAGGATGCGCGGGTGGTGCTGTCCCCTCCGATCAAAGCGAGAACCTCATGAGCGACTACGCCGTCGTGAACCCGGCCACCGGAGAGACCGTCAAGGAGTACCCGACGATCTCCGACGAAGCTCTGCGTCAGGCGATCGGCCGCGCGGATGCCTGTCACCGGGAGTGGAGCGCCTCCACCACGGTCGAGGAGCGCGCGGCGCTCGTGCGCCGCGTCGGCGAGCTGCACGCCGAGCAGCGCCAGCGGCTCGCCGAGATCATCGTGCGCGAGATGGGCAAGCCGATCGAGCAGGCGCTGGCCGAGCTCGACTTCTGCGCCGCGATCTACGAGTACTACGCGGACAACGCGCCCAAGATGCTGGCCGACGAGCCGATCGAGCTGCTCGACGGCGAGGGCTCGGCGTTCATCCGCCGCAGCTCCTACGGAGTCCTGCTGGGGATCATGCCGTGGAACTTCCCCTACTACCAGGTGGCGCGCTTCGCCGGCCCGAACCTGGCGATCGGCAACACCATCCTGCTCAAGCACGCGCCCCAGTGCCCGGAGTCGGCCGAGGCGATGGAGCAGATCTACCACGAGGCCGGCTTCCCGCCGGACGCGTACATCAACATCTACGCGACGAACGAGCAGGTCGCCACGGTGATCGAGGATCCGCGCGTGCAGGGCGTCTCGCTGACGGGCTCGGAGCGCGCCGGCGCGGCGGTGGCCGAGATCGCCGGGCGCAACCTCAAGAAGGTCGTGCTCGAGCTGGGCGGCTCGGACCCGTTCATCCTGCTCAGCACCGACGACCTCGACGCGGCGGTCGAGTCCGCGGTCGGGGCCAGGGTCGACAACACCGGCCAGTCCTGCAACGCGGCCAAGCGCTTCATCGTGGTCGACGACCTCTACGAGCCGTTCCTGGAGAAGTTCACCGCCGCCATCACCGCGGTCGAGCCCGGCGACCCGACCAAGTCGGACACCGAGATCGGTCCGCTCTCCTCCTCGACCGCGACCGAGCGCCTCGCCGACCAGGTGAGTCGCGCCGTCGACAAGGGCGCGACGCTCGTCGCCGGCGGCGATCACGACGGCAACTTCTTCAAGACCACCGTCCTGACCGACATCGCCCCCGACAACCCCGCCCGCCACGAGGAGTTCTTCGGCCCGGTCGCTCACGTCTATCGCGTCGGGAACGAGGCGGAGGCCGTCGAGCTCGCCAACGACACGCCGTACGGCCTCGGCTCCTACGTGATGACCACCGATTCCGAGCAGGCGCTGCGCGTCGCGGAGAGGATCGAGGCGGGGATGGTGTTCGTCAACCTGGTCGGGGCCGACGGCGCGGAGCTGCCCTTCGGCGGCGTCAAGCGATCCGGGTTCGGCCGCGAGCTGGGCCGCTACGGCATCGACGAGTTCGTCAACAAGAAGCTGATCCGGATCGGCTGACTTAGCCGACGTCCGGCCGGCGGCGCCCGCGCTTGACGTCGGCGCGGCGCCGCTTGGACTCGATCCGGCGGCGCTGGGAGGCGCGGGTCGGGCGCGTCTTGGTGCGGGGCCGGCGGACCTCTAGCGCCGCCGCGAGCCGGTGGGCGAGCCGCTCGAGCGCCAGCTCGCGGTTGCGGTGCTGGGAGCGCGTGTCCTGCGCTGACGCCGTCGCGCGCGGGCCGAGCCGGGCGCAGATGCGGGCCTTCTGGTCCTCCGTCAGCGACGCGGAGGCCTGCACGTCGAAGACCGCCTCGACGCGCGACGCCGTCACGTTCGCGTGCTGACCACCCGGTCC
The DNA here is from genome assembly GCA_038327685.1 of Solirubrobacterales bacterium. GTDB lineage: Bacteria > Actinomycetota > Thermoleophilia > Solirubrobacterales > Solirubrobacteraceae > DASQFQ01. Next base: position 37,480 of record JBBQLH010000006.1, read on the forward strand.
CGAGGACCGGCTGGTGCGCAGCTCGATCTCGTCGAGCGGCAGGGAGAGATCTTCACGAATGGGCAAAATGGGCATATGCGCACAACTTCGGACCGCGTCAGAGGTTAGAGTCGGCGCTACCGCAGCCCGAGCCTGGAGCTGATTTCAGTGGAAGCATCTGCCTTGCGCGCCCCGGCGGGACTCTCCCGCCTCTCGATCTCGCTTCCTCTGCTGCGGCTGCGGTCCGACGACCAACTGCTCGCGTTCTTCCGGGCCGGCTCGGACGAGGCGTTCAACGTCCTGCACGATCGCTACCGCCAGCGGCTGTTCGCCTACGTGCGCCAGATGCTCGCGGTGCAGTCGCGCCAGGATGCCGAGGACGTGCTGCAGGACGTCTTCGTCCGCGCGTTCGGCGCGCTGCGGGCCGATGCGCGGCCGGTCAACGTCCGCGCCTGGCTCTACCGCGTCGCCCACAACCGCTGCATCGACCACCTGCGCCGGCCCGTGCCCGCCCCGGCCGACGTGTTCGAGATGTCGCGCACGCCGCTGCACGACCCGGTCGAGGACGCGCAGCGCCGCGATGACCTGCGGCGCCTCGTGACCGACGTCGGCCGCCTGCCTGAGCAGCAGCGCTCCGCGCTGCTGATGCGCGAGATCGACGGCATCTCCTACGCCGACCTCGCGGCCGCGCTCGACGTCACCGTGCCCGCCGTCAAGTCGCTGCTCGTGCGCGCACGGCTCGGGCTCGTCGAGGCCGCCGAGGCGCGCTCGACGGACTGCGCCGTGATCCGCGAGGACCTCACCTCCGCCTATGACCGCGGCGTCAAGGCGTCCGGCCGGGCGCGCCGCCACATGCGCGAGTGCTCCGGCTGCCGCGAGTACCGCACCGCGCTGCGCAGCGTGCGCTCCTCCTTCGCCGCGCTCTCGCCGGGCGTCGGCGGCGTCGCGGCGGTCGTCGCGAAGCTGTTCGGGGTCGGCGGCGGCAGCGCCGCCGCCGGTGGCGCGGCCGCGAGCAGCGGCGGCGCCGTGGCCGGCGGCAGCGTCGTCGTCGGGGGCGCCACCGCCTGCAAGGTCGCCGCCGTCGTCTGCACCGCCGCGCTGATGTCGGGCGGAGCCGTCGAGGTCAAGCAGATCGCCGACCACCATCGCTCGCCCGCCCGCGCCCGATCGGCGGAGTCCGCCGCGGCCGCCGCGTCGCGGCCCAGCCCGACGACCCGCCACGCCGCGCTCACGAGCGCCGCGGCGGCCGCGCCCGCCCCGCTCGCGGCACCCGTCCGCCGCTCCACCGGCCCCGCCGTCGTGCACCGCGAGCGGACCCCTGCACCGACGCGCGACTCGGTGCTCGCTCCGCCCAGCGTCCCGACCTACACGCCGGACCTGGGCGCCGACGCGCCGGTCAAGAGCCCCGACACGGGCGGCGCGACCGCCCCGGACGAGCCCGTCGTCTCCGAGCCGCCGCTCGACCCGGCCGCGGCGGCGCCGATCGAGCCCGCCGCGTCGGACCCCGCACCCGCCCAGCCCGACGGCGAGGCCGGAGCGCCGGCCACGCCCGCCGAGCAGCCCGCGGCGGACCCCGCCGCCGATGGGGGCGCATCCGCGTCGCCGCCGGCATCCGGCGGGCGCACCCGCTAGTTACTAGTCTCGGAGCCATCGACCGCTACCTGGAGACCCTCGAGCACGAGGACCTGCTCGTGCGCCGCGGCCGCCGGTCGGGGCTCTACACCATCGTCGCCGTGCACTCGACCGCGCGCGGCCCGTCGCTGGGCGGCTGCCGCATGTGGGGCTACGCCGACTCGCGCGACGCGGTCGCCGACGCGCTGCGCCTGTCGCGGGCGATGACCTTCAAGGCCGCGGTCGCGGATCTGCCGCTCGGGGGCGGCAAGGGCGTGATCATGCGCCGGGCGGGCGAGCCTCCGCTCGACCCCGAGCTCCGCCGCGCGGCCCTGCTGGATTTCGCCGACACCGTCGACGCGCTCGAGGGGCGTTACATGACGGCCGAGGACGTCGGGACCTCGGACGCGGACATGACCGTGATCGCCGAGCGCACGCCGCACGTGACCGGGCTCGCCGTCGAGCGCGGCAGCTCCGGCGACCCCAGCCGGTGGACCGCGCTCGGCGTCCAGGAGGCGATCCACGTCGCCTGCGAGCGCGTCTGGGGCTCGCGCGAGCTCGCCGGGCGCTCGGTCGCGGTCGTCGGTCTCGGCCGCGTCGGCGGGGCGCTCGCGCGCGGCCTCGCCGCCGAGGGCGCGCGCCTCGTGGCCGCGGACGTCGATGAAAGCAAGCGCGCGCTCGCCGGCGCGCTCGGCGCGGAGTGGACCGATCCGGAGTCCGCGATGCGCGCGGACGTCGACGTCGTGTCGCCGTGCGCGCTCAACGCCGTGCTCGGCGCCGAATCGATCCCCGCACTGCGCTGCCGCGCCGTGGCGGGCGCCGCCAACAACCAGCTGGCCTCCGAGGAGGCCGCCGCGCTGCTGATGGAGCGCGAGATCCTGTGGGTGCCGGACTTCGTCGCCAACGCCGGCGGCATCATCAACATCTCCGTCGAGCTCGAGCCGGAGGGCTACGCGCCCGAGCGCGCCGAGGGCCGCGTGCGCGCGATCGGCGACACGCTGCGGACGGTCCTCGACGATGCCGACGCCGCCGGCACGACGCCGCTGGCCGCCGCTATGGCGCTGGGGTACCGTCGTCTGGCCGAGGCCAGCGCCCCTCCGCCAGCAGCTTCTCTCGGTGCGCCCCCAGCGTGACCGCGGCCGCCGGTCGCAGGGCCGGCGGGGCGTCCTCCCAGACCGCGTCGAGCAGCTCGCCGTCCTCCCGTAGCCCGTCATCCAGGGCGGCCAGCAGCCTGCGCTCCCGCTCGCGCCGGTGGGCGATGTACTCCTCGAGCTTCGCGCGCGGCTCCCAGACCGGCGGGCCGTGGCCGGGGCAGATGACCTCGAGCGGCAGCTCGCGCAGGCGCTCGAGCGCGTCGAGGTAGCCCGCGAGGTCGGCGGCGACGAACACGCTGCCCTCCCCGAGCACGGCGTCGCCGGTGAAGCAGGCGCCGGCGGCCACGAACGCGAAGTGGTCCGGCGCGTGACCGGGGACGGCGTACGCCACAAACGGGCCGAAGCGGTCGCCCTCGGCGAGGTGGACGTCGGCGGCGAAGCGCCGGGCCGCAACCGGCGGGCGCCCGAGCCGCTCGCGTAGCGCGAGCACGCCCTCGACGTGGTCGAGGTGGTCGTGCGTGACCGCGATCCCGCCCGCGCCGCCGCGCGCCGCGACCTCCGCGGCGACGGCGTCGAGGTGGTCGGCGAGGTCCGGGCCGGGATCGACCACCCAGGCGGGGTCGCGGCCCACGACCCACGTGTTCGTGCCCGAGAGCGTGTACGGGCCGGGGTTCTCGGCGCGCACACGCGCGATGTCCAGACGCGCGAGGTCGGGCATGGCGCTCAGCGCGGCACGAGGCGGTAGACGGGACCGTCAGTCGACGTCGCGTAGACGCGGCCGCGCGCGTCCTCCCCGAACGAGGAGAGGCTGCCGACGTGCAACGGGGTCGCGCGCACGAAGCGCGCGCGACCGGTGGTGAGGCGCGCCGAGAGGATGTCGCCCTTGCAGTAGTCGCCGAGCACGTAGCGCCCCCGCAGGGCCGGCAGGCCCGGGTCACGGACCACGACGCCGCCGGTGATCGAGCACCAGCCCTGGCCGTGGGTCCGGGTGATCACGGGCGGCACGTGGCCCGCCGCGCTCTCGCCCGGCGTGTAGCGCGAGCGGCCCTCGAACGGCCGCCAGCCGAAGTTGGCGCCGCGGCCCTTGCCGCGGCGCACGAAGTCGATCTCCTCGACCTTGTCCTGACCGACGTCGCCGATCGCGAGGTCGCCGGTGGAGCGGTCGAAGGAGTAGCGCCACGGATTGCGCAGGCCGTAGCTGTAGATCTCGCCGCGCGCCCCGCTGCGACCCACGAACGGGTTGTCGGAGGGGACGGTGTAGGGCCGGCTGCCGGCCTGGGCGGGGTCGATGCGCAGGAGCTTGCCGAGCAGGCTGCCGAGGTTCTGCGCGTTGCCGTGCGCGCCGTGCTGGTCGCCCGCGCCGCCGCCGTCGCCCGTACCGATGTAGAGGTGGTCGTCGGGGCCGAACAGGAGCAGCCCGCCGTTGTGGTTGCCCTCTTGGTCGTCCATGTGCAGCACGAGCCGCGCCGAGCCGGCGTCGGCACGCTCGGCGCTCGCGCGCCGGTACTCGACCACGCGCTGGTCGCTGGAGCGGTCGGTGAAGTAGACGTAGAAGCGCCCGGAGCGCGCGTAGTCGGGCGCGAAGGCGACCGACAGCAGGCCCTGCTCGCCGCCCGCGGTCACCTGGGAGCGGATGTCGAGGAACGGCGTCCTGCGCAGGTGCCCGCCCACGAGCACGCGGATGCGGCCCGCCTGCTCGACCACGAACAGGTGCCGGCGGTCGCCGCGCGGTGCGGTGACGTAGACCGGCGAGCTGAAGCGCCCGATGCGCTTCAGGCGTACGCCGCGGGCGGCGGCGGCGGCCGGCGCCTCGCTGCCGTTCGCGTTCCCGCTCGCGCCCCTGCCGCCGGACGCGCCGCCTCCCGAGCCGCAGGCTCCGACGAGCGCCGTCGTGGCAAGGACGATGACTCCCGCGCGCCTCACGGCCGCAAGGATGGCAGACGTCCAACCTGCGACAGTTCTCCTGTGAGCCCGATCACGCGCGGATTCCGCCGCCGCGAGCCGAGCGGGGACGACAGCCGGCTGCCGCCCGGCCAGCACCTCGTCGGCGGCTTCCCGGTCCTGTCGGCCGGCCCGACGCCGCACACGCCGCTCGATCAGTGGACCTTCACGATCGACGGCATGATCGACGAGCCGCTGCGCTGGACGTGGGAGGAGCTGCGCGCGCTGCCCGCCGAGCCTGTGCGCTGCGACATCCATTGCGTGACGTCGTGGTCCAAGCTCGACACCGAATGGGAGGGCGTCTCCCTCGACACGCTGCTCGACGGCGTCGCAACGGAGGCGGACTACGTCACCGCCTGGTGCGACGGCGGCTACACGACCAACCTCCCGATCGAGGACGTCACCGACGGCCGCGCCTGGGTGGCGTTCGGCTACGACGGCCGCCCGCTCGAGCCCGAGCACGGCGGGCCCGCGCGGCTGCTCGTGCCCCATCTCTACCTCTGGAAGAGCGCCAAGTGGGTGCGCGGGATCACCCTGCGGCCCGACAACGAGCCGGGCTTCTGGGAGGCCCTCGGCTACCACCAGCGCGGCGACCCGTGGCAGGAGCAGCGCTACTGGGGCGACTGACCCCGCCGCCGGCGCTGCGCTGGCAGATCGCGCGGGTCGTGTCGGTGCGCGCCGAGACGCCGCGCGCGATCACGCTCGCGCTCGACGTGCCCGAGTGGCCGGGGCATCGCGCCGGCCAGCATGTCGACGTCCGCCTGACCGCCGAGGACGGCTACCGCGCCCAGCGCTCCTACTCGATCGCCTCGCCGCCGCTCGCCTCGGTGCTGGAGATCACCGTCGAGCGGCTCGAGGACGGCGAGGTCTCGCCCTGGCTCGCGCGCGAGGCGGAGCCCGGCGACGAGCTCGAGCTGCGCGGCCCGATCGGCGGCTACTTCGTGTGGGAGCCGGCGCGCGGCGGCCCGCTGCTGCTGATCGCGGGCGGCTCGGGCCTCGTGCCGCTGATGGGCATCGAGCGCCTGCGCCGCGCCGCGACGCCCGAGCTGGCCTCCACGCTGCTCGTGTCCGCCCGCAGCCCCGAGGAGCTCATCTACGCCGAGGAGCTGGAAGGGGCGGTGGTCACCTACACCCGCGAGCCGCCCCCCGGCTGGACGGGCTACGCGCGCCGCGTCGACCGGGCGATGCTGGCCGAGGTCGCGCCGCCGCCCGAACAGCGCCCGCACTGCTACGTGTGCGGCCCGACGAGCTTCGTCGAGGTCGTCGCGGAGGCGCTCGTCGCGCTCGGCCACCACCGCGCCCTGATCAAGACCGAGCGCTTCGGCGCGACAGGAGGATGACGATGGACGAGACGATGCTGGACGGCAACGCGGCCGCGGGCGACTTCCAGGAGCTGTTCGCGGTCGAGGTCACGCAGATGGTCGGCGTGTGCGCCGGTTGCGGGCTCACCGGGCCGCTCGCCGAGGCCCACGCCTTCTCGCTCGCCCCCGGCCTGACGCTGCGCTGCCCCGGCTGCGACGCCGTCCTCGCGCGGCTCGTGCACCTGCCCGACCGCACGCTCTTCGAGCTGCGCGGGCTGCGGCGGCTCGAGGTCAGCTGACCTCGAGGCGCTCGAGCGCCGCCCGCACGCCCGCGGGGATGTCGCGCGGCCGGCGGTCGCCGCGGTCGACGAAGACGTGGACGAACCAGCCCTCCGCGACCGGCGCGGTGTCCTCCGCGCGGAACAGGCCGATCTCGTAGCGCACGCTCGAGCGCCCGAGGTGCGCGACGCGCAGGCCGGCGCGCACGGTGTCGGGGAAGGAGACTGCAGCCTGGAAGGCGCAGTGCGACTCGACGCACAGCCCGATCACGCCGCCCTCGTGGATGTCGAGGCCGCCCTCCGTGATCAGCCAGCGGTTGATCACGGTGTCGAAGTACGAGTAGTACTCGACGTTGTTGACGTGCCCATAGACGTCGTTGTCCTTCCAGCGCGTCGCGATGTCGAGGACGTGCGGGTAGTCGGCTAGCGCAGCCACTCCCGCAGCTTCTCGTAGACGGCGGGGTGGTTGAGCAGCGCGATGTGGTTGGTCGCGCCGATATGGAGCCCGAACTCGTCCTCGAAGCCGAGCTTGCGCGTGCGGCTGCGCCCCGAGGCGCTCGGCTGCAGCACGAGCGTGTCGCCCACGACCCGCCCGACGGGATGGCGCGCGCTCCGGGTGACGGTGGCCGAGACGAAGCAGTGCGTCGCGCCCTCGAGCAGCGGCACCTCCTCGCACGCGGCGGCGCGCAGCGCCTCGGGGTCGCGGTCGCGCCAGTCCTCGTCGACCAGCGAGCCCTGGCGGAGGTCGCGGATCCCGGAGCTGCGCCGGCGCAGGAAGGTCGAGTACATGCGCGTCTCGGGCAGCAGGTTCGCCGCGTAGCTCGCGACGTGGACGGCCTGCTCGAGCGGCGCGCCCATGTGCGGCGAGCCCAGCGAGATCACGTGGCGCACGTGCTGTACCCAGGCGGCCTCGTCCTTCGCCGCGCGGTGGCACCCGCTGCGCGAGACGAGCCCGCCCATCGAATGCCCGACGAGCGCCATCTCCGCGACGTCGACCGGCCAGGCGCCGACCACGGCCTCGAGCAGGTCGGCGAGCGAGCGCCCGTTCTCCGAGATGTGGCGGCCGCTGTTGTAACGGACATAGACGGGCGTGAACCCGCGCTCCTGCGCGAGCCGCGTGCCGTAGTCCAGCCGGCCCTGGCGCACGCCGAGGCGCCAGCCGTGCTCCTCCCCCATGAGGCCGTGGACGAAGACCACAAGCCGCGGCGTCGTAGCCGGGAAGGCGCGGGCGAGCTCGTCGCGCGCGGGCGCGACGGGCAGGCCGTCGACACGTACCGACATCGGCTCCTGCAGCGGGCTGCCCTCGCGCTCGAGGCGGTCGCCGATCAGCCCGTTGAGGACCGCCAGGCCCATGCCGCCGGGCAGCGTGGCCGACGGCGGGCGCTGTGGCCGCGGGCGGCGGCCCACCAGCGTCTCGGCACTGCGGCCGAGCGCCGCCGTCGCGCCGCCGAGCGCGCCCACGACGCCGTTGGCCACGGCGTCGTGGACGAAGCGGATCGGCTTGCCCGCCGGCACGTGGCGGAAGGCGCGGCCGGCGACGTCCCGCTCCGTCGTCCCGATGCTGCGCGTGAAGCCGTTGAGCTCGTCGAAACCGAGGCGGACCAGGGCTGCGGCCTCATCGTCGCGGCGCGTCAGTTGTGTCATGGGTCGATGTACCTTCGGTTCGGGTAAGGGTTACGCATGCACTCTCGCAACCCGATCCGACGGCTCGCGCGCCACACCCCGTCCCCGCTCGACGGCATCGTCGAATACGGCGCCGGCTTCCTCGACGACCTCAAGGAGGTCGTCAAAGGCCTCCCCGACGACCCGATCGACGCCTGGAACCCCGAGCACATCCGCCGCACCCTGCCGTGGCTGCGGGCCATCAACGCCGCCTACTTCCGGCCCGACGTCCGCGGCCTCGAGAACATCCCGGTCGGCGAGCCGTCGCTGCTCGTCGGCAACCACTCCGGCGGGCTCATGATCGCCGACACGTTCGTGCTCTCGGCCGCCTTCTACGACCACTTCGGGCCCGACCGCCGCTTCCACCAGCTCGCCCACGACGTGGCCGCCAAGAGCCCGCTGCTGGGGCTGATCCGCCGCTACGGCGTGGTTCCCGCCTCCCACGAGAACGCCCGCGCCGCCTTCAAGCTGGGTGCGCCGGTGCTCGTCTACCCCGGCGGCGACTACGAGACGTTCCGCCCGAGCTGGCACAGCGACCAGATCGAGTTCGGCGGCCGTCAGGGCTACCTCCGGCTCGCGCTCGAGGAGAACGTGCCGATCGTGCCCGTTGTGGCGATCGGCGGCCAGGAGACCGCCCTGTTCCTGACCCGCGGCGAGCGCGCCGCCAAGCTGCTCGGGCTCAACCGCCTGGCGCGGATCAAGGTGCTGCCGGTCTCGATCGGCCCCCCGCTCGGCATCAACCTGCTCGACCTCCCGGGCCGCCTCCCGCTCCCCGCCAAGATCACGATCCGGGTCCTGCCGCCGATCGACCTGCACGAGCGCTTCGGCGACAACGTCGACGTCGACGCGGCCCACGAGCAGATCACCGAGGAGATGCAGGACACTCTGAGCGAGCTCAGCGAGGAGCGGACGCTGCCCGTCGTCGGCTGACACTTGTTGCGGCCTCAACAGGTCGCTATGTTGTTGAGAACGCAACAACGACCTTGACGAGGAGAGCACCGTGAAGCTCGAAGGCATCCACCACATCACCGCCATCACCGGCGATGCGCCGCGCAACGTCGAGTTCTACGCCGGCACGCTCGGCCTGCGGATGGTCAAGAAGACCGTCAACCAGGACGATCCGACCGTCTACCACCTCTTCTACGCCGACGAGCAGGGCTCACCCGGCGCCGACCTGACCTTCTTCGAGTATCCCGGCGCCGCGCGCGGCCGCCCCAGTGCCGGCCAGGTGCACCGCATCGTCTGGCGCATCGGCTCGCCCGAGGCGATCGACTTCTGGGCCAAGCGGCTCGAGGAGCACGGCGTCGGCTCCGACCGCGCCGACGGCGGCCTGCGCTTCGCCGACCCCGAGGGCCTGGACCACGAGCTGCGGGTCTCCGACGTCGCCGACGCCCCTCTGAGCGCCGAGCATCCCGAGATCCCGCGCGAGCACGCGCTCCAGGGCTTCGACGGCGTACGCGCCTACGCGGTCGACCCCGCCCGCAGCGAGGCGCTGCTGCGCGAGACGCTCGGCTTCACCGGCGGTGAGGGCGGGCGCTGGGAGGTCCGCGGCGACCAGCGCGGCGGCTTCTACGCCTACGACGCCCCGCCCGAGGGCCGCCCGTCCCAGGGCGCCGGCAGCGTCCACCACGTCGCGTTCGCGACGCAGACGGATGAGCAGGACGCCTGGCGCGAGCGCGTCGCCGGCTCGGGCAACGCCAACCCGACCCCGGTGATCGACCGCTTCTGGTTCCGCTCGGTCTACTTCCGCGAGCCCAACGGGATCCTGTTCGAGCTCGCCACGATGGGCCCCGGCTTCGACACCGACGAGGACATGGAGCACCTCGGCGAGAAGCTCACGCTGCCCCCGCGCTTCGAGCCGATGCGCGACCAGATCGAGCGCGCCCTCACCCCGCTGCCGAACCCGCGCGCGAAGCAGGAGGTCGGCTCATAGCACCGGTGCTCGAGGGGCAGCGGCTCGCCACCTGGACCCGCTTCCTCAAAGCGCACAGCGCGATCAGCCGCCGGCTGGAGCGCGACCTCGCGAACGAGCACGGGCTCACGCTGTCGGACTACGACGTGCTCGTCCAGCTATCGCTGGCACCCGGCCGGAGCCTGCGGCCGGTCGAGCTCGCGCGCGCCGTGCTCCTCACCCGCTCGGGCATCACGAGGCTCGTCCAGGGGCTCGAGCGGGCGGGGTTCGTCGAGCGCGTCGACTGCCCGGACGACGCGCGCGGCTTCCTCGTCGGCCTGACCCCGGACGGCCTCGAGCTCATCCGCGGCGCCCGCGAGACCCACCTGGAAGGCGTGGCGGAACTGTTCTCCGACCGCTACTCCGACGACGAGCTCGAGACGCTGTCTCGGTTGCTCGAGCGGCTGCCGGCCTGAGACTCGGTGCCGTGCAATCGGGGCGCCCGGATTTGAACCGGGGACCTCGCCGACCCGAACGGCGCGCGCTACCAGGCTGCGCCACGCCCCGATGCGAGTGGGAGTCTAGCTAGCCGTTGACGGCTCGGTAGTAGCGAACGGCGAGGCCCGTGACGAGCGTCTGGAACGCGGTCTCGAGCGCCAGGTCGCCGTCGCGCGCGTAGGCCTCGAGCCCGTCGCGCTCGATCGCCTGCGCCTCGTCGACGACCGACTCCACGAGGTCCGGGTGGCGGTCGTGGAAGTACGCACCGATCGAGTAGAGGTTCGTGTCCATCAGCGACTCGACGAACGAATCCGATCCTGGCTCCAGCACGGGCGAGAGGCTAGTGCCCACCCGCCCGGCGTGCTGCGCGGCTCAGCCGCCGAGGGTCGGCAGGCTGTCGACCGCGCCGGTCGTGCCGCGAGCGGCACCGGCCAGCCCGCCAACGCCACCGACCGCACCGCCGACCGCACCACCAGCGCCACCCACCGCACCACCGACCGCGCCACCAGCGCCACCGACCGCACCGCCAACAGCGCCAACCGCGCCACCGGCGGCCGCACCGACGTCACCGACCGCGCCGCCGACGCCCTGAGCCGCCCCTCCGACTGCGCCGCCGACCGCACCGGTGGTGTTCGTGACCGCCTGGCCCGTCTGTTGGGTCGCTGCGGGCAGGGACGCAGGGGTGTGAACACCGCCGCTGGGCTTCCGAGCCCCGCCCGACGGCGTGGATGCCGACCCGCCGTGGTTGGCCGCGGCCGGGGTGTTAGGGGAGGTCGCGTTGCCGCCGCTGCTCGCCGGAGCGCTCCCGCCCGGCGCGCTCCCACCGCCCCGCCCTGAGCCCTTCTTGTTCGCGTTGCGGCGCCGTCCCGCGCTGCTCGTGAGGGTCGGCTTCGCCGCGGCGCCCAACGAACGCGCGCGGATCGGACTCGTCGAGCGCGAGCTCGCGGGCTTGGCGATCACCGCGGCCTTCGGCTTCACGCGCGAGTCCGGCATGGCCCCGCCCTTCTGCGGGGACACGCCAGTGGCCACGCCGACGACGAGCAGCGTCGCGGCGGCCGCCGCGACCTTGGACCAGCCGGCCGTCATCGGCTCCGACACGGACGCGAACCTCTCCGCCGAGGGCCAGAGCCGTGAGCGGAGGAAGCCTGGGAGCGGCAGGAAGGCGCCGATGCGCTCGGCGACGCGCCTGCGCAGCGGCCGGCGCGCCAGCGTGGCGGCATCGAGCCCGGCAGCGACGGCCTGGCGGCGGCACGCCTGGCAGTGAGCGAGGTGGCGCGCGAGACGGCGCGAATCGCGACTGCCAAGCGGGGAGTTCGACGCGGCGGCGGTGATGATCGACTGCACGCGCACGCAGCGCTCGCCCGAGACGAGCTCGTCGTACTCCTCGGTCAGGCGCTTGCGGGCACGGAAGAGGGTGCTCTCGACGCCGGGGCGGCTGAGGCCCATGCGGTCGCCGATCTCGCGGTAGGAGAGGCCCTCGAACTCGCGCAGCACGAGGATCTCGTGGTGGGAGTCGGAGAGGCCGCCAAAGGCGCCGCAGAGATGATCGAGCTGTTGCTTGGCGTCGACCGCGGCGTCCGGCGTGGGCTCCGAGGCGACGAGGCGCCCCTGATCGGCGCTCCCGAGACCCTCGCCGGCGTCGAAGGAGACCTCCTCGGCGCGGCGCGAGCGCCGGAACTGGTCGATGCAGGCGTTCTTGGCGATCTCGTAGATCCACGGCTTGAAGGTGATCGGCCGCTCGGTGTCCCGCATGCGGCGCAGCGCGGAGATGAAGACCTCCTGCGTGATGTCCTCGGCGCGGCCGTGGTCCTTGACCATGCCGTACACGTACGCGGAGATCCGGCGCTGGTAGCGGCTGTAGAGCCGCTCGAAGGCGCGATCGTCGCCCCGCCGCACCGCCGCGACGAGCTCGTGGTCGGTGCCGCCCTCTGGTACGTCGAGGACCTCGGCAACCGGCGGATCCAGGATCGTCGCTCCCCTACCCACAGTTCCGTCCTCCGTGCGTGACGAGTTCAATGTCGACGGTCACGCCCGCCAACATAGCCATTCGAACCTCCGCGTTCAATTGACAGGATCGCCGTAGTCGCGCCATCTGAAACCTCACCGGGCGTGGATCCGGGGTAGCCGAATGTTTAGCTCGCATTGAGGGATCTCCGTTGAGACCGTCGGAGGCACCCGGTACCTTCCAGGTCAGAGCGCAAACCTCACTAGGAGGACAGCAGAGATGGCAATCCACCTCACGCCCACGGAGCTGGCCCGCGAAGCAGGCCTGGAGCGCCGCGAGGTGATTGAGAAGTGCATGGAGATGGGAGTGCCGATCTTCCAGGGACGCATCGACAAGACGCTGTTCCTGATGAACCTGAGTGAGCAGTCCATGAGCTCGCATTCGTCGGCCGCACGCGTAGCCACCGCCTGACGAACCCGAAGTAGTATCGCCCTCCTCAGGCAGTTCGACGAGGAGGAGCTCGAAGACGATGGAAGCCGGCACGGTCGCCCCTGCGGCGGCATCGACTGGATCGAAGACGATCGCCGACCTCATGGCGCTCGCCGCCGAGCGCCACGGTGCGCGCGAGGCTCAGCGGTTCAAGCGTGACGGCGAGTGGCACAGCATCTCGTTCGAGGAGCTGGGCCGTGCCGTGTCGGAGATCGCTCGTGGCCTCGTCGACCTCGGCATCGAGCCCGGCGAGCGCGTCTCGCTGCTGTGCCAGACCCGCGCCGAGTGGACCGCGGCGGACTTCGCGATCTCGAGCGCCGGCGCGGTCGTCGTCCCGGTCTACCCGACCAACTCGGCGGGCGAGTGCGAGTGGGTCGCGGGCAACTCCGAGTCGGTCGCGGTCATCTGCGAGGACGCCACGCAGGTGGCCAAGATCTTCGAGGTGCGCGCGAACCTCCCCGCGCTGCGCCAGATCGTGGTCATCGAACCCGGTGGCGACATCGGGGATGCGATCTCCCTCGACGATCTGCGCGAGCGCGGCCGCGGCCGCGACGAGGCGGAGCTGAACGCTCGCCGCGAGGCCGTCACGCCCGACGACACCTACACGATCATCTACACCTCGGGCACGACCGGACCGCCGAAGGGCTGCGTGCTCTCGCACCGCAACTATCGCCAGGTGGTCAACATGTGCGAGGAGCAGGGGGTGATCGAGTCGGGCGACGTCGTCTACCTCTTCCTCCCGCTCGCACACGCCTACGCGCTGCTGATCCAGCTGCTCGCGATCGACCTCGGCGGCTCGATCGCCTACTTCGGCGGCGACCCCAAGCAGATCGTGCCCGAGCTGATGGAGGTCCACCCCGACTACCTGCCCTCGGTGCCGAGGATCTTCGAGAAGATCTACACGCTCGTCACCTCCAACGGCGATCCCGAGCAGATCAAGGGCGCGGTCGGCGTCGGCCTCAAGGTGCGCGCGCTGCAGGCGGCCGGCCAGGAGGTCCCCGCCGAGCTCCAGGCCCACTACGACAAGGCCGACGAGGCGCTGTTCAAGAACGTCCGCGGCGCCTTCGGCGGCAAGCTCAAGCAGGCCAACACGGGCGCGGCGCCGATCGCGAAGGAGATCCTCGAGTTCTTCTACGCCTGCGGCGTGCCGGTGCTGGAGGGCTACGGGATGACCGAGACCGCGACGGTGGCCACGACGCAGACGGTCGAGCGCCACCGGCCCGGCTCGGTCGGATACGCGCTGCCGGGCTGTGAGATCCGCATCGCCGACGACGGTGAGGTCCTGATCAAGGGCCCGAACATCTTCGGCGGCTACTACAAGAACGACGACGCGAGCTTCGGCACGATCGTCGACGGCTGGCTGCACACGGGCGACCTCGGCTCGCTCGACGAGGACGGCTTCCTCTTCATCACCGGCCGCAAGAAGGACATCATCATCACCTCGGGCGGCAAGAACCTCACGCCGGCCAACATCGAGAACGACCTCAAGCAGTCGCGCTGGATCTCCCAGGCCGTCATGTACGGCGACCGCCGCCCCTATCCGGTCGCGCTGATCACCCTCGACCCGGAGGAGATCGTGCAGTTCGCCAAGCAGCACGAGCTCTCCGACGACCCGGCCGCGCTCGCCAACGACCCCAAGGTCCACGAGCTGATCCAGGGGATCCTCGACGCGGCGAACCAGAAGTACGCGCAGGGCGAGCAGGTCAAGAAGTTCGTGATCCTCGACCACGACCTCTCCCAGGAGACCGGCGAGCTGACCCCGACGCTGAAGGTCAAGCGCAACGTGGTCAACGAGAAGTACGCCGACCTGTTCGAGGCGCTCTACTCGGGCTGAGCGTCAGTCGCCCGCCGACTGGCGCAGGAGCGTCCCCGTCGTCTGCTCCAGGATCCGCCGCCAGGCGCGGGTCTTCTCCTTCTCGGCCGAGAAGTGCTTGATGACCGTGCGCACGCGCGTCGCGGAGATCTGGATGCCGTGGCGCTCGCAGACGGCACGGATCTCGTCGTAGTCCTTGGCGAGCTTGACGGTGACGGACTCGAAGCCGTGCTTGGCGACCTCGACCCGCGAGGAGTAGTTGAGGATGTTCGTCTCGAACATCAGCTCGTCGTCGGGCTCGGGCTCGATCAGGATGATGTCGACGCCCGGGTAGCGATCCTGCCACTGGCGCGCCATCTCGTGCAGGCGCTGGTAGGCCAGCAGCTTGAAGGTCTGGTAGGCGATCTTCGGGAAGCCCATGTCCGAGACGCGCCGCACCCGCGTGCCGAGCAGGGTCGGGATCTGCTTGGAGAAGTCGTTGACGAACGGCACCAGCGGGTTGACGACGACGACGAACTTCGCGCCCGCCTCGACCGCGATGTCGAGGTTGGTCGTGGAGACGACGCCGCCGTCGACCAGCTCGCGGTCCTTGACGACGGTGGGCTTGTAGACCATCGGCAGCGCAGTCGAGGCGCGCACCGCGGTCGAGATCGGCACGTCGTCCCAGCCCTCGGCCCCGAGCACGATCCGCTCGCAGGTGTCGAGGTCGGTCGCGGCGAGGTAGAGCTCGTTCTGGAGCAGCCGGAAGTCGTCGGTGCGGTCGGGGTCCGAGAGGACCGTGCGCACGTAGTCCTCGATCCCCGAGCCCGTGTAGAGCCCTGACGGGAGCGCGTCGGCGATCGCGATCGCGAGGTCGACGGGCGAGAAGGAGCCGAGGCCGCGGCCGAGCGAGCGTGCGACGCCGAGCACGTGCAGCGGCAGCTGGATCGCCTTGGTCACGTACTCGCGGTAGTTCGGGCGCAGCAGCATGTCGAGGTTGATGTCGCGGAACGGCGTCGGGACCTGGTCGTTGACGATCCGCATCATCTGCTCGGGCGTGATCCCGTTGGCCGCCAGCGCGGCGATCAGGGAGCCGGCGCTCGTGCCGACGTAGATGTCGAACTGGTTGACGCTCTTGTTGACCGACAGCAGGTCGAGCGCCCGCAGGGCGCCGATCTCATAGACCCCGCCGGTGAACCCGCCGCCGCCGAGCACGAGCGCGGTGCGTGACTGGCGCGAGCGCGCGGAACGCCCGCGGGCGCCACCGGCGCCCTTCTCGAGCTTGACGACCTTGCCCATCCGTAGGCCAGTCTATTCGGGGCCTCAGCGGCGCCGGGCGAGGTACGTGTGGCCGGTCTTCACGAGCACGGTCCTGTGCTTGACGAGGTCGCGGACCGAGACGCGGCCCCGCTGGACGGTCACCAGCGTCCCGTCGCAGCGATCCTGGACGCCCCAGCGCGTGCCGCGCACGGTCGCCGCGGCGTTGCGGCCCGCGGTGCGGAACGAGCCCTTGGCGCTGCCGAACAGCCGTCGCACGCGCTTCCGGGAACGCCGCTTTGCCGAGGCCGAGGCCTTGGAGGAGGCCCTGCATGCCTTCGAGAACGACGACCCGCTGAGCGTGAGCACCGTGACCAGCTTGGTCGACCTGCGCTTGGCCTTGCCGCGCGGCTTGCGGACCTGACGGATGACGAAGCGGCCGCGGAAGAACTGGCCGGTCTGGACGTGGCGGCGCGTGTCGGACGCGCTCCGCAGCTTCACGCGGCCCTTGGCGGTGTCGAGCGTGGAGCCGACCGGGATCGTCTCGGCGCCCTGCAGCCGGACGAACCCCTTCGGCGGCTTGGCTGCCGCCGCGGACGCCTGGCCCGCCGGGAGCTTGAGGAAGACGTCGCCGGAGACGACCGTCGCGTTGACGGTCTTGAAGGGCACGGGGCGGCGGGAGCCGTCGTTCTTGTCGCAACCGTCCTTGACGCCGTCCTTGTCGCGGTCGGTGGTGCCGCAGGGTTCCGGGATCGGCGTCGGCGCCGCGGTCACCACGACCGGCCCGGAAAGCTCGGTGGCGTTGCCGATCGCGTCCGTGGCGATGGCGGTGGCGGTGAAGGTGCCGGCGGCGCCGTACGCGTGTGACACGCTCGCCCCTGGCGCTCCCGCACCGTCGCCGAACTGCCATGCGATCGAGACCGGCGGCGACCAGTTGTCGGCGGCGGCGGCCGAGAAGGGCGCCTCGCCCTCGCTGCCCGAGGGCAGCGAGAACGCGCTGAAGCGCGGCCCGGCGCCGTCGAAGCCCGCGACTTGGACGCCGCTGGGCTCGCGCCAGGCGGTCACCGCGTCGCCGAGGCCGTCGGCAACCACGTCGGGGACGATGGCGGCGCCCTCGGACGGGGCGCCGATCTCCTTCTGCGTCCACGTGCCGTCCGCGGCCCGGTGCGAGGCCCGCGCGACGGCCGAGCCGGCCGGGCCGTCACCCCACGCGGCCACGGCGATTCCGCCGGCGGTGAGGGCCGCCTGCGGGAACGCGTCGCCGTTCCCGACGTCGCCCACGCGCTCGCGCGGGTGCCACGGAGCGTCGCCGGTGCGCAGGCTCGCCTCGATCTCGCTCCCCCCGGCGCCGCCCTGCTGCCAGACGGCAGCGAGCGTGTCCCCCCGGCTGGCGAGGTCGATGCAGCCGGAGCTGGTCGACGGGCAGCCCGCCGCGTCGGCCGTCAGTGTGGCGACCGGCTGCTGTGACCACGACGGGATCGGACCCGGAGCGCGATCGGCGCTGCGGACCGCGCCCGGTGGGTTCTGCGAGCGGGCGCGGCCGAGCGGAGGGGCGCCTTCGCCCCAGACGATCGAGTACGACGAGTCCGGCCGGGCCGCCAGCGCGACGCCCGTGACCTCGCCGGCGGCCGGGCCCGCGAGCTCCGACGCGGCGCTCCAGTCGCCGCCCTTCGGCCGGTACTCCGCTCGCACGCAGCTGTCGAAGAAGGTGGTGCACGGGTCGGGGAACGCGATCGTGGAGCTGCCGTCGGGCGCCACCGCCAGCGCGAGGACCGCGCCACCCGCGTTCGGCACGGGGTCGGCGCGCTCCCAGGCTTCGCTGCCCGCGGGCTTGGTGTTCGTGTCCGGGGTCACGGGAGCCGCGCCCTGGGTCCACAGGACGGTGACGTCGCCCTTCTCGCCCACCTCGAGGGCGCTGAGGCCGGCGTTGCCGCTCGCGGCCTGGACGATGCTGTCCGGCGCGCTCCAGTCCTGCCCCGGCGGCTTGCGCGCCCAGCGGATGTAGTTGCCGGTCGTCCCCCCGAGATTGCCGACCCAGACCGCCACGAGCTCGCCGTCGGGCTCGGCGATCACGAGCGGGGCGTCCTCCTGCTGCACCTGGCCGCCGGGCTCGAGGTTCTCCGGCGTGCCCCACGGCCCGCCACGGGGCCGCACGGCAGCATTGACCTCGCCCCCGGCGCCGATCCAGACGGCGGCCGAGTTGCCGTCGGCGTCCGACGTGACGTCCGGCGGGTGGCCCGAGACGAAGCCCGGGTCGAGCGGCTCGGCGCCCAGCCACTGCGGAGCGGCGAAGGCGGCCGCGGGGAGCAGCACGAGGAGCGTGATCGCGAGCAGCGCGACCTTGAGGAGTTCCCGCCGGAAAGCCATGTCGAGTGACTATGTCGGGCGCGCCAGCGGAACGCAACCCGGCCGCCGGACCGCGACTTCGACCCGGCCGGCGGGTTGCCTACCCTCGTACCGCCGATGGCTCGGACGTTCCACCTCATCGTCGCGCTGCTGGTCGCCGCCGCGCTCATGCCCGCCGCCGCGCTCGCCGCGGGGCCGGCCGCCACGCGCGCCGCGCTCGCCTCCCAGATGCGCCACGCCGGCGGCGGCTCGGGCGCGCTCGCCGTCGACCTCGACAGCGGGCGCACGATCTACGCGTCGCGCCCGGACACCGCGCGCACCCCGGCCTCCGTCGAGAAGCTCTACACGACCTCGACCGCATTGACGCTCTACGGCCTCGACGGCCACCTGACGACCCAGCTGCTCGGCGACGTCGGCGTCGACCCCGGCGGCGTCCTGATCGGCAACCTCTACCTGCGCGGCGGCGGCGATCCCTACTTCGGCGAGCGCCAGGCCGCTGAGCTCGCCGACCAGCTCGTGCTCGACACCGGGCTGCGCGAGATCACCGGGCGCGTGATCGGCGACGAGTCCGCCTTCGACTCGCTGCGCGGGCCGCCGTCGGAGGGCTACCGGACGACCAACGAGGTCGGGCCGCTGAGCGCCCTGACCTTCAACCGCGGGCGTACCGGCGCGCGACGGCCGTACTGGCAGAAGTCGCCGCCGCTGTTCGCCGCCCGTGCCTTCGAGCGCGCGCTCGAGCGCCGCAACGTCGCCATCGCCGGCGCGGCGCGCGCCGGCGCCACCCAGCCGGCCGCGCTGCCGCTGGCCGAGCAGCAGTCCCTGCCGATGGCCGAGATCGCCCGTGTCACGAACCGGCCGTCGGACAACTTCAACGCCGAGACGCTGATCAAGTCGCTCGGTGAGGAGTTCGGCGCGGGCGGCACGACGCGCGCGGGCGCCGTCGTGGTCCGCCGCACGATGGTGGGCTTCGGCCTGCGCCCACGGGTCGCCGACGGCTCGGGGCTCTCGCGCGCCAACCGCACGACGCCGCGGCAGGTCGTGACGCTGCTCCAGCACATGGCCGCCGACCAGGCGGGCCCCGCGTTCGAGACGTCGCTCTCGGTCGCCGGGCGCAACGGCACGCTCGCCTACCGCATGCGCCGCAGCGTCGCCCGCGACCGCTGCCACGCCAAGACCGGCACGCTCAACTACGTCTCCGCGCTGGCCGGCTACTGCCAGAGCATCGCAGGCTCGCGCGTCGCCTTCGCCTTCCTCATGAACGGCGTCAACGTCTCCGCGGCCCACACGCTGCAGGACCGCATGGCCGCCGCGCTCGCGCGCTACGCGCCCTAGCCGTCCTTGAAGCGCTTGCGGGCGCGGCTGATCGACTCGAGCGCCTCTTCCCGCGGGTACCAGCCGTCGACCTTGACGACCTTCCAGTCGGGCGTCTTATAGATGGCGAAGAAGTGGGAGATCTCGTCGCGGAGGCTCATCGGCAGGTCGTCGAGCTTCTCGATGTGGCTCCAATTGGGGTCCGTCAGCGGCACGCAGAGGATCTTGTTGTCCTCCGCGTTCTCGTCGCGCATGCGGAACAGCGCCACCGGCTTGACCTCGATGTAGCAGCCGGGGAACGTCGGCTCGGAGACGACGACCATCGCGTCGAGCGGGTCGCCGTCGGCGGCGAGCGTGTCGCGGAAGAAGCCGTAGTCCGTCGGGTAGCCGAGCGAGGAGAACAGCAGGCGGTCGAGCTTGATCGCCCCCAGCTCGTCGTCCCACTCGTACTTGTTCGACGATCCCTTGGGGATCTCGACCACGACGTAGAGCGAATCCTCGGCCATGGCGCGGGAGATTACCCGGACAGGAGCTCGAGCAGCCCGGCCTCGTCGAGCACGGCCACCCCGAGGCGCTCGGCCTTCTCGAGCTTGGACCCCGGCGAGGCACCCGCAACCAGGTAGTCGGTCTTCTTCGATACCGACGAGGTGACCTTGCCGCCCGCCGCGAGGATCCGCTCCGTGGCCTCCTCGCGCGTGAGGTCGGGGAGGGTGCCGGTGAGCACGAACGTCCTGCTCGCCAGCGGTCCCTCGCCGGGCGGCGCGCCCTCGACCTCGAAGCGCACGTAGGACCGCAGCTCGTCGAGCTGACCGCGCATCTGCGGGTCGGCGAGCTGGCGGTGGATCAGCTCGGCGAGCTTCGGCCCGATCCCCGGTGTGTCGGCGATCTCCTCCGGCGTGGCGGCGAGCAGCGCGTCGATCGAGCGGAAGCGCTGGGCGAGGTTGCGGCCGGTGACGTAGCCGACGCCCTCGATCCCGATCGCGAACAGCACGCGGCCGAACGGGCTCTCCTTCGACGCCTCGATCGCGTCCAGCAGCTTCTGGGCCGACACCTCGCCGTAGCCCTCGAGCGCGGCGATCTGCTCCTTGGTCAGGCGGTAGAAGTCGGCCGGCGTGCGGACCATCCCCTGCTGCTGGAACCGGGCGACCTGCTTCTCCCCGAGCCCGTCGATGTCCATCGCGGCGGCGAAGTGCTTGAGCAGCTGCCAGCGGCGCTCGGGACACTCGCGGTTGGGGCACTTCGTGAACACGCCCTCGTCCTTGACCGTCGGCGTGTCGCAGAACGGGCAGCGCGCGGGCGGCCGCGGCGGCGGCGAGCGGTCGGGGTTCTCGAGCGCGTGCGGCGCCGGCGAGAGCACCTGCGGGATCACGTCGCCGGCGCGCAGCACGATCACCTCGTCGCCGACGCGGACATCCTTGCGCGCGAGGTCCTCCTCGTTGTGCAGCGTCGCGAGCTTGACCGTGACGCCGCCGACGTGGACGGGCTCCAGCGACGCGAACGGGTGCAGGTCCCCGAACTTGCCGACGTTCCAGAGGATGTCGTTGAGCTTCGTGACCGCGGTCGTGGGCGGGAACTTCCAGGCGATCGCCCAGCGCGGGTCGCGCCCGACGACGCCGAGGCGGCGCTGCAGCTCCACGTCGTCGACCTTCACGACCACGCCGTCGATCTCGAAGTCCAGCGCCCCGCGGCGCTCCTGCCAGCTCAGGCACTGGGCGACGACGTCGTCCTCCGAGCCGAGCTTCTTGACGTCGTCGTTGACGCGGAAGCCGTGCTCCCGCAGCCACTGAAGCGACTCCCAGTGGCTCCCGAACGAGATGCCCTCGGTCGCGCCGATCGCGTAGCACCACATCGACAGCGGCCGCTCGGCGGCGAGCTGCGGATCGAGCTGGCGGATCGTCCCCGCCGCCGAGTTGCGCGGATTCATGAACGTCGGAAGCCCGGCCTGGGCGCGCCGCTCGTTGAGCGCGGTGAAGTCGCTGAGCGACATGTAGATCTCGCCGCGGACCTCGATCAGCGGCGGCGCGTCGTCGAAGCTCAGCGGGATCGAGGGGATCGTACGCAGGTTGTGCGTGACGTCCTCCCCCACCTCCCCGTTGCCGCGCGTCGCGCCGCGCTCGAGTACGCCGTCGCGGTAGACGAGCGAGATCGCCAGGCCGTCGATCTTCGGCTCGGCGACGAACTCGAAGGCCGGATCCTCGATGCCCTCGCGCGCGAGATGGGAGCGCATGCGCGCCACCCACGCCCGCAGCTCCTCCTCCGAGCGCGCGTTGGCGAGCGAGTACATCGGCTGCAGGTGCGTGACCTTCTCGAGCCGCGAGACGGGCTCGGCGCCGACGCGCTGGGTCGGCGAGTCCGGGCTGACGAGCTCCGGGTGCTCGCGCTCGATCGCGCGCAGCTCGTCGAGCAGCGCGTCGTAGACGTCGTCGCCTACCTCCGGGTCGTCGAGGACGTAGTAGCGGTGGTTGTGGTGGGCGAGCTGGCGCTTGAGCTCGTCCGCGCGCTCGGCGACCTCCGCCATCTCAGGTGAGCTCGTCGGCCGCCGGCGCCAGCAGTCGCGCGAGGTCGTAGGCCTGCAACGTCTCGATCCCCGGGCGGTCGGTGAGGTCGAAGTGCAGCGGCGTGACCGCGACGCGGCCGTCGGCGATCGCCGCCAGGTCCGTGCCCTCCTCGTGCTCGTAGTCGGGCGCGTCGCCGTAGATGCGGTACTGGCGGCGGGAGGACGGGGCGAGCGGGGATGGATTCACGAGCGAGAGCTGGTCGCGGTAGATGCGCTTGCCGAGGCGCGCGACCTCGACTCCGTCGACCTCTCCCGCCGGGAAGTTGACGTTGAGCAGCGTGCCCTTCGGGAGCGGGACGTCATCGATCTCCTCCACGAGCCGCGCGGTGAAGGCGGCCGCGGTCTCGAAGTCGAAGACGCGCCCGAGGCGGAAGTCCATCTCGCGGGCGTTGGACTGCTGGGACACGGCGATGCCGGGGATGCCGAGGATCACGCCCTCGAGCGCGGCCGCCACGGTGCCCGAGTACGTGATGTCGTCGCCGAGGTTCGAGCCGTGGTTGATGCCGGAGACGATCAGGTCGGCGGTGAAGCCGTCGATCAGGCCGAGCGAGGCGAAGCGGACGCAGTCGACCGGCGTGCCGTCGGTCGCGAAGCCGACGGTGCCGTCGCCGAACGGCACCTCCTCCACCCAGATCGGGCGGCGCGTGGTGATCGAGCGCGCGGTGGCCGAGCGGTTGGAGTCGGGCGCGATGACCGCGAGCTCGATGTCCTCCACCTGCACGAGCGCCCGCCGCAGCGCCTGCAGCCCCTCAGCCTCGATCCCGTCGTCGTTGGTGAGGAGGACGCGCAGCACGCCGAGAGGATAGATGCGGCCTCACCGGCGGGCCGGCCGGGCTAGCGGCCGGCGCGCCGGGCGCTGCGCCACTCCGCGAAGGCTCCGGGGTCGTCGCGCTGGTGCGGCGGGACGAGGCGGCGCGGACGGTTGAAGAACGTGATCGGGAGGGCGATCAGAAGACCGCCGAGCAGACCGAGGAGGCCGACGCCCATCGCGACGTTGTAGCCCGACGAGTCCTTGCCGATGAGGTCGCCGGCGATGCCGCCGCCGATCAGCAGGATGGCGCACGCGCCCTGGACGGGGAATGCGCGCGAGATCCCGTGCCACAACGGCAGGCTGAACGGCCACCATGGCGGCGGATTGGAGGGGTCGTACTCGGAGGTGCCCTCCCAGATGCGCCTGATGGCGAGGGCGTAGAGCCCGACGATGCCTGCGAGGACGACGATCGCGAAGACGATCATCGGCTAGCCCGCCGCCAGCCGGTCGTAGTCGTCGGCGAGCTGCAGCACCTCGCCGATGCCCCAGGCGAGCGCCTGTGGCTCGAGCGCGTGGGCGGGCACGGCGCAGGCGGAGAACAGGCCAGGCCCGCCCGGCAGCGGTGCCAGCCCGAGCCGCGCGCTTGACCAGTCGCTCGCCCCCAAGAGCCAGCGCAGGGTCTCGAGATCGTCCTCGCCCCGCGAGTACTGGAGCTCGTGCATCAGCATCAGGCTCTCCCCCGTGTCGCGCAGTATGGCTTCCACGGCGCCGCGGTCGGTGCTCACGCTCCAGATCCCGGGACGCTCGGCATCGGTCTCGGCGTGCAGGCCGACCGCCTCGAGCGCCACGTTGATCGCCTCGGCGGCGCGAGCGTTCGCGTGTTGCTCCTCGGCCTCGCCGCGCGGGGGCTCGCGCGCGTCGCGGGCCCTCCCGGCGAGCCCCTCGTCGCCGAGCGAGCCGGCCATCGTCTCCAGCGCGAGCAGCACCGCGCCGCGCTCGAAGCCGTCGAGCGGGACGGCGAAGCGTGCCCCCAGCTCCTCCTCGCCTCCTACGTCGCTCCGCGACGTCCAGACGAGAACCGGGTCGAGATTGCGCCGGAGCAGGGTCGCCAGCTCGGCCGCGTCGTAGGTGCCCTCGAACGGCGACCAGCCCGACAGGGTGGTGCCGTCGTCGATCGTCCCGACGAACAGATGGCCGCCGGCGACCTCCACGACCGTGCCCTCGTTGTGCACCGAAACGCCGGCCCCGAGCTCCTCGAGCAGCGCCGCGAGCCCGTCGTCCGCCCCGCCGCGCTGCAGCGACTCCGAACGCCAAGAAGCCAGGCGCTCGGCCTGGCTCTGGCTCTTCTTTCGAAACAGGGGCATAGCGCAGCTAACCGAAGGGGTTCAGGGCCCCGATGACCTTCTTCCCGCCGTCGATCGCCTTCTCTCCCACGTCCTTGACCTTGTTCACAGCAATGGTGGTGGCATGGCCTACCGGCTTGAACACCTTGTCGTCGGCGAAGTGCGCGACGTCCTTGGCGCGATCGTAGCCCCAGCCGGCGAGCTGAGAGCCGTACTTGCCCCCGAAGTAGCTGGCGCCGAGGGCGAGCCCGGCGCACGCCAGGCCGCCGACGCCGGCCGTGGCGACACCGATCGCACCGCAGACGACCGTGACCCCGGCGCCCGCGGCCCACGCGCCGCCGACGCCGCCGGCGGTCTTGGTCAGGCCCTTGGCGAGCCCGTCGCTCTTGACGTTGTCGTAGAGCGAGAGCGCGGTGCCGGCGATCCCGAGGCCCTTGCCGACCTTGCCCAGCCCCTTGAGGAACTTGCTCGCGGGCGACTTGGTGATGGGGCCGCCCGACGAGGCATTGGGCGGCAGCGGCGCCTTGGCGGTCCTCGCGCCCTTGCTGAACTTCGTCATCCCCTTCTCGATGTCCTTGAAGCGCGGGTCGACGACCTTGCGGACCTGGGCGAGCGGCTTGACGATGAAGTTGTTGGTGAGCTTGCGGCTGCTGAGGTAGTCCTTGAGCGCCTTGTCGCGCTCCGCGAGCGCCTTGACGTACTCAGGGGTGCCGGGGCGGGCCGTGTTGTAGAGCTTGCGCTGAGCCTTCATGAGCTTCTCGCGCGCCCGCTCGTTGATCTTCTCCGAGACAACGTTCGGAGCGCCCGCGGCCCGGATGCAGTTGCCGGCGTCCGCGGTCGAGCCGAGGCAGATGATGGTCTTCTTCGTCTCATCGGCGGTGGAGCTGCCGCCGCCGGGGCCGTTGCCGCCGCCCGGGCCGTTCCCGCCGCCGCCCGGGCCGTTCCCGCCGCCGCCCGGGCCGTTCCCGCCGCCCGGGCCGTTCCCGCCGCCGCCCGGGCCGTTCCCGCCGCCGCCCGGGCCGTTCCCGCCGCCCGGGCCGTTCCCGCCGCCGGGGTTGTTCCCGCCGCCTGGGCCGTTGCCGCCGCCCGGGTTGTTGCCGCCGCCCGGGTTGGTGCCTCCGCCCGGGTTGGTGCCGCCCGGCCCACCGGCGCCGCCGCTCGAGTCGTCCTTGCCGCCGCCCGAGATCAGGGCGACCATGTCGTTCGTCGCCTGCGCGATCTTCCCGTCCACGTTGGAGGCGATCAGCGCGCCGATGATCACGGCGACCAGCAGCAGGATGCCCATGTACTCGGCAGCGCTCTGGCCGCGGTCGCTGCGAAGGGAACGAAGGGTCCTCACGGCACTGCAGGGTGCCATCGCGCGGCGCGCTTCGGGAGGGCCGACGGTCTCATCTTCCATGTCGGGACCGGTCCTGGGCCCTGTTGCGGGGCCCGACCCTGTGGCACTCTGAGGCCATGCCGAGGAACGTCACCCGCGCCGCGCTGCTCCTGCTCGCCGCCCTCGCCGCCGTGGTCGTGGCCGCCTGCGGCGGCTCCGACGGTGCCTCGTCGGAGACGAGCGCGAACCAGCAGCTCCGGAGCGTCAAGCCGCTTCCGAGCGAGCAGGTCAGCGTCGCGGCCCGCATCTTCTTCGACAACGCGCCGCCCTCCGTGGGCGACAAGCTCGAGCTGACGTTCAACGGCCCGCTGCGCAACAACGGCAGCGACAAGCTCCCGAGCCTCGACTGGAAGGTCGCGTTCGCGGGGCTCACCACGAAGTTCACGAGCCGGATCGTCTCGACGGGCGACAACTTCTTCATCAACCTCGGCGGCCAGGACTTCGAGGCCGGCCGTGAGGCCGTCGGGCAGATCGTCGAGCAGGCGCGGAACTCCAAGCAGAAGGGCGTCGTCGGCTTCGATCCGCTCGCCGCCGTCGACGGCGTCAAGAAGGCCGGCACGGTCATCGTCGCCGGCACCAGGGCGACCCGCTACACGGGCACGATCGACCTGGACGGCGTGATGGACCAGTACGAGCGCCTCAGCCAGACGCTCCCGACCCAGGGCGCGGCCGCCGCGGTGCCGCAGGGCAAGCTGACCCCGGCCCAGCGCGCGCAGGTCAAGCGCACGTTCGGCCACCCGCGCTTCGAGGCCGCGGTCGCCGGCGACGACACGATCCGCCGGCTCGTCGTCACCACCAGGTTCACGACCCCGGTGGCCAACCGGGACTCCGCGGGCGGCATCACCGGCGGTCGCATGGAGTACCGGGTCGAGTACAGCGACGTCGGCAAGCCCGTCACCATCACCCCCCCGACGAAGACGCAGCCGATCGGGGACTTCGCCCGCGAGCTGCAGCGCATCCTCGCGAAGCGCGGTTAGTACCGCACCGCCTCGAGATAGAGCCCGTACGGCGGCGCCGTGCGTCCCGCCTCCGCGCGCGGGCGGCCCTCCAGCAGCGTCGCGAAGCCCTCGACTGAGCGCCGGCCCGAGGCGACCTCGAGCATGGTCCCGACCAGCACGCGGTTCATCTGCCGCATGAAGCTGTCCGCCTCGATGTGGAACTCGAGCACGTCGCCGGTTCGCTCCCAGCTGGTTTCGAGCACGTTGCGCTCGAAGCGCTGGTGGTAGCCGTCCGAGGGCGTGAAGGCGGTGAAGTCGTGCCTCCCCGAGAGCAGCTCGCCGCAGGCTCGCAGCGCGCCCTCGTCGAGCGCAGCGGGCCACCACAGCGCCCGCCCGCGCTCGAACGGCGACGGCGTGTCGCGCGCGAGCACGCGGTAGCGGTACGCGCGGGAGCGCGCGTCGTGGCGGGCGGAGAACCCCGGCGGCGCCTCCTCGGCGGCCAGCACCGAGATCTCACGCGGAAGCACCGCGTTGACGGAGCGCAGCGACGGCAGCGGGCCGTCGTAGGAGACGACCTGCCCGAGCGCGTGGACCCCGCGGTCCGTGCGCCCAGCCACCGTCAGGTCGACGGGCTCGCGCAGCACGGTCGTCAGCGCCGCGCTCAACTCCCCGGAGACGGTCCGCTTCCCCGGCTGGGCTGCCCAGCCGGCGAACGGGCCGCCGTCGTATTGGAGAGTTAGCTTGGCGCTCAGACCAGCTCGAGATAGACCATCTCGGTCGAATCAGACGACCGAGGGCCCAGCTTGAGGATGCGCGTGTAGCCGCCCTCACGGGCGCTGTAGCGCGGCGCGATCTCGTCGAACAACTTGTAGATCACGCCCTTGTCCGGATGCTGCAGGGTCGAGATCGCCTGCCGGCGCGCGTGCAGGTCGCCCCGCTTGGCCAGCGTGATCAGCTTCTCGACCTCGGGCTTGACCGCCTTGGCCTTCGCCTGGGTGGTCTTGATGCGCTCGTGGTCGATGACCTCGACGCAGAGGTTGGCCAGCAGCGCCTTGCGATGCGAGGCGCTGCGGGACAGCTTGTGGCGGGTCTTCTGGTGGCGCATCGCTCCAAGCCTACCTAGTCGTTGCGGAGGCCCAGACCGCGCTGGTTGAGCGTCTCGATGACCTCGTCGATCGACTTCTTGCCGAAGTTCGGGATCGCCGCCAGCTCGCCCTCGGACTTCGAGACGAGGTCGCCCACCGTCTGGATGCCCGCGCGCTTGAGGCAGTTGTACGAGCGCACG
>JBBQLH010000007.1:0-62739 GCA_038327685.1 Solirubrobacterales bacterium
ATTGGTCGTGGGACAACAGCCGCCAACCTGCCGAGGATGAGTCGCTGCCTGGGATGGCACCTCCCAGAAGCCGCTCCCGGGCAGTGACCATCCCACCGTTGAGGAGACAACATGTCGCGAGCTATTTACGCGACAGCCTCGCTGCCATGCGAGCGTCTCGCGTGAAGTCCACGATGCGCCCGCTCAGGACGACACGCGGTCGCCCTCCCCTCCCTCGTTTGCGCTCTCGTTGTGCCCCGAAGCAGGCGCGCTGTCGTTGCTCGCTGCGACGGCAGACCGGGGGCACCGATGCAGCCCGCGAGTGCTCGGCGGTAGCGGTCGACTCTCCGTCCGTCACGCGACTGACGGTCCGGACGCCGCGGCCGGCGTGCGGCCTCGATCATGGCTGGGCCCGTCGCAGCTTCTTGCGCAGGTAGAGTGCGGGTCCGAGGTCGCCGTCGATGAGGTGCCCGTAGGTCTCGAGCGTGAACGCGGGCGAGTCGTGGCCCATCCAGCGCTGCAGGCGCAGCGGGCTCAGGCCCGACTCGATGAGCATCGACGCGCACGTGTGACGGAGCGTGTGAAAGCCGACACCGGTCAGTCCCGCACGCTCGGCGGCGGGGATGAGCACGCGGCGGCGCAGGCTGCCCTGATCGGACGCACCGCCGTCGCGACCGGGAAAGACGAACGCGTCGTCGACGCCATTGCGAGGCCGATGAGCGCGCAGCCTGGCAGCGAGCTCGGGCGTCAGCGGGATCAGCCGCGCGCCGTGGCGAGACTTCGGCGCAACGATCGCGCCTTTGACGATCGCGCGGCGCACCTGCAGATGCGGGGCCGGCTCATCGAGGACGAGGTCGCTCCAGCGCAGCCCGACCGCTTCGGAGATCCGCAGCCCGATGCCAACCCGGCGGAGCAGGTGGTGATGCCGCGGCGGCGGGCGGGTCGCGCATGGTCGACGCGCGAGCGGCGCTTTCTGGCGCGGGCCGAGCTCGTGCAGCTGCTCGACGAGGTACCAGCGAAGTGGCGGCTGCTGTTTGAGCTGCTCGCCGCGACCCAGCAGCCCCTCGGCGACCGCTGCGTCAAGCGCGAGACGCAGCGGCGTGAGCGCGTTGGCGATCGAGCGGTCACACAGCCGCCCGGCGCGACCGGGGCGGGTCGTTAGCCAATCCACGAACTGCTGCACAGCGGCGCGATCGAGATCGCGCACCCGGACCTCGCGGTCAAAGTAGGTCAGCGCGAAGTTGACCAGCAGGCGACGGTACTCGCGGCGCGTGTTCGCGCGCACGCTGTCGTGCCCTCTGCCGACGTAGCGATCAAGCCACGAGAGGCTAAACCCGTGCAGCGTCGGGCCGCGGCGCAGCGCCCGCGCCTCGCCGTCGCGCTTGACCTTGACGGCCCGAGCCTCGGCCAGCGTGCCGGCGTACTGCTTGCGCTGACGACCCTCGACGCGGTAGACCACCACGTACCTGGAACCACGCCGGTAGATGCCCGGCGCATCCGTCCGCTCGAGGGGCAACTTGCTCCCTGTTGCCCCGTTGCCCCCGCTGTTGCCACCCAGCGGCGTTCGCCACCAGCCGGAAAACCCCTACAGCGCAGGGATTCCCGTAGCGCGCCCGAGAGGATTTTAACCTCTGACCTTCGGTTCCGTAGATGCGCCAGAAAGGCGCCAGAAACTCTGGATCGCCAGCCAGCTCGACCGGCACCAGCTGCCCTTGAGGGTGGGAACGCTCGCTCCTCGCGGCGAGCCGGCACAAGGCCCGCGGCAAGTGAGACGACTGCACCTCGTCCACCTTGACACTCTCGATGGAGCCGCGCGGGTCCCCTCTGTGACGCCCGCATTCCTCCCCGACGGGGAATCCGTTGCGGCGACCGTCCCGAACCCGGTGATTTCGGCGAGAGCGAGGAACCAATAGCCGTGCCCGACGAAGGGGCCGCTGGCCGCCAGCAGTCAACACCGGCGGCACCAAGCAGCTGCAGGACGCCGTAGCAGCATCACCCCGGGTGAGCACCGCCGCCTCGACGCGAGCAGCAAACTGAAATCTCGCGTGGACGACGGAGCGCGGCGGCGTCCGCCCGGTTCGCCGCCGGGCATGATCGGGCCTCGCTGGGCAGCCCCCACGCCCGCCGCCCCCAACCGCTGCAGCCCGTCGCGGCCGTGCTCCTTGCCGAGCGGCCGGAGGAATGCCCGCAAGACTGGGTTAGACGATGCCGCGGTGGGTCAGCGCCATACGGACCCATGCATCCGTCGAGGTCGGTGACAGTCGATTGTCGATACCGTAGGCGCGGCAGTGGCGCTCAAGATATGAGCACGCGCATGGCGCGTCCCAATCGAGGTCGTCGCGTGCGGCGCGGGAGCGCGCGATGTATCTGTGCAGGTCGAGCAGTGAGCGCCATGTGAGCGCGGGACGCGAGGCCTTGACTCGGGTCATGTGCGGGTTGGACCTCCGCTGGCGCTTAACGGTTCGGGCTGCGGCGCCGTCGTCACGGGACCGTGTCAGCCGGGCGGCGTGCGCTCGGCATCGGCGCGGGCGAAGACCCCGAGCAGACGCCCCTCAGGCGTGGTGACGACAGCGGTGTTGAGCTGGCGACGCGCGAGGCGGTCGATGAGCTCACGCGCGGGCGTGTCGGGCCGCACAGTGCTGGGCCCTGGCTGCATCGCGCTCTCGACGACGGCGCCTTCGACGGCGCCCTCCAGCGCACTGCGACGCAGGCGTCCGAGCACGATGCGCTGATCGTTGACGACAAGACAGAACCCATACCGCGAGCTCACGACGGCACTGGCGGCAGTTGCCAGAGGCTCGTCAAACGCGCAGGTCGGCGGGTCGGTGTCGAGCAGATCGCCGGCTCTGGGGATGGCGGCGCGGGCGCCTTCGCCCGGCAGCCCGTGCGCGAGCCAGTCGGCCTTTCCCGCCACGTAGTCGTACACCGGGTCGAACCCGAGCGCTTCGAGCCGCCACGCGGCTCGCGGACTCATGTCTCAGAGGCTGTCGTAGCAGTAGACGATCACGGCGCGCGAGCGGTCGAGCCGCTCGGCGCTCGCGCCGTCGAGCTCCTTGAGCGGGAGGCTGAGGGCTCCGGGGAGGTGCTCCTCCTCGTACTCGGCGGCGGGCAGGACCTCGACCAGCTGGGCGCCGCCGTCGACCATGCCCCTGAGCTGCTCGAGGCCGATTGCGCGGGGCGTCAACCGCGGCCACTCCACGCGGGTCGCCAGCGCGTTGAGGATCCAGACGTCGGGCGGCGTCCCGCGGAGCCCCTCGTCGGTCGGATACAGGCGGCACTTGAGCCCGTAGTCCGTGCGCTGTACCGCCGCTGGCTCGACGTCGCGGCCGCCGATCCGCACCGTCGGTGAGCCAAGGAAGCGTTCGCGCTCGGCGGCGTCGGCCGACTCGATATGGCGCAGCTGGATTTCGACCGCGACCCCGGCCTCGGCGAGCGGCCTCCGGAGGCGCGGCAGCAGCGCCTCATGGCTCGGGCATCCGTCGAAGTAGAGGACCTCGACCGTCACGGCTGGCGGCTCCGGGGCGCGCGCGGCGAGAGGCGCCGCCGGCGGGGGCGCATGACGACAACCACACTGGCGATGAGCGCGGCGAGGACGACGATGCCACCGGCCACGCCGAGGAAGACCGCGAGCGCGATTCCGCCGACGAGCGTTCCGATCAGTGGGAGCGCGGCGCAGCAGACGATGCCCAGCACCGCCGCGATGCACGTCGCCGCCGCGTTCTCTGTCCCGACGCGCCGCACGGTCAGCACCCGTCGCCGTCGATGCGTCGGCACGCGGCGATGTGCTGGGCGTTGTCACGCAATAGCGCGCGGCCGAGCTCGATCACGTTCGCCACGCGCTCGTCGGCAAGCCGGTAGTGGATCGTGCGGTGCTCGCGCCGGGTCTGGACGAACCCGCACCAGCGCAGGCAGGCGAGGTGGTTGGAGACCTTGGGCTGCGCTTCGCCGAGCAGTTCGGCGAGCTGGCCGACGGAGCGCTCGCGATCGCGCACCAGCTCCAGAATCCGCAGCCTGGTGCGATCGCCGAGCACCCGGAAGTACTTCGACAGCAGGTCGGCCTCGGCGGGGGCGACGGGAAGTCGGAACGGTGCGTTGGCGAACGCTGCTTCCATCGCCTCACTATACATCGTTCCTTTCTGATATAAGAACTTCATGTTGTGACTAACGACCCGCCAGCGGCGGCACCGTTTCTGGGCAGACCGGGGCCGTCTGGGACGTCGCCTGCCTCGAATGTCGCCTAGCCCAGCCGTACGACGGGCTCTCTCGTAGGCGGTAACAAGCCGTCGTGGACGATCGGATCGTCCAGCGCTCGCCGACGACGCCGATCGCACTTGAAGTCCTCGGCCACGGCCCGGCGTCGCGACACCGCCGCCCCTGCCGACTCAGCGCGTGGCCGCGGCCACGCTTCTACGGGCGGCCGACTCGGCCGGTCGCGCGTAGCCGACGAGGAACGGCGCCAGCATCAGCCCGTAGAACGCGTGCGCGAAGACCTCGAACGTCTGGTTGGGGCCCTCCTGGAACCACTCGAAGAACAGCCGTCCGAGGATCTGGAAGTTGACCACGTACAACACGAGCCCGAACGCGACCGACATGCCGATCAGCCGGCCGGGCCCGCTGACGAGCGGGGCGAGGAACGCCGCAGTCGCTCCGAAGGCGGCCGACAGCGTGAGGTGGACGACCAGGCCGATCGCGAGGTTCTCAGGGCTCGGCTGTGGCTTGTCGGCGAAGTGGAAGATCGTCGAGATGTCATACAGCGGCGCCACGGCCGGCAACCCCTGGCTGTCGGCGTACCACATGTTGGCCAGCAGGAACAGCAGCCCCGCTGCTGTGCCTGCGACCACGCCGCGGACAAGCCGCGCGTCGATGTCGTCCATCAGACCGCCGTTGCCCGGATCCCGCATTCGAACCCACCCCCGTGAATCGGTTGCACCGTCCCTCTGACCCGCTTGCCGCGACGAGGGTTCAATGCCGCGCGAGGCTGGGGCGGCAGCGCACCCCGCGCGCGGCTAGTCCTTGGCGCGGTTCTGCTTCGTGGCCGGCGGCGCGGCGCCCTGGCCGGCGAGGCATTCGGGTCCGGAGTGCACGATCTTCGGAGCGGGCGCGGACCGGACCTCGGCGCTGGCCTGGCTGGCCCGATTGCCCGGGACACCGAGCGCGACGGCGCCGAGAATCCACGCGGCGAGCAACACCGCGGTCTTGCGCCACGGTCCCGGGACGCGCGTCCGCGCGGCGGACGTTGTCGAATCGCCAGTCATGCCAGCTCCTTCTCTTGCGACGCCCTAGCGCCGGTGGGCACTGCCTTCGAGGCGCTCGCGGTCCGCTTGGCCGTCAGCTCGTCGCGCACGGCAAGCGTGATGTTGGCCACCGCGACGACCGCGAGCGCGGCGGCGAACGTGCGAGCGTCGTCGAGCACGCCGACGGCCTGCGTGGTAAATGCGAGGATCAGGCCGCCGGCCATGACGGTGACAGCCAGCCCAAGCGCGTCCACGTCGAATCCCGCGCGCTGCAGCAGCAGTCCGGCGGTCATGCCGAGCCCGGCACCGGCCAGGTACAACCCGGAGATGTCGAGATCAGGCCGAACGGCGCCGGCGAACACGACCGCTACGCCCCAGCCCGTCAGCGCGCAGGCCGTCGCCCAGTGGCCGCCATCACGGCCACCCACGATGGCCGCTCCTAGGTAGGCGAGGCCCAGCGTCAGCGGCGTCCAGTAGAAGCGCCCGTCGTCGGGGGCGACCACGACCACGAGGAACAACGCGCCCGCCAGCAGCAGGACGGCTTGGCCGACACGGATGTTGGACGCCTTCGACGACCTCGTCGTCGTCCCCCTGGGCCGTCCGTTCGGTGTCAATTGAACCGGCGCGCGCGTGTCCATGGTCTGTGTGACCCGTACCGCTCAGATTCGGTTCAAACTTCGACCCGCCGTCGCGCCGGTTCGGTTCAGCGCGCCCAGCTTGGGTACAGGCGACTGAATCGTCCAGCGCCCAGCTCGGGGTCCCATGCGTGATTCGACGCCGCTCGTCACCCCACGCGGAGAACCGGCTCCGCGCTTTCGCCGCGGTCCGTGGCGGTGCGCGGCGCGGCGCACCGTTGGGTCCGTTCCCGTCGCCTCGTATGGTGCATGTCCGTGCTTGATGCTCCGGTGCGCGCGCGGCTGGCCGCCCCGCTGGCTGACGTGGCGCGACGTCTCACGGGTGTAGGCATCGGTCCGGGCGCGGTCACGGCGGTCGGCCTCGCGGTCGGCATCGGCGCTTGCGTGGCTGCAGCCCTCGCGGTCTGGCCGCTCGCGCTCGGGCTGTGGCTGGTCAACCGGGTGCTGGACGGGCTCGACGGCGCGCTCGCCCGCGTAGGCGGTGGGGGCACGGATCTCGGAGGGTTCCTGGATTTCCTCGCGGACTTCGTCGTCTACGGAGGCTTCGTTGTTGGCGTGGCGATCGCGGTCCCGGACGCGCGAGTCGCGTGCACCGTGCTGCTCGCGGCGTACCTGCTCAACAACGTGGCGCTGCTGTCGTTCGCGTCGCTGGTGGAGAAGCGAGCGCTGGCGTTCGGCGACGAGCGCTCGCTGCGCTTCACGCCCGGCCTCACGGAGGGCACCGAGACAGTGATCGCGTACACGGCGTTCTGCATCTTTCCTAGTCATGCAGCCGTGGCGGCGTGGGTGTTCGCCGGGATGGTCCTGTTCACGGTCGGGCAGCGCGTTCGGCTGGCCATCATGACGCTGCGTTGACTTGGGGTGGGTGGACCGGAGTAGACCTGCCGTCACCCGGCTCGGTTCGCCGCGGCGCCGTGGTCGTGCTCGCCGATGGGCCGATTCATCATGCGCAGCATCGAGAGCCCTCCGCCACGGCGGAAGTAGCGCACGACCAGCACGGCGGCCAAGGCGAGGAAGATGACGTTGAGCACGGTCGTGTGGTTGAGCTGGACGCTGGCGGTCTCGACCTTGGCGTTGCGCTCGGCAGGCACGAGCCCGAGGCCCTGGAAGAGCAGCTCGACGATCAAGCCGGCGGCGACTATGACGGCGTAGAACGTCGCGAGCAGGAACGCTGCCATCCGCCAGCCGTAGTACTTGCGGTAGATGTCGAGGATCGGCAGGACGAGCAGATCGGCGAAGATGAACGCGACGACACCGCCGAAACTGATTCCGCCGTTCCACAGCACAGCAGCGAGCGGAACGTTGCCGATCGAGCAGACGAAGCTGACGATGGCGACGAGCGGCCCGACGATCGGGCCCCATAGCTTCGCGAACGTCTCGTGGCCTTCGAAGAAGATCGCCTGCCACCACTGGGCACCCAGGCGGCGAGTGCGCCCGCGATCAGCAGCCCGCCGAAGATGTCCAGCCAGATCGCCGCCCAGTCCATGACGAAGTAGTTCGCGGTCGCGGTGAACCCGGCGGGCGAGCGAAGCCGATGCCACAACGATCCCGGCTCGCGGATCGACATGTCCATGTCTGCGTGGCCCTCCATGCGCCCGACCACGGGGCGGTCGGCCCGCACGCGCGCGTCGTCGACGAGCCGCCGGCGGAGGAAGACGCGGAATGCGAGCGCGAGCAGCACGATCATCAGCGGGCCGCCGACGAACTCGGCAAGCGTGAACTGCCAGCCGAGGATCAGCGCCATCACGATGCCGAGTTCGATCACGAGATTGGTGGAGGCGAACTCGAACGCCATCGCCGATGTGAAGTTCGCGCCCTTTCGGACGAGTGACCGGGCGAGCGCGACCGCCGCGTACGAGCAGGATGACGACGCCGCGCCGAGCCCACAGGCAAGCCCGATCGAGCGCGGCGAGTCGTCCGGCAGCAACCGCCGGATCTCGCCCTTCGAGACGACCGCCTGCACTACGGCCGAGAGCGCAAACCCGAGGATCAGCGCCCACAGGATCTCCCAGAACATGCCGAACGCGAACGACAGCGCGTCGACAATGTCGCCTCCCACGGACGTCGGCAGCACAAGTCCACCCATGCTGTCGCGCTGCCCGATGTGCCGGCACCCGGCGGCTAGGAGCGGTTGCCGCATGACGGCGCCCTACCTTCGCTCCGCATCGGGCCCAGACCACGTGCGGATGCGCTCCACGATGCGCTTGGAGTTGTGCGTCGCGGTGCCGTCGTCCTCGAGCAGGACTGGCACTCGCGGCTGGCCGGTGAGATCCATGATCTCGGCCCGGAGGTCGGGCTTGGCTGAAAGCGGGACGCGTACGGTCTCGAAGTCGAGGCCGGCCGCCTTGAGCTCCCGGGCGACGCGCCCGCAGGGACACAGCCGGTCCGTCGGCGTCTTGCAGCGATAGAGCTTCATGTCCTCCCCTGTTCGAGGATTCCGCGGATGGCGCGCGCGACGGAACCCGGGTGGTCCTCCGGCACGAAGTGGCGCGCGTGATGGACCGTGTCGAGCGGGGCGCGCAGGTCCTCGGCCAACCGGTGTCCGTAGACGAGCTTCTGGAACCGGTCGGCGGCGCCCCATACCACGGCCGCGGGAATCTGAAGCCGAGCCAGTTCGCCGGCAACCTCGAGCGTGTCCTCGGTGCGGAGCGAGCGAATCTGCCGCAGGAAGGCCCTGCGTCCGTGGCGATGGGCGTAGCCGGCCCAATGCACGCGCGCCGACTCCGACGCGCGTATGCGGTCGTCGTGTCCACGATGCACGAATGAACTCATCAGCGCCCGGAACGCCGGTTGCGGTGTCCACGCGAGGGTGCCGCCGAGCGCACGCATGGCGCGCACGCTAGGGATCGGCCAGGAGTCGTAGGCGACGGCGTTCGTGAGCACCAGCCCGGCGCAGCGCTCCGGCTGGCGCGCCGCGAG
This sequence comes from Solirubrobacterales bacterium, assembly GCA_038327685.1. Taxonomy (GTDB): domain Bacteria; phylum Actinomycetota; class Thermoleophilia; order Solirubrobacterales; family Solirubrobacteraceae; genus DASQFQ01. The sequence continues at coordinate 8,768 of JBBQLH010000007.1, forward strand.
AATCTGCACGACGCCGCCGCCGAGGTCGTGACCCACGAGGACGGCGCGCTCGATGCCCACGTGCTGCATCCAGCGCTCGAGATGACCGGCCTGTGCGCGCAGCGAGATGTCACGCTGCTCGCCGGTGCGCCACGACCGTCCGTAGCCCACCATCTCCCAGGCGAGCAGGTGGGCGCCGGGCACTTCGGGGAAGACGTGCCGCCAGAGCTCCGGCGACGTCGGAATTCCGTGCACGAGGACGACGGGGATGCCTGCGCCCGACTCGAGCCAGCGCATCGGGATGCCGTCGACATTGGCGCGCCGCTCGGCGGGATGGTCGCCTGCGCCGTGTCGGGTCACCGAGATCCGACGCGCGAGCGCTCTTCGACCACCCGCCACCGGCGGGCCGGTTCGCCGGCTCCGCTGCCGGTTGTGTCGCTTTGGCTCGCTTGCTTGGCCACGGTCTGCTCACCTCGCACGCAGGGGACGCCCCCCTTCGACCCTAGATGCCCCGATGGGATTCACGCGGAAGCATCGGCGCCTGGCGTCGCGGCGGAGAAGGAACGAGCATGCGGCCGGCGGGCGCCGCGGCTGAACCCTTCGGACGCGTCGCGGGTCCGACTGCAGTGCCAGCCCAACCGTCGCGGGCGGCGCCCGCTCCCGGGCGCCGGCCGACGGCGAGGGCTGGCCGGGTGGCCGCCCTGCTTTGCCCGTTCCGAGAGAGGAGTCAGAGATGCTGAAGCGACGGCGTCATGTGACGCTGGCGATCGTCGGCGCGCTGCTCATGGGAGCACTCGCCGCGAGCGCGGCCGCCGGCGGCCTTCCGTTCACGAAGGCCGCGAATCCCGCGGGCTATCAGAAGTTCCTGGTCTACATGGCCAACGGGACTTACGACCCGAACGACCCCACCTACACCGCGCCGAGCGGAGAGTTCTTCCAGAAGCAGATCATGCACCGCACCGTCGCGCAGATCGCCGATCAGCGCGCGCAGGCGCTGGCGTTCTTCAAGCAACGCTTCGGGCTCGACGCCGCCAACGGCGACGTCGAGATCAGCATGTTCATGTTCGATCCGCGCAACAGCTACCGCGCCTATGCGGTCGGCGGCGAGACCGTCCCCAGCACCGGCTGGGTCGTGCGCGACGGCGGGTTCAACGCCACGGTGACCAGGGACACCGTGCTCCACGGCACGTACGGCGGAGCCGCGGGCAAGCCGGTGCCCAAGGGCACCGCCGTGGTGTTCGGCGACTACAACATCGACCGCCGCAATCCGGGCGGTAAGAGCCGGCCGCCGCTTCTGCTCCAATACCAGTCCGAGTTCCCGATCAGCGTGCCCGATCAGGACGGCGTGCGGAATTTCCGCTGCGAACTGATCGACCCCGTCACCGGCGAACATGGAGTCGCGCAGGGCGTCATCGCCCCTGCCCGTGACGCCGGCGGCGGGCAGATCCAGGTCTCCATCCGCAACGCCATCACGTTCCCGGGCTACTGAGTCGACCGTCGCGCCCGCGCCGCCCCGTGCGGGCGGCGCGGGCCGTCACGTGAACCGTCCGCGCCAGGTGGCGGTCTGAGGAGCATGGACACCTCGGACCGAGTGCCGCGGAGTCGGACGGCGTACGATCGCCTTGGCATGCCGAGCCCCAGTACGGCGCAGCTGACACGCCAAATTTCGTTCCCCGACGAGACCGGCGATCCGGTCTGGCAGGAGCGACGAAGCTTCCCCGTCGTGACGCTGCTCGGCGCGCCGGCGGCGTTCCTGGTGATCGCCGCGGTCGCAGTCCGGCCGCTCGCGCTGCACATCATCCTCGGAGCGGCGGCCATCGTCGCGTTCTGGCTGATCGTGAGTGCGCGACGACGCGCGCTGATCGAGACGTACGCGATCAGCGAGCGCTTCGTGACGATCGAGCAACCCGGCGGCGGGCACGTCGCCCTTGGCACCGACGAGCTCACCGGCGTCACGATCGCCGGCAACCGCGTGCGCCTCGACAGTCGCGACGGGACCCTGACCCTTGGCTTCGTGCGAAGGCAGCGCCGGCTGCTGCGGGCCCTCGAGCGAGTCGCCCCAGGCGTGCGGGTCGAGCGCGACATGACGGCGTTCTGCCCGACCTGAACGATCCGCTACTAGGCGCGCCGTGAGCGCGTCCGAAGCTCAGGACAGCGGCAACTGCTCTACCAGTCGCAGATTCTCCTGGGGGTCGAGCACCGAGTGCTGCACGCAGGCGGGGACGAGCTCGCCGGACTCGGGGTGGGCCATGGCGTACGAGCACGCTTCGAGGCGCTCCTGCGCGGCACGGACGAGCGGATCGCTGCTGCGCTCGCCGCGCTGCAGGCCCTCCCATGCCGGTCGCACGTCGCGGGCGTCCATGAACGAGTGCATGACGAAGGTCAGCGCACGGGGGCGTTCGCGCAGCAACGGCAGGATCCCGGCACGCGTCGCGAATCGTCCCGCCCAGGCGGCACCGATCGCCAGCGCCTTCGGGTGTGCCGCGAGCGCCCGAACCACGCGCACGGCGAGCAGCGCCCGCGGCGCCTGGAAGTCCATTCCCCCGAAGGTCGCGTAAAAGGCGTTGCGGAGCGCGTGGTCGGCCGGCACGCGATCGTCGACGAGCGGGACGAACCGGTCGCCCACGAGCACGCCGTGGCAGCTGCGGTTGCAGCGCTCGTCGCCCATCTGGAAGACCCGGAACGGGAGCCGGCCGCCGGCGCCGCGCTCGATCTCGTGCCACACCTCGTCGCCGCCGAACGATCGGTACTCGTCCTTCCAGCGGTTGTGATTGCCGATATAGGCGGCCGGCTGGAAGGAGAACATGCGAAAGCCCATCGCCCGGCACTCGCGCACGACGTCCGCGACCTGATCGAGGTTGCGCGGCGTGACCGTCATGTTGTGCGCGAGGTAATGGGTGATGCCGTGCTCGCGCTCGAGCCGTTGGAACATCGCGCAGAACCGCTCCCGGTACGGATTCAGCTCGGCTTCGCTGCGCGCGCGCCGGATGCCGCGCCGGCCGTACATCATCGAGTCGAAGTGCCCGGCGAAGGACAGATGCGAGAAGCGCCGCCGGCCGTCGGCGCCGAGCGCCAGCGCCTCCAGGTACGCGTAGTCGAAGTCGCCGTGGCTCATGCTCATCGGCTTGCGCCCGTGCCGGCGCATCACCTCTAGCGCCGCGGCGTGATCGTCGGGTGACAGCAGGGTCACCTCGCCGCCGATCAGCTGGGCGTGCTGACCCGGTCCTCGCACGCTGCGCAGCATCGCCATCTGCCGCTCGACCTCGGCGACCGTATGCGCGCCGTCGACGCGGACGCGGTTCGCCTCGCGCGAGTGGTAGCAGGGCGTGCACGCGAGGTTGCAGCGTGGGAACACGCCGTGCGTGCCCTCGCAGCCGGACGAGCGCTGCCCCAGCACCTGCGCGGGCGTGCGCGCATGCGCCGGCAGCTCCGCCCACCGGCGGGCGAGTGATTCGCGAAGGTCATCGGGGACCGGACGTGTGGCGAGTTCGAGCGCACGGAGGCGCCCGCGGACGGTCACGAGCGCGCCGGTCCTGGCAGGGCGGCGTCGAAAGGCATGCGGCTTGGACCCGCCGATCTGGCAGACGGTTCGCGTGCAACGCCGCGAGCGAGCGCGCGGGCGAGGACCGCCACGCTGCCTGCGGAGCCGATCACGATGAGGCGGTCAGCGATGCGGCGGCGACCACTGCCGGCCGCGAGCAGCCCGGCCGCGCGCAGCGGCGCGACGGCACGGGCGGCGCGCAACAGCTGCGCGTCGGGAGGCTGCGCCCGGGAGAAGTAGGCGAGGAGTGCGTAGGCGAGCCCGGTAGTCAGGCGCACGCCCTCAGCAGCTACGGCCGGCGCGCCGAGCCAATTGCGGCGTCGTACTCCGCGCGGCGCCGCCACGGCGAAAGCGAAGTCCACGAGGCCCTCCAGGTCGCGCCCGAGACGGGTCGGAGCGGCCGCTCTCGCCAGGCGGCCGTCGAGGACGTCGGTCGTGAGCCCGAGTCCGCAGAGTCCAGGCGACGGTCGCTCGGCCACCGCGGGCACGAGCCACGCTCGCAGCAGCGTCGCGGCGTCGGCGGGTCCGAGGTTGCGCGGCCGGCCGTCCTCGGTCTCCAGCATCCCGAGGTGCCAGTCGAGCATCAGGACCGTCACCGCCCACCCGGCCAGCCCGGGCCGCAGGCGCCGGCGGAACGGCTCGACGCCGATCGCGGCGAGCAGCATCCACGCCGCCGCGCCGACGGCCGCCCAGGTCGCCTCGCGGCGCGCGACCTCGGGCCGTCGGCCGCGGACTTCGTTGGCGCGCCGCTGCGAGTCCACCAGGAACCGCGCGACGCTCACGGGGCGAAACCGCGCCGCGAGCAGGCGCTCGAGCTGCTCGCGCGTCCATGCCTCGCCCTCGGTCGTCACACGAGCAAGCTTTAGCACGGCCGCGCGTGGGCAGCTCGCGCGAACCGTTTACCAGCCCGCGCCGGTCAAATCGCAAGATGCGGATCCGGCTTGCCGCCTTCATGGTCGAAGTCGTGCTCGTCGCGGCGGGCTGCGGCGCGTCGCGCGATCTCCCCCGAGCACACCAGGCCGCGGCCGCCCGCGACCGGCTGGCGGTGCCCGCCGCGGGGTGGCGCACCGACTTTTCGCGACACAGCGTGCCGCTGCGGGAGTTCGCGTCCGGTGGCCCCGGCCGGGACGGGATCCCGCCGATCGACCAACCCCGGTTCGTCAGCGTGGGTGACGCCGCGCGCTATCTCGCTGCACAAGAGCCGGTGCTGGTCCTCGACGTCTCCGGACGGGCGCGCGCGTATCCGCAGCAGATCCTGATCTGGCATGAGATCGTCAACGACACGCTCGCAGGGCGGCCGATCGCGGTGACCTATTGCCCGCTGTGCAACTCGTCGCTGGTCTTCGACCGCCGCGTCGCCGGGCGCACGCTCACGTTCGGCACCACTGGCAATCTCCGCCACTCCGATCTCGTCATGTGGGATCGCCAGACCGAGTCGTGGTGGCAGCAGCTCACGGGCGACGCGGTCGTCGGCACGCTCACCGGCGCCCGGCTGCAGGTGCTCGCATCGCAGACGCTCAGTTTCGCCGACTTCCGTAGGCGCTACTCCGACGGAGAAGTGCTGTCACACGACACCGGCTTCGATCGCCCGTACGGGCATAACCCCTATGTCGGCTACGACCGGCCGGGCGAGCAGCCCTTCCTCCTCGACGGGCGCGCGGATGACCGGCTGCCCCCGAAGGAGCGCGTGCTGTCCCTGATCACGGGCGATCGCGCGGTCGTCGTGCCGTTCAGCCGGCTGCAGCATCAGCCCGTCGTCTCGCTCGATCGTGACGGCACGCCGGTCGTGGTGCTGTATCGGCGCGGAGTGAAGTCCTCGCTTGATGCCGACGCGATCGCCGATTCGCGGGACGTCGGCACGGCCGCGGCCTTCGATCGCCGCGTCGATGGGCGAACGCTGACCTTCGAGGCGATGGGCGACGGGCTGTTCCGGGACCACGAGATGGGCTCGAGCTGGGACATCACCGGTCTGGCGCTCAGCGGCCCGTTCGCCGGCCGCCGGCTCGCTCCCGTCCGCCACGACGTGCAGTTCTGGTTCGCGGTCGCGGCGTTCCTCCCGCACGTTCGGGTCCTGCGCTGATGTTGGGCGGTCAGGTGTCGCCCGCCGCGGCCCGCAGCTGCGTCGCGACGAGCTCGACGGCCGGCCGGTCGTCGGGGCCGGCGCCCCGGTGGATCCATCGCAGCCGTCCGGCCGCGTCGAGGACGGCATCGCCGCCGAGCTGCAGCGTGTCCTGGCCGCTCCAGCCGGGGAGCTGCCCACGCAAGAGCAGCCGGGCGTACTGTGTCCAGACGCGGGGATCGAGCCACACGCGCCGCACGGAGCCGCGCCCGAAGCCGAAGGCGCGATACACCGCGCGCGACGGATCCCCGTAGAGCGGGATGTCGAGTCCCAGCTGATGCTGGAATGCGTGCAGCAGAGGCGGTTCGGCGAAGGTGATGCACGCCACGCGTCCGGGTAGCGCAGCACGATGGCGCGACATCTCGACGAGATGCCCACGGCATGGGAGTCAGCCGAGGTGGCGCAGGAAGATCAGCGCAGTTGCCTCGCCCTCGAAGGCGCGCAGCGAAACGCTGCTGCCCTCGGGCGTGAGGAGCGGAAGGTTTGGGATGTGGTCGCCCAGGCTGAGCACGCGGCGATGATCGCATGACGCCGCCGGGTGAATCGTCGCGTTGGCGCGTGGGTCGAAGACGACCATGACCGTCCGCGTGCTCGGCTCGCTCGTCGCTGTCGCCGTGCTGCTCGCCGGGTGTGGCAGCGAGGGCGGCCCCCCGGCCGGAACCCGCGAGACGCCCGGCTCGTGGCAGCAGGTGCTATCCCAAGCGCGCGGACAGACGGTCAACTGGTGGATGTACGGTGGCGACGATCGCGTCAACGCTTACGTCCGCCGCTACGTCAAGCCCGCGGCCAGGCGCCTCGGGGTGACGGTCCGGATCGTCCCCGTGAGTGATACGGCTGACGCCGTCAAGCAGGTGGTGACCGAGCGCCGCGCCGGCAAGACATCCGGTGGCAGCGTCGACCTCATCTGGGTCAACGGAGAGAACTTCGCGTCGGGCAAACGCGTCGGGCTGTGGCTGAAGGGTTGGGCGCGCCAGCTGCCGAACGCCCGCTACGTCGACTGGGGCGACCCGTCGGTCGGGCGCGACTTCCAGGTCCCCGTCGACGACCAGGAGGCCCCCTGGAGCCGCGCGGCGCTCGTGTACGCCACCGACACGGCGCGCGTGCCCAAGCCGCCCGCCGACCTCGACGCCCTGCTCGCCTGGGCGCGCGCGAATCCCGATCGCTTCACGTACCCGGCGCCTCCTGACTTCACGGGATCGGCCTTCGTCCGCCAGGTCGTGCAAGCCAAGGGCGAGGATTCGGCCTTTCGCTATCTGGCTCGGCTCAAGCCCTTCATGTATCGGCACGGTGACGTGCTGCCGAAGTCGGAGGCGGAGCTCGATCAGCTCTTCGGCGACGGTCAGGTGGACTTCGCGATGTCCTACGACGCGAGCTTCGCCCTGAGCGGCGTCCGCAAGGGCCAGTTCCCGGGGACCGTGAGGCCGTTCGTGCTGGGCGACGGCACGCTGACCAACGTCTCCTACGTGGCGATCCCGGCCAACGCGGCGCACGCCGCCGCGGCCAAGGTCCTCGCCGACCTGCTGCTGAGCGCGCGCCTGCAGGTGGCCAAGGCCGACCCGGACGTGCTCGGGGTCCCGACGGTGCTCGACGTCGCCGGCCTGTCGGCCGGGCAGCGGCGACGCTTCGAGCAGGCGGGATCCTCCCGCTATGTGCTGCGCGACCTCGGCCGGCCGCTCCAGGAGCTGCCGGCAACGCGCGTGGCGCCGATTGAGGCGCGGTGGCGACGCGACGTGCTCCGCTAGCCGCCGCGCCCAGCTGGGCGCGCAGCCTGGTCTTGCTGGCTCCGGCCTGCGTGACTGTGACGGTCCTGCTCGGCGGGGCGATGGCGGGCATCGTGCGCGCCTCGCTGATGCCGCTCGGCGGGGATGCGGGGCTCGATGTGTGGCGGTCGCTCCTGCGCGACCCGGCGTTCTCCGACGCGCTGCTGTTCACGCTGCGGATCACGCTCGTCTCGACCGCCCTGGCGGCGCTCGCGGCGCTGCTCGGGGCGGCGCTGCTGCGCGATCGCGGCAGCGCGGTGCGCGCGGTTCTGGCGCTGCCCGTGCCCGTGCCGCACCTGCTGGTCGCGACGCTCGCCGTGCTGTGGCTCGGGCCCGGCGGGATCGCGGATCGCGTGCTCGGCGGCCTCGCGGTGGACCCGGTGCGCGACCGGCTGGGCTTGGGCGTCGCGCTGGTCTACGTCGTCAAGGAGGCGCCGTTCCTGTTGCTGCTCGTGCTGGCGGCCTGCGATCGCGGCCTGCGAGCTCGCGAGGAGGTGGCGGCGGTACTGGGCGCCGGCGCGTGGCAGCGCATGCGGTGGGTCACGTGGCCCGCTATCCGCGGCCCGCTCGTGATCGGCTCGATCATCGTCGCCGCGTACACCGCGGGGTCGTTCGAAGTTCCCCTGGCGATCGGGCCGAACTATCCGCCGACGCTCGCGACGTTCGCCTTCGAGGCCGCCCAGGGCGACGTGGTCAGCGGCCAGGGCGAGGCGGCAGCCGCACTGCTGATCGCCTCGTCGCTCTCGATCGTGCTCGCCATTGCGGCTGTCCGCTTCGCCCGCGACGTGGAGGGCGGCTGAGGTGCTGCTGGTGACGTCCGCGCGCGAGCGCCTCGGCGGGGCGGCGGCAGCCGCGGTCACGGCCGCGGTAGGGCTGTTGCTCGTCCCCCTGCTGGTGCGGGCGTTCGCCGATGCGTGGCGCGCTCCCGCGCTGCTGCCGCAGCGCTGGGGTCTGCGAGGGTTCGACGTCGCGTTCGCCGACGGCCAGACGCCCGCCGCGCTCGTCACGTCGCTCGCCGTCGCCGCGACGAGCACGGCGTGCGGGCTGGTGCTGGCGTGGCCCGCCGCACGGGTCCTCGGCGAGCGGCGCATGCGGCATCCGGCGGCGGTCTTCCTGCTGCTGGCGATGCCGCTGCTCGTCGCGCCCTATGCGGTCGGTGTCGGGCTGTCGGAGTGGTTCGTGCGCCTCGATTTGTCCGGCACGCTGCCCGGGCTGGTGCTCGCCCATCTGACCTTCGTGCTGCCGTATGCGGTCCTGCTGCTGCTGTCGGGCTTCGGCCCGCAGCTCCGCGGGGTGGAGGAGATGGGTCGCGCGGCGGGGCTGTCGCCGTGGCAGCGGCTGCGCTGGGTCACGGTGCCCGCCCTGCGATCCACACTCGCCGCCGCTGGATTGCTGTGCTTCCTGGTCTCGTGGAGCCAGTACGGCACGAGCCTCGCGATCGCGCCCACGCGGCCGACGCTGCCGGTGCTGTTGCTGCCGTTCATCGGCTCCGATCCGCAGGTCGCGGCGGCGCTGTCGCTGCTGTTCCTCGCTCCTGCGATGCTCGCGCTGGCCGTCGCCGTGCGGGCAATCCGGTCCGCGACATGAGCGCGACCCTGCACTGTCGAGGCGTCGTCGTCGCGCCGGGCGGCACGCCGGTGCTGCGCAGCGTCGACCTTGAGGTCTCCGCCGGTCAGCGCGCGGTGCTCGTCGGCCCGAGCGGTGCGGGCAAGACCACGCTGCTGCGAGCCATCGCCGGACTCGAGCACGTCCGCGAGGGCACCGTCGAGCTCGGTGGACGGCGCCTCGCCGGCATCCCGCCCCACCGCCGGCGGGTGTCGGTGGTCTTCCAGGAGCCGCGGCTGCTGCCGCACCTACGCGTCGAGGACAACGTTGCGCTCCCGCTACGCGCCGCCGGAGTCGGCCGCCGCGAGCGGCGCGCCCGCGCGGCCACGTTGCTCGACGAGGTCGGCCTCGCCGGCCTCGCCGGACGGACCGTCCGCGGGCTGTCGGGCGGCGAGCAGCAGCGAGTGGCGCTGGCCCGGGCGCTGTGCACGGACCCCGAGCTGCTGCTGCTCGACGAGCCGCTCGCCGCCGTCGACCCCAACCGCCGCGAGGCGCTGCGCCGGCTGATCGTCCGGCTGCAGCAGGAGCGCCGCGTCACCACGCTGATCATCACCCATGACCGCGTCGAAGCCGCCGAGCTCGCCGACACGCTGGCGCTCATGCTCGAGGGCCGCGTCGTCCAGCAGGACGAGCCGCGCGAGCTCTTCGAGCGCCCCCGATCGGCCGCCGTTGCGCGCTTCTTCGGCGCCACCAACGTGCTCCGCGGCACCGTGCGAGCCGGTCTGCTGCACGTCGACGGCGGTGGCTGCGTCGCGGTCGACGGCCCGGACGGCCTGGCGACCTACATCATCCGCCCCGAGGCAGTGCGCCTCGACGACGAGGGCGGCTTCGGCGCCCGCGTCACCGAAGCCGCGTACGCCGGCACGTTCGTGCGCCTCACCCTGATCCGGGGCCGCCAGCGCCTGGAGGCCCACCTTCCGGCCGGGACCACCGTCGCGTTCGGCGAGGAGGTCGGCCTCTGCTTCCCCGCCGACCGGCTGTGGCGACTCCCCGACGACGAGGCGCCCGTCAGTGCGGGATCGTGACCCGCGACATCGCGACGCTTCGGGTTTGCGGCAACGTGGTACGAGCACCGCATGACCACACGAGCCGTCTGCCTCGACGTCATGGGCACCCTCTTCGACCTGGCGGCCCCGCGACGCCAGCTCGAGGACCTGGGGGCCCCGCCGGCAGCGCTGGAGGCGTGGTTCGGCCGCCGGCTGCACACAGCCGCGACGGTGACCCTGGTCGACGACTACCGGCCGTTCCCCGAGCTCGCGAAGCCGGTGCTCGAATCGGTGCTCGCCCAGCTGGACCTCGATCCAGCCGGCGCCGCCCAAGTGCTGGACGCGCTGTCAGAGCTCGATCCCTATCCGGACGCCGAGCCAGCCTTGGAGCGGCTGGCGTCGGCCGGCGTCCAGCTCGTCGCCCTCACCAACGGCACCGAGCAGAACACGCGCACGCTTCTCGCGCGCGCCGGCCTCGAGCGCTACGTCAAGCGGGTCCTGCCCACCGACGCGGTCGGCCGCTTCAAGCCCCACCCCGCCGTCTACCGCTACGCCGTCGAGCAGCTCGCCGTCCCTGCAGCGGAGGTCACGCTGATCGCCGCCCACGGCTGGGATGTGGCGGGCGCCCGCGCCGCCGGGCTCAGCGCCGTGTGGGTGAGCCGGCTCGAGCGGCGCTGGCCGCTTCCGCCGCCGCAGCCGCCCACATCGCAAGACCTCACGGACGCGGCGGAGCAGATCCTCGCGGGTTGACAACGCCCGGCCGCGCCGGTCGGGGCGCGCACCCCTCGCGCGCGCCGCAGCGCGCAGACCGGGGCCGCGCGCGGTGAGCTCGCGCGCCGGGGATGACGCTCCGGTCGACGGCGAGCGATCGCGGCGGGCGCGCATCCGCGCGCTACGGCGCCTCGGGCTGCTCGCCACGTCGGTCGCGATCGCCTTCGCGGGCGTCGCAGCGACAATCCCGCACTCCGCCCAGGCGCTCCGCGACGCCGTGTCAGGCCTCGGCGTGGGGGCCCCGTTCGCCTTTGTCGCCGTGGCGACCGCGCTGACCTGCGCGCTGTTCCCCTACCCCATCCTCGCCGCCGCGAGCGGCCTCGTGTTCGGCACCGCGCTCGGGACCGTGGTGTCGATCGCGGGCGGGACGACCGGCGCGCTCGCGGCGTTCCTGATCGCCCGTGCCGGCGCCGCGACCGCCGTCGTGGAACTGGCTGGACCGAGGCTTCGAGCGCTCCTCGACGCGGTGGGACGGCGGGGCTTCGTCGCCGTGCTGTACATGCGGATCATCCCCGGCGTCCCGCGCGACCTGGCCAACTGCGGCGCCGGGCTGACCCCCGTCGCCGTCGCCCCCTACGTCGCCGCCACGCTGCTCGGCATCGCGCCGCGCGCGTTCGCCTACAGCGCGCTCGGCAGCTCGTTCAGCGTCACGCGGCTCACGTCGCCCGAGGCGATCGCCGCCGTCGCCGTGCTGGCCGCGATGGCACTGCTCGGGCTCGCGCTGATCGCCCGCAAGCTCCGCTGAATCACTAACGTCGTGTAGAGGTCAGACGCATCTGAACATGGCACGCATGGCGACCCACCGCGCCGCGGCGGCCGAGGCCGTCGCCTATCGCGGACGACCAGCGCACCTGCGCCGCACGGTGCGCATCGCGCTGCTCGTCGGGCTCATCCTCAACGCCATCAACGAATCCGGACCGATCGCGCACGGCCAGCTCGGCGCCGGCACCTGGATCCGCGTCGCCCTGAACTTCCTTGTGCCGTTCATCGTGTCCAACGTCGGGCTGCTCAGTGGAAGACCCCGATGAGCATCGCGCAGACGAACACGGCCACGCAGGCCGCGAAGAACACCACCGCGCGACGCAGACGGCGCAGCTCGGGCTCGAGATCGTCGCGCACAGAGCTTCGACCATCGACCGACCGCCGATGATTCAGCGGCTTGCCGAATCGCGGCGGTCCCGTGCGGGTCTGACGGGCATGGCCCGAAGCGAACGCTATGACCTCATCGTGCTCGGTGGCGGGACGGGCGGGCTCGTGAGCGCGCGGATCGCCGCCGCCGCGGGCGCGCGCGTCGCGCTGATCGAGCGCGAGCGACTCGGAGGGGACTGCCTGTGGACGGGCTGCGTACCCAGCAAGGCGCTGCTCGCCGCGGCGGAGCTGGCGCAGCGGATGCGGGACGCACGCTCGGTCGGGCTCGGGCCGATCGAACCGGACATCGACTTCCAAGCGGTCATGCGTCATGTCCACGGCGCACAGCAGACGATTGCACCCGAGGACTCCCCCGAGCGCCTGCGCTCCGAGGGCATCGACGTCATCGAAGCCGACGGCCGGTTCGTTGCACATGGACTCGTGACCGCCGGTGACCGGCAGCTGCGCTACCGCGCGGCGATCATCGCCACCGGCTCCCAGCCGATGGTGCCGCCGATCGACGGGCTCGACGCGGCGCGCCCGCTCACCAACGAGACCGTTTGGGAACTCGAGTCGCTGCCTACGCGCCTCGTCGTGCTCGGCGGCGGTCCGATCGGATGCGAGCTCGGCCAGGCGTTCGCGCGCCTCGGCTCGCACGTGACGCTCGTCGAGATGGCCGATCGCCTACTGCTCAAGGAGGAGCCGCGCGCGAGTTCGCTGCTCGCAGGGGTGCTCGAAGCCGAAGGCGTCGACTTGCGCCTCGGGCAGCCAGCGAACGCCGTCACCGGCGACGGCGGCGCGGGCCGCCTCGCCGTCGGCGGAGACGAGCTTGCGTTCGACCGCCTCCTCGTGGCGGCGGGCCGCGCGCCTTCGACCGGCGGGCTCGGCCTGGAGGCCGTCGACGTCGGTACCGATGACCGCGGCGCGGTCCTGGTCGACGAACGCCTGCGCACGTCCGCGCGGGGCGTGTACGCGGTCGGCGACGTCACCGGCGCGCTTCCGTTCACTCACGTCGCCGCCTACCACGCTCGCATCGCCACACCGAACGCCCTTTTCGGCCTGCGCCGCAAGGTCAGCTACGCCGCGGTCCCGTGGGCAACGTTCACCGATCCCGAGGTCGGCCGCGTCGGCCTTACCGAACAGCAGGCCCGCGACCGCTGGGGCGACCGCGCCGTCGTCGCCGAGTTCGACTACTCGGCCTCCGACCGAGCGATCACTGCCGGCCAGGCACGCGGATTCGCAAAGCTCATCGGCGACCACCGCGGGCGACTGGTCGGCGCCACGGTCGCGGCTCCCGCCGGCGGTGAGGTGATCGCAGGCCTCGTCCCGCATATCGCCGCTCACGCGAAGATCGACGCGGTCTCGCGCCAGGTCCACGCGTACCCCACGCTCGCCGAAGGACCCGCGCGCGCGGCCGACCGGTACGTCATCCAGAAGCTGCTCACGCCGCGGATGCGAGCGGTCACTCGCCCCGCGCTGGCCGCTCTTCGAGCGTTGCAACGGTGAGCCCTGCGGGCGCGCCGCAAGGCACGACGCCGCCGCATCTCTTCACACACGGCGCGGCGGACGCGACACGAGCGTCCCGACGAGCCCGCCGATTGCCGCGCTCACGGCGACCTCCCCGCACACGCCCCCAGGCTGGCCCTGCCAGAGCGTCGCCGATGGGACGAGGTCAAGCAACTCGATGAGGGCCCACGCCGCCGCGCACGCGGCGATGCCGACGATCGCGAGGCTCAGGATTGCAGGTTCAACGCGCAGGCCGAGGAACCGAGCAGCCAACCCTGGCGCGGCGGCCGCGATCAGCGGCGCCAAGTGGTATGTCCGACCATCGAATGCAGTCAGCGCGACCCACAAGCCCGCTGGGGGAGCGCAGCCAGCCATGCGTAGCCGAGCACGGGCTGCGGCCCCCGGCGGCGCGCGTCAGCCATCTGGCCCGCTCAGGGCTCGCCTGACCTTGACGCCGTGCCAGAACGCGACGTGGTCCTTGATGCTCGCCGCGAGCGGTGTCGGGCGCGGGTAGTACCACGCGGCCGCCTTGTTGCGCTCCCCGTCCACGACGACGTCGGAGTAGCTCGCTCGTCCCTTCCAGAAGCAGACGCTGTGCCCAGGGCTGGGCTCCAGGTACTCACATTTGACGTCCTGCCGCGGAAAGTAGTGAGTGCCTTCGACGACCACTGTGTGGTCGCTGGAGGCGACGACAGTCCCGTTCCAGACAGCCTGCACCGGCCCGGTCTGCCCGCCGTTCTCACCGCCGATGAGCCGGCGGATCGCTTCGGTGATCGTGCTCATATGCCTGTGACCCATTGAGGCGCGCCGGGGATTCGGCGCCCATCGCAGATTCAGGTCGCGTCGAGGAGCGGGCGCTGGGCCGGGCAGCGTCGTCTCACGCTCGCGTTCGTAGGACCCGATAAGCCTGAGCCTCAGTTCGCTTCAGCGTTTCCGGGCGCCGGAGCATCAACACGGAGCGCGTCGAGCAGGCCATCCAAGGTCGCCTCGGTCCGTCGGAGCAGCCCCCAGCCGGGCGAGCCGTTCTACCGGACCTTGGGCGGACTTGGTGCGCTGCACGTTCGGGCGGAGAGGACAGCTTGGCCCCCCGTGGCGATGTGGAGCCGGGCCGGACCTGCCGAGGGCCGCGGCGACGATCAGCTCGACTCGCGCCGAAGGCGATCGATGACAGAATCGGAGATCGACGACGTTGCCCCCGCGGGCGCTTCGTGCAAGGCGCGCAGCCCCTCGAGCGTCTGCAACAGAGTCGCCACGAGGCGACGGCACTTGGGACACAGATGGGCGTGCTCCTCGACCCGGCGACGATCCTCGCCGTCGAGCTCGCCGTCGAGGTACTCCGGGAGGTGACGGCGCGTCCACATGTGATCGCGGATGAAGCTCGGCCGCATCTCACGCAGGCGCATCACCGCTCGTCGTCTCCGAGATAGGCGTCTACCGCATCACGCACTCTAAGCCGCGCGCGATGCAACCGGCTCTTGAACGCCGCCTCCTTTAAGCCCATGATCTCCGCCGCCTCCTCGGTGGTGAGACCCTCGACATCGCGCAGGATGAGCGGCGCGCGATACGCCTCCGGCAGCGCTCGGACGGCATGCTCGAGCACCGCGCGCAGGTCGTGCTGCTCGGCGCGGGGCTCAGGGGCGTGCCGAAGATCAGCGGTCTGCGCAAGCGCCCCTTCCTCGACTGAGAGCGGGTCGGACGGAGGACGGCGCCCCGCCCGGCGCTTTGCCTCGTTGAGCCCGATCCGATACAGCCAGGTGAAGAACTGCGAGCGGCGCTCGAACCGGCCGACGCCCCGCCAAGCGCGCAGGAACGCCTCTTGGACGACCTCCTCGGCCTCTCCGGGATCGCCTGTGAAGCGCACGATCACGGCATACAGATGGTCGGCGTGCCGGCGCACGAGCTGCTCGAAGGCGTCACGCCGACCGGCGGCGGCGAGAGCGACGAGCTCATCATCGGTGAGGCCAGCCGGACCGTTAGCTGCGCCTCCGGATGAGCCGATGTCACCTTCATGCACCGCATAGAACCGTAACCGGCCCGACTCCGGCGGCGATGGATGGCGATCACCAGCCATCGCGTTCGCCTCCGCCAAAGGATGCCCGTTCGCGCTCACCATCGATCCAGCGCTCGATCACGGCGGGCGCGACCGAGCGCTCGGGCGTGTTGCGCAGACCACGCAGCTCGTGCTTCAACCACAACAGCGTCCGGCGCATGCGGCCGCACTCCGGACAGAGCTCCGTGTGCCGCTCGAAACGCCCCCGATCCTTGAGCCCGAGGTCGTCGTCGACATACGCGGACATCCGCCGAGACGCCCACCGGTGCTCGAGCCGCTCGCGGAGCGAAGCCATCGCGCGGTTGGACCCGCGTGTGCCTCCGACGATTCAGCGCTGCGCCGGCCGCGTGAATCGCCACGCTATCGCCGCGGTCGAAGGGGCGCATGCGCGCCTCCGGGAGCGCCGCACCGGGATCCCGACATTGCGACCGGTGGCGACGCGGTCGTGTCGCGCGAGGCCGATGCATCGATTCGGCTTCCCGCAGGTCCAAGCGTGCGATATGGGTCGTTTCGCCCCTGCAGTGCTGTTGATCGCTGCCACGACAGCCGTGGCAGCTTGCGGTGACGCTTCCACGATCGGGCAGAGCGCCCAGCCGTCCGGCACGGCGGCGAAGCCCGCTCAACACGCTGACCGCCCGGCGCTCCGGCGACTCCACCGCGACGCGAACCGGTTGCGCGACGGCGGACCTGCCGCGTTTACCAAACAGCTGAAGCAGCTGCGCGGGACCCCGGTCGTCGTCAATCAGTGGGCTTCGTGGTGCCCGCCGTGCCGGGCCGAGTTTCTTATCTTCCAGCGGCTCGCGGCTACCTATGGCGGCCGCGTAGCGTTCGTGGGCGTGGACATGCAGGACGCGCGCGAGGCGGCGCTGTCCTTCTTGCGCGAGCTTCCGACGCCATACCCGCACTACTTCGACCCCGACGCCTCGATCGCCAGGCTGTTCGGCGGCGGCCGCGTGTCGCCGACCACCGGCTTCTACGACGCCCGCGGCAAGCTCGTGTTCAGCCATTTCGGCGCCTACTCCGACGATGCGCAGCTCGAGGCCGAGATCCGCCGCTACGTGTTGGGATGATCGACTCGCCGAGCATCGCCCTCGCGTTCGCCGCCGGCCTGGTGTCGTTCGTGTCGCCGTGCTGCCTGCCCCTCGTCCCGGGCTACCTCGCGACCGTCTCTGGCATCGGCGTACAGGACGTCGGCCGGCGCGTCGACGCGCGCGTGCTGGGCCGGAGCCTCATGTTCGTGACGACGTTCTCGGCGGTCTTCGTCCTGCTCGTCCTAGCCGCGACATCGCTCGGCGCCTTCCTCTTCGACAGCCAGCCAGTGCTCAACACGGTCGCGGGCGCCGCGATCGTCGTGATGGGCGTGCTGTTCCTGGCAACCTCGCTCGTCACGCGACTCAACGTCGAATGGCGACCCCCAGGGCTGATCGAGCGCGCCGGCCGCGGCGGCCCGATCATCGCCGGCGCCGCCTTCGCCGTGGCCTGGACGCCGTGCGTAGGTCCAACGCTCGCTGCGATCCTCGGCCTGGCCGCAACCCAGCGAGGCACGGGCCAGGGCGCGGCGCTGCTGGCGATCTACTCGGCCGGACTCGGCGTTCCCTTCCTGCTGTCCGCAGCCGGCTTCAGCGCGGCGACGCGATCCTTCCGCTTCCTCAAGCGCCACTGGACAGCCGTGCAGACCGCCTCAGGTGCTGTGCTCATCGCCATGGGCGTGCTCATACTCACCGGCGAGCTGTTCCGGCTCAACATCGAGGCCCAGCAGCTGCTCGACAGCCTGGGGCTGAACTTCTTCCAGGACGTGTGAGCGCCCAGCGCTTACCGTCATCCGACAGAGACGTCCCCGATCCGGGAGGCACCATGAAGGCCGCGATCATCCTGTTTGCCGATACCGACCGCCCTGAGGGCATGGGCCGTATGGCCAACGCGCTGACAAGCGCCCGCGAATTCGAGGAGGCCGGTGACGAGGTCGTAGTCATCTTCGACGGCGCCGGCGTGAAGTGGGTCGCCGAACTCGCCGACGACGGACACAAGTACCACCGCCTGTTCGAGGAGGTCCGCGACGTCGTGGCCGGCGCGTGCGTCTACTGTGCACGCGCGTACGGCGTCAAGGACGAGGTCGAAGCGGCCGACGTGCCACTCCTCGACGACTTCCGCGGCCACCCGAGCATCCGCTCGCTCGTCGCGGAAGGCAACGAGATCATCACCTTCTGAACACCGCGACCCAGGAGCCCGGATCGGCCGGCCCGGATCGCCGGATTAGCCGGCCTCGAACCGGCGACTCTTCGCAGCCGAAGTTGGGACGGATGAAGATTGCCGACGCTCGGTGGTCGCTCCCGACTGGGCCGACGCCGTCGTCGCGCGTGTCTGGAGTGCGCAGGGCTGCCCAGCACCGAGTCTGCCGCTCGGGAATCGCCGCCGCCGATTCGAGCTGGCGGGCGTCACGCGTCGCGAGTCATGGGCCCGACGGGCGCTAGTCTCGATGTGGAGCGAACGTCCCATGCGGGTGCCAATAGCGACCGCCCTCGTGCTCGCCGCTGTCGGCGTAGTTTCAGGCTGCGGGCACCGGGAGGCGGAGGCGCCGAGCGCGCTTCCGCCGTCCGGCGCGGCGTATCGCGCCCTGACGGACGGCCAGCGGCTCGGCGTCGCTGCCAGCTGCCGCGACCGAGCGGCGGCCCGCGCCGACGGCGTCGCGGCAGAGCAAATCGGACGCGCTGACCCTCGCGCGCTCCGAGATCAGCTGGACCTCGCGTTCACCATCATCCGCAATCAGCGCCGTCCGGTCGCGAAGGTGTGCGAGGAGACCCTGCCGTTCGTAACCCCCGGCCTGAGCTTGCGCTTCGAGGGAGCGAAGGACAGCGGCGACGCGTTCACCTTCGAGACCAACTCCTACGAGCCGCTGACGATCCGGGGCGCGGCGTCTCCAGCGCGCGCCGGAACCGTCACCGTGCGGCGCGAGCACGGGTCGACCAAGACGTACCGGGGCCGGATCGGCAAGGACGGACGCCTTGTTCTCCCGACGCTGCGCCTGCGCAAGGCTGCCAGCAACACGTTCATCGTCAGCGGCGACGCGCCGCCCAGCGCGCCCCGAAGGGCGTACTTCAGCGCGATCTGCCTGGATTGCCTGGCCGGCGGACCGCCGCCCAGCTCAGCCCAGTGAGCGCGCCGCAGCCTCTTGCGCGCCGACTACCGCAGACGCCCACGCGACGCGATACCAGTGCGCTCCACGTCGCCGTCCGCGCGACTCGCGGCGCAGCCGGTCGATGGCGAGGTTGCGCGCGGTCGTCGTGATCCAGCCGCCCGCGGTTGGGCGGGAGGCCCCGGTCGGGCCAGGTGCACAGCGCGACGGCGTCGGCCTCCTGGACCGCGTCCTCGGCGACGTCGATGTCGCCGAAGACGCGGATCAGGTTCGCGACTGACCGGCCCGCGTCCGCGCGGAAGACCCGGCCGATCGCGGCGTCGTCGAGATCGGTCACTCGGACGTCTGCCGGAACGGCCACACCTCGATCGGCTTGCCGATGCAGCCCGAGGTCTTGGAGCCCCACTCGAGCGCGGCGTCGAGATCCTCGGCCTCGACGATGTAGAAGCCGCCGAGGTGCTCCTTGGCCTCGGCGAACGGCCCCTCGGTGGTCACCACCTCGCCGTCCTGGCTGCGCACGACGGTGGCCGTGTCCGCCTCATGCAGACGCGCGCTGAACACCCGCGCACCGGCCGAGCGCATCTCCTCCTCGAGCGCGCCGATGCGCGTCATGAACTGCTGCATGTCGTCGTCGCTCATCGGCTCGGCGACCTCGCCTTCGACGCTGTAGACGGACAACAAGTACCTGGCCATGGGGCTCCTCCTTCGCGAACGCTTTCACCCCATCACGAACGAGCATCGCCGAAATCGACAGGCAACGTGCGCGGCAGCCCGAAATACATGCAACGCCGGCTCGCCGAAGGCAAGAACATCCGCGAGATCATCCGCTGCCTCAAGCGCTACATCGCCCGCGAGCTCTACTACGCCCTCCCCGTCGAGCTCGCCGACCTCAAGCCGCCAGCGCCAGGACCACTGAAACGCGCGGCGTTCGCCATCTCGATCACCTCCCGCGCCGGACCCAACGGCCGCACACGACGAACCGCTTGACATCTATTGGAACGTCCGGCGGAACTCCAGTCTCAGGCCCGCAAGATCTTTGCTGGCTCGGGCTTGTCGCGAGGCTGGCGAGCGGAGTAGGCTGAATCGTTTCCTGCCAAGGAGGAGAGACGATGAGACGTCTCGCGTTGGTGCTTGCGTTGGTGCTCTGCGCAGCGGCGGTCACGGCGGGCGGCGCCGCAGCCCGGACGTCGAAATCGGCGTTCCAGGTCTTCGTCGAGCCGACGATCAGCAAGGCAGGCAATGGCCTGACGCTCGAGAGCGAGCTCGAGGGCACGTTCAACGTCGCCGACAAGACGGCAAGCGGCGAGGGCACGTACCAGGTCATGAGCGGCACGACCGTGGTGGAGAGCGGGACGTTCACGCTCACCCGACTGGTCGCCTTCCAGTTCTACGGCTGCGGCGAGGTCCAGGAGACCCCGCTCCCGCCGGACTTCTGCGGCGGACGAGCACTGTTCGCCTTCCATTCCGTGGCCTCGACCGGCGAGCAGCGGGATGGGCTGTACGAAGTGAACTGCCAGATCCACGACCCCGGCGGCAAGACGCCGCGGGGAACGAGCGAGGGTGTGAAGGCCAACGCCCGCGGCATCAACTTCAACAAGCACGTCACGGGCGACAACCTGTTCGTGATGCTGTAGCGCCATTCCAGCGCACTGTTGGGGTGCCAGTTGCCGAGGTTCGCCCTGCACGCTGGCACCCCAGCGCGCGAACCCGCCGCCGGACCGGCGCGTGGCTCAGCACAAGCGCCGCCGCCGCGGGGCGCCGTGATTGGCTGCCGCCCCGCCCCGCGCCGCACACCGGTCGCCGGCTCGATCGCGTGTCCATCGCGCGCACCGCGCGCACCGCGACACCGCGTTGCGGATGGAGCGGTCACAGAGTCGGTGGCCGTGGGCGTCGGTCTGACGGCACAGCCAATCGACGAAACCGCGAGCGCTGATCTCGTCAATGTCGCGCAGCGGAAGTTCCGGGGCGAAGTAGGCGACAGAGCGTAGGTGTGCAGGGTCGGGCTGCCCCGACGGGCGGTCTCCGGCGGTCCGCCGGATCTTGATCTCGCGAGCCTCGCGAAACGTCGCCGCCGACTGCCTGCACTGCCGGCCATCCACGCGATAGACCGCAACTCAGCGCGAACCACGCCGATAGACATCCGGCACCGTCGTGCATCGCAGCGGCGCCGGCACCTACCGCCGCCAGTTGGCTGCTGTCACCCGTGTTGTCACCCCGCGGGTTCGCAACTGGCCAGAAATTCCCTTCAACACAGGGATTCCGGTAGCGCGCCCGGCAGGATTCGAACCTGTGACCTTCGGTTCCGTAGGCGGTAGCGCGAGATTTGGCTCTAGCAAGCCATTTCTATTACCCCGATGCGCCAGAAAGGCGCCAGAAAATCAGAATCGCCGGGCCGACTCGACCGGCGCCCGCTGCTCTTGAGGGTGGGGACGCTCGCTCCTGTCGGCGAGCGGGCACAACGCCCGCGCCAGGTGAGACGCCTGCCCCTCGTCCGACGCGGTAGCGGACGCTGACAGGCATTGCGGCGTGGATTTCAGCCGTCGAGGGCCTCGACAGCTTTCAAGTATGCCTCGCTGAAGGTGGGGAACTGGGCCACGGTGTCGCGCAGGACCTCAAGCGGGGTTTTGGTCTTGATCGCCAGGGCGGCTTGGTGTATCCATTCGCCGGCGAGCGGGGCGACTGCCCATGCCCCGACGAGCACCTGGTGGTCGCGGTCGGCGATGAGTCCGAGGTCGCCTCGCGGTTCCTTCTCGTAGGTCCAGGGTCGTGCGATCGAGTCGGGAAGGCTGATGCGCGATGTCGCGACGTCGATGCCCTGCTCGCGGGCTTGTTGTTCGGTGAGTCCGACGGCGGCGATCTCGGGGTCAGAGAACACGACTCGCGGAATCGCGGAGTAGTCGGCTTTGGTAGTACGGCCGGCGATGTCAGCGGCCACGATGCGACCCTGGTACATGCCGACGTGTGTGAAGGGCATCACGCCGGTCACGTCGCCGATGGCCCAGACCCCGTCTCCCGCGCGGCATCGTGCATCGACCTGGATGCCGCTGGGGTCCGCTTCGATGCCGACATTGTCCAGGCCGATGCCCTCTACGCGAGGTGTGCGGCCGGTTGCCACAAGCAACTCCTGGCCGCGGACGTCCTGGCCGTCGCCGAGCGTCACGACGCGCTCGCCGCGCTCGAGTCGAACTCGCTCGGCTCGCGTGTCGAGCCGGACGTCGATGCCTTCCTCGCGCAGGACGTCGAGGATGAGCGCCCCGACGGCTGGGTCTTCGCGGTGGACGAGGCGTTCGGCGCTCTGCACGAGCGTGACCTTCACGCCGAAGCGGCAGAAGAACTGGGCGAGCTCGACGCCGACCGGGCCGCCGCCAAGGATCACGATGCTCGCCGGCAGTTCCTTGAGCGTCGTCGCTTCGCGGTTGGTCCAGTAGCCGGCGGCCGAGAGTCCCTCGATCGGCGGGATGCTCGCGGCGCTGCCGGTCGCCACGATGATGCGGTCGGTCTCCAGCATGCGGCCGTCGACATCGACGCGGCCGGGCCCGGCGATGCGCGCCTCGCCCTTGACCACGACCACCCCCTGATCCTCATAGCCCTTCACCTGGCCGCTGTCGTCGAGGTTGCGGATCATCTCGTCGCGGTACTCGGCGACCTGCGGCCAGTGCACGGCGGGTTCCTCGACCCCTGCGGCCCGTCGGGCGTCGAAGCGCGTCTCGGGCGGGCGCAGCAGCGTCTTTGACGGGATGCATGCCCAATAAGCGCACTCGCCGCCGATCAGCTCTCGCTCCACCAGCGCGACGCGCAGGCCCTGGTCGCGGAGCCGGGAGACGGCAACCTCACCGGCCGGGCCGGTACCAATGACCACCGCATCGAATCTCTCGTCGGTCATACATTGACTCCTCTGGTGGGACGCTGGGTGTGCGCGAAGTAGCGCTCGTTCGTGCGGCGCCCGAGCTCGTGAGCCTGCTCGAGGCTGAGCAGAACGCTGTTCGGGCGGGTCGCCGTCCACGCGCGGCCGGCCTTCGGCGAGGCGAGGAACATGACGTGGCAGCAGAACGTCGAGCGGATGTCGTCGATGCTCTGCGGGACGACGATCGACACGACCGCCCCGGCGGGGTTCACCTCCCGGACAGTGTGCGGCGTGACGGTCAGGCTGACCGGCAGGCCGGTTACCGGGCACGTGGACTGGACCCGGGCTGTTCGGTCGAGCAGCGCGGGCAGGAACAGTGTGTCCCAGGCGCACCAGGTGAAGAGCGTCTGGTTGCCGATGGCGAACGTGTGAACGGTCGGTCGGAGGGTCAAGCCGCTGAACGCGACGACGCGGTCGTGGCCGTCGCGTTCGACGTTCGGCCAGGCGGCGAGGCGCCGCTCCACCTCGTCTGCCGGGCGGTCGTTTCGGTGCGCGAGCGCCTGTGTCGGGGCGGGCGCGCCCTCGGCGAGCAGTCGCAGCAGCGTGATCGCCAGCGGCGCCTCTTCTCGGGCGGGAAAGGTGCCTTCCAGTGCGGCGGCGAGCACGTCGAGATCGGGTTCTGCGTCGAGGGGAGTCATCGGCGGCCTGCGGCGGTGAGTCGGGGGTGAGTCGTGGCTGGCGAGATGCGCACTGCCATCACGCTTGGCCGTCCGCCGGTCGCGGCGAAGGGGTGTTGCCATGGTGTTCGGGGACGGCCGCTTGAGGAACCCGTCGCAGCACCAACATTCCGGTCACACCGATGACCAGGATGGCGAGGCTCGTCCATTGGGCGCTGCTGAGGCCGAGCGCGATCGTGTCGCTGTCCGAGCGAGCGAAGAACTCGGCGAATCGCCCGGCCCCTAGGAGCGCGATGACCAACCACATGATCTCGGTCGGGCGGCGAAAGCGGTGACGCAGCGGCCACACGATCGCGAAGATGACGGCGCCGATGAGAAGGTCGTAGAGGCCGCCGGAGTGATAAGCGACGTCCGGGCTGGGCACCGACGCGTCGGGATGCGTGTTACGCACCCCGAGGAAGGAGTCGGTCGGTGGCCCGTAATGCTCGCCGTTGATGACATCGCCGATCCGCCCGATGGCGATGCCGAGCGGCAGGCCGACGGCGATCGCGTCCAGGTAGCGGAGTGGCAGCCCGGTGTGGCGGACGTAGGCGGCGACCGCGAGCGCGGCAAGGACGAGGCCGCCGTTGAACGAGAAGCCTTTGGTGCCGAGCCACTCCGCTGGTCGTTGAAGCTGGTCGTGCTCGGCGAGGTAGAGCAGGCGGCCGCCGATCAGCCCGGCACCGCCGGCCAGCATCGCGATGGTGGTCATCGGTTCGGCCGGCATCCCGCGCTGCTCGGCCACGCGGGCGGCGACCCACGCCCCGATCAGCACGCCGATGGCGATCGTCAACCCGTGCCAGGTGACCGTAACCGGGCCAAGGTGCAGGTACGGGTCGATTCCGATGCTGATGACGGCCGGCACGATCAACTGGCATCGGCGCCCGCGGCCAGCAGGAGCCCGGGCGCGACCCCGTAGACGGCGTGTGCCACGACGCCACGTGCGTGCGCTTGCCAAGGCCACGCGCGCGGCGGCGCGGTCAAACCGAGGGCGGTGTTCATGCCTTGGTCGACGAACAGCTCCATCGCGCTCGCCACGCCGAGCCCGGCCCGCAGCGGGTCGGCGCCGAGCCGACGAAGCACGAGCGCGGCGGGGCCTCCGGCCGCGCCGAAGGCGTAGTGACTGATCGTTCCGAGCTGCTCGGCGCGCTCGTCATCGAGCTCCCTGCCCAGCAGCGCAGCCGTCTTGCGCACAAGCGTCGTCGTCGGCATCTCTGAGCGCAGCTGCTCCTCACGCTGCCGCGACTGCTCACTCTGATGCTCGTACACCCACGTCGAGGCGTACTCCATGAACAGCGTCGCGGCGAGTCCTGCCAGTGTGCCGCCGAGAACGCGCTGGACGGTCATCTGATGGTGCCTTCCGTGGTATCCAGCTCGCGACCGGCGAGCCGACGGTAAAGGCTCAAGACCGCGCCGAGCGCGAGCATCGCGGCGAGGACGGCGGCGAAGATGGCAGTGTGCGCGGCGAAGAAGTCCGAAAGCGCCGACGAGCGGCCTTCGGTGCGGGCGGCGACACCTCCGGTGGGGTTGGGAGAGCCGCTGCCGAGCGCGGGCAGCCAATACGCGACGAGGTACAGGATCGTCACGCCGCGCAGCACGACAGCATCGCGGGGTCACGCGAGAACGACTGCGCCGCGAGATGGAGGCCCTCGCCGAGCGTCAGATACGGGTTCCAGCCCGTCGCGAGCTGGTCCACCGTCATGCCCGTCTGGATGGCGAGGCTCGCGGCGAGGATGACGTCGCCGGCACCGTCGCCGACGATGTGCGCCCCGACGATGCGTCCCGTGCCGCGCTCGGCTACGAGCTTGACGAGGCCGCGCGTGCTGCGACTGACGATCGCGCGCGGCACGTGCTCGAGCGGCAGCACCCGGCACTCGCAGTCGAGGCCGCGCTGGTGAGCCTGGGCTTCGGTCAGTCCCGCCGAGGCGATCGTCGGATTGGTGAACGTGATGCGCGGGAGCGCCGAGTAGTCGACGCGCCGCTCCGCACGCTCGAAGGCGTTCTCGACAACCAGCGCACCGTGCTTCGCGGCGACGTAGACGAACTGCGGGTGGCCGGTGACGTCCCCGGCGCCCCACACGCGCGGGTTGCTGTACTCAGGTCGTCATCGACCACCATCTCACCGCGCTCGCCGACACGGACGCCTACGTCCTCCAGGCCCAGACCGGCGGTACGGGGCCGCCGACCGGTGGCGACCAGGAGATGCTCGGCGCGGACCTCGCGCCCAGGGGCCCAGACGACGACCTCGTCGCCCGCTCGCGCGACACGCTCGGGCGTCGTCCCCTCATGGACGCGGATGCCTTCGGCCTCGAAGGCTTCGCGGATGGTGTCGCTGACCTCGGGCTCCTCGCCGCGGGCGATCCTTGAGCGAACGAGCATGGTCACCTCGACGCCGAGGTGGGCGAACAGCTGGGCCTGCTCCATGGCCACGTAGCCGCCACCGACGACGATCATCGACGTGGGCAGCTCCTCGAGCTCCATCGCCGTCGTCGACGTCAGATAGCCGCTGTCGGTCAGTCCGGGCACGTCGGGCACATGAGGCTCGGCACCGGTGGCGACGAGGTAGTGCGCGGCCTCGACGCGGTGCCCGTCAACCTCGACCGCCGGGCCGTCCACGAAGCGGGCGTCGCCCTCGATGATCTCGAAGCCGTACTCGCCTGCCAGTTCGATGTACTTGTGCTGGCGCAGCTCGCCGACGATGTCGTCCTTCGCGGCGACCAGCGCGACCAAGTCGACAGGCCCCGCGTCGGTGTTGATGCCCGAAAACCGTCCGTGCGCGGCGCGATGACGCGACTCCGCGGCGGCCAGCATCGCTTTGGACGGGATGCAGCCGACGTTCACGCACGTGCCGCCGACGACACCTCGCTCGATCATCACCACGCGCAACTCGCGCCGTCGCGCGGCGATGGCCGCCGCAAACGCGCCGCCGCCCGAGCCGATGATCGCCAGGTCGTACTCGAACTCACCGGCGTTCTCCTCCTCGGGGCCAGCCGGCTCGACGATGTGCTGCACGCGGTAGTTGGTCCCCTCGAGGGCGCCCGCCAGGGCGACGGTGGATGCGCCGTCGGCTTCGACGGTGGCCCACCCGGCACGCCAGTCCACCTCGACAGCGCGAGCGCCCGCCTGCTGGAGCGCGTCGCGCACCTGCTGCGCACACGCGTCGCAGGTCATGCCACTGATCTGCAGCTCCAAGCTCACGAGGAAAGCCTCCTGTCGGCCTCGACGCGGCAGGCGACCGCACGGCGGCGGCGGACCGCGACAACCCCACCGACCACCAGGACGACCGCCAGCACTCCGGCTCCGATACCGAGCGCGCCACCGACAGCGAGACCGCCGAGCGCACCCAGCACGAGCAGGGGCACGCCGCAGCAGATCGCGACCAGCGCAGTCGCTCCAGCCGCCGCCAGCCCCGTCTGCGGACCGCCGACGCTCTTGCCTGGCGGCGTCATCAGCAGCCCCGCGCGTCCACGCGCCGACAGGCCGCCACGTGCTCGGCGTTGTCGCTGAGCAGCGCACGACCGAGCGCGAGGATTTCGGTGACCCGCTCGTCAGCGACCCGGTAGAGCACGCTCGGGTGCTCACGACGGGTGTGGACGAACCCGCACCACCGCAGACAGGCCAGGTGGTTCGAAACCTTAGGCTGCGACTGCTCGAGCGCCCGCACCAGCTCCCCCACGGACAGCTCGCCGCGCTCCTGAAGCAACTCCAGGATGCGCAATCGCGTCGGGTCCGACAGCACCTTGAAGTACTTCGCGAGCAGGTCGGGCTCCGTCAACCTCTCGGGCAGAGAGAACGGAGAAGACAGGGCAGCAGTATCAGTCATCTCTGATGTAGAGTATCAGAAGCCGCTGATACGCGCGTCCACGACCATTGTCAGCCACGGAAGCACTTCGGACGAGGCCGGTCAGTCCGAAGGGGGAGTAACCGCCACTCGGCATCACGGCGGCCCTTCCGCGGACTCGAGAGCCGCCGCCGCCGCGCCACAAGCGAGCGTTTCGGTGGTCGGTGCAAACGCTCGCCCGGGACGAACACCGAGCACGCTGGCGGTGGCGGCATCGACTACTGCAACCCCTCATGTGAGCGGGCGTGGGTGAGGGCACTCGTGCCTCGGAAGCGAGGCTACGACGCCAGCGCCGCGCGCAGCCGGGGCGCTGCGGCGAGCAGCTTCTCGAGGTACGCGCCGAGAGCTTCGAGCGCGTGTTCACGCGCTTGCCCGGTTGCGTGGGTGTAGACGGCCAGGGTCGTCTGCGAGCGCAGCCGGCCGTCGCCCGCCGCCACTGCGGCGAGCTCCCCGACCGAGTGTCCGCTGTATGCGGCGACCTCGGGCAGCGGCACGCCAGCTGCCATGAGCGTCGAGACGAAGGTGTGGCGAGCGTCGTAGAGCGTGAACGAGACTCCCGCTGCCTCCCGCGCCGGCTCAACGACGTCGCGGTACAGGTTGCGCTGTGACCAGAGGGAGCCCTGACGCTTCTGGTGCGCGTCGAGTTGTTCGTCGTGCGAGCCACGCGTGCGACTGGTGACGTAGAGGAACTCGCTGCGCGCGAACCTGACGACGTTGTCCTCGCCGGGCATCGCGATGGCGCTCGCGGCGCGGCCAGGGTGGAGGACTCGGGGGAACAGCGCCCATCGTCCGCGCACGTCGGGTTGCTCGCGGACGAGGCGGCGGCGCTCCTTCAGCCCCGGCTTCAGCACACCCGGCTTGTCGGGTCGACCTCCGGTGGGCGCTGCTCGCTGATGGACGAGGATCAGCTCTCGCTCGGTGTCGATGTCCTGCCGGTGGAGCGCGAGAAGTTCCTCGGGTCGTACGCCGCTGAGGAACGGCGTGAGGACGAGCGCCCAGTGCCGCGACGCGACCGCGTCGAGGAGGCGGCCGGCCTCCTCGGGTGGGATCCAGCGGCGTTCGGTGCGCGCGCGTCTGGGCTGCAGGCGAGTGTCGGCGAGATCTACGCGCGCGCCGAGCGCTGGGTTGACTTCGATGCGGTGCTCACGGAGCGCGTAGCCGAGGACGGCCGACAGGCTGCTGACCGCGCCGTCGATCGTGGTCTTCGAGAGACCGCGCTCCAGCAGGGCGCCTTGGATGTCGTGCAGGTGCCGGCGGGTGATTTGGGTGAGTGGCCGATCCTCGCCGCCCGGAAGGTTGGGGTAGACGTACGCCTCGATCCGATCGCGGTGGGTCTTGACCGTCCTGGGATCCCGCCCGACGCGCGACGGCCAGATGCTCATCCACTGCCCGAGCGTGAGCCCGCCGTCGGGGGCGACGCCCTTGTTCAGCTCGGCGACCCGCTCTTCTGTTGCGCGGCGGGCGGCAGCTTGGGTCGCGTGAGTCCCCGCTCGTCGTTTGCGGTTGTCGGCGTCTCGATAGCTCGCGCGCCAGCCGGCGATCTTCCCATTGGCGTTGCGGATGGCCACCGGAGCAATGCTGCGGGCGACGCCGACCTCGGCGCGAGGCCGGCCACGGCGCTCAGTCACGGTCGCCCCTCGTGGCGTGAGCGGCCAAGAAGCGCTCGACTTCGCCTGGTTCGATGACGGTCACCGTTGCTGACAGCCTATGGGCTTGCAGCCGGCCCTGGCGAATCCACGCGGTGATCGTGCGCCTGCTGACTTGGAGGTAGGCGGCGAGTTCGGGGACGGTCCAGCACGGCTGGACGGCGATTGGTCTGGCGTCATTCGTGGGTCGTAGCGGGACGACTCGGCTGCGCTTGGTGCTCAATCGAACCGCGTCCATGGCTGGATGTGCTGGAGCCGGCTTGCCTCATCCGCCGGCATCCGCACGGTCCCGCCGAGGTCGATCAGGCGCAGCCGCCCGCGGCGGGCCCAGCGGTCGATCGTGCGCGGATGCAGCCCGAGTTCTTCGGCGGCCTCCTCGCGCGTCAACGGTCGCGGCGGGCGCTCACCCAGGACGCGGATCGGCGCGAGGTGCGCCGGCAGTCTCGGCTTCTGCTCCTGACGGTTTGCGCCAGTAGGGCTCATTCTGCGCCGCCGATTGTCTCGTCGACCTCGAGCATCAGGTCGAGCAGCAGGATGCGGGTCTCCTCAAGCGCTGCGCTCCAGGCGGCGCGCAGCAGCGAGTTCGCGAGGTCGCGGCGCTCGCGTGGAGTGAGCACGTCTAGCGAGATCAGCAGCTGTCGCATCGCGGGTTCATCGTCGGGCGATCGCGGCCAGGCGGACATCTCTACTCCTAAGGAGCCGCCTCGACGAGTCTTGGCCCCCTAGCCTCGGTGGCGCCGCTCTCGGCCGGCGTCGTTGAGGCGCGCGAGGCGGACCCGGGCGCGTGCCTTGGCGAGGTGCTTGTTGACGTTGGTGTACGTGCGCCCGCCGGTCAGCTCGGCGATCTCCTTGTAGCTGAAGCCTGCGACCTGGAGGGTCAGGTCTGCGCGCTGGCGATCGGGGAGCGTGGCCAGGATCTCCAGCGCGTGTCGAGCTTCAAAGATGTCGTCGATCGAGAATTCCTCGGCAATGACGGCCTCCCACAATCCGTCCGGGAGCATCGCCTCGAGACGGACGTGGCGGCGCTCGCGCGCGCTGAGCCGGAACGCTTCGCGGGTGGCGACGACGAGGAGCCAGCCGAAGATCGTCGGACGTTCGGGCTGGCGTCGGAGCAGGACCGCCCACGCGTTCTGGCACGCGTCCTCGATGAGCTCGCGCGGCGCGTTGACGGCGTGAGCGACGGCGCGCTGGAGGTCGCGATGGTGGCGGACGTAGAGATCGCCCTCGTCGCCGCGCAGCTTCGGTGGCTGGCTCGCAAGTCTGGCTTCGGTCGGGGGCTGCATGAGCCCCGACGCGGGTGAGACCGGCCGGCGGAGTGGTCCGCCTGCGCGACACGCGCAGCGGATCCGCCGGCCGGGCTTGCCCGATCATGAGGGCGGCTGCAGCCACACGACCGAAGCTGCGTCTGTTACGCAGCGATCGCTTCTGGGGCGAGGGCGTCGGCGGCAGCCTCGGGCTTGGGGTCGAGGGCGTCTTCGATCCGCCTCGCGATCGTGTCGATTGTCTGTGCGTATTCGCGGATCGCGTCCATGGCGCCGTCTTCGCCCCAGCCTGCGATGTAGGGGATCGACTCGCCGCCGACGTCGAGGCCGACCGAGCCGAGCACGCAGTAGGTGACGCTTTTCAGGCGTCCGAGATCTGTGTCCGTCTGTCGCCGCGGCGGCGTGTTACGCGCACCCCGACCTGCGTGCCCAGATCGAGCAGCGCGCCCGAGATCACAACCGGCGCGCTACCGCCGCCGCGGCCGCCGACGGGCACGTCACCGTCGCGTCGCTGCGCGCCGATCTGGCCAGCGCCAAGGCGCACAACCAGCGGCTACGTCAGCAACTGCAAGCGCTCGAGCAGCGCCTCTCAAAGACGCTCGGGCGCGACGTCGCCGACGAGCTCGGTCCGGGCAGCGAGCGGGCCGCCGAGCTGCGCCGCGAACTGCAGGACGCCCGGGCCCAGATTTTCGAGCTGACCGAGTCGCTGACCGACGCACGCGAGGAGCTCGACGCCGTCCGCGAGATC
Organism: Solirubrobacterales bacterium; assembly: GCA_038327685.1. Taxonomy (GTDB): domain Bacteria; phylum Actinomycetota; class Thermoleophilia; order Solirubrobacterales; family Solirubrobacteraceae; genus DASQFQ01. Next base: position 39,403 of record JBBQLH010000007.1, read on the forward strand.
AACCGCGAGCTGCTGGCCGAGCGCAACCGGCCAGCGCGCTGACCACGCGGCTCACGCTGCGCGGTCCGTCGGCTGCGAACAGGTGTGCTCGGCGGCGTCCAGCAGCACGTCCTCGATGCGGCGCGCGACCTGGTCGATCGTCTCGGCGAACTCGGTTACCGCCTCCAAGGCACCGTCCTCGCCCCATCCCGACACATACGGGATCGTCTCGCCGTCGACCGCGAGCCCGACCGTCGACGCCGCCAACAGCGTGACCGTCTCGACCATCACCTCGGCCTGCGCGCGCGAATAGGAGCGATAGTCGATCCCCAGCGCATGGGCGCACTCGTGGATCAACGTCCGCAACCGGGCGTTGGCCGGCGCGCCGGCATTGACGACGATCCGCTTGGCCTTCTGATCGCACCAGCCGCCAACGGGCCCGTCGATCGCTTCGAACGCCACCGTGAATCCGAGCGATTCGCCGAACGCGCGCATCGGGGCGATCAGGTGCTCGTGTGAGTCGCCGGTCAGCGGCGCGCACGGCGGCTCCAGCGGTGCCTGCTCGACGCCGTCGATCGGCGCGACCTGAGCTCTGTCGAACACGAACACGGTCTTGAACAAGACGCGTGTCTCGCCGGTCTCCTCGCCGCTGACGCGGTCGCGCTGCTTGACGGGCAGCGGGGCGATGATCGCAATCCCGCGCTCGGCCTTGTTGACCGCGAAGCCGAGTCGCAGCCAGGTCTTGAAGCCGGCGACGAACGTCGCGTCCGGTCGGGCGAGCGCGACCAGCAGCTGGTTGGACAGCGACAGCCGAGCCAGGCCGGCCTGCGAGCGCACGCGCACCCAGCGCTGCCAGCCCTCCGAGGTCAGCAACTGCTCGGCCGCGGCCTGCAGCCGTTCGCGATCGCGCCGCCGGCGCTCGGCACGCTCAGCCTCCGACACCCGACGCCTGGACTTGGCCATGACGGCTCCCTTCGCCTTCGGGCCCGCCCGCTGCGGGCCTGGGCCGCCCACCCACGCACCCACGGACGGGTGCGAACATGGGGCAGCCGGGGCCGCGCGGACGGGCCCCGGGGCGGGTGACGGCGAGAGGGTGGCTGGCACACTGGGCTCGTGCTCGAGCTCGATCGCCAGAGCGCCGCGCTGTCGGTTGAGGCCGTCGAGAAGACCTACGGCGACGGGACGAGCGCGCTGCGCGGCCTGTCACTACGGATCCCGGCCGGCTGCTTTTTCGGGCTGCTCGGCCCCAACGGCTCGGGCAAGACGACGCTGATCGGGATGATCTGCGGACTGGTCCGCGCGCCCGCCGGTCGGCTGTTCGTCTTCGGCCACGACGCCGTGGCCGACGCTCCTAACGCGCGTCTGCTCGTCGGCGTCGCGCCCCAGGAGGTCCACCTCGACCGGTTCCTCAGCGTCCGCGACGTCCTCGTCTACCACGGGCGCTACTTCGGCATGGACCGCCTGCAGGCTGGCCAGCGCGCCGACGAGCTGCTCGAGGTCTTCGACCTGGCCGCCAAGGCGCACAGCAAGCCCAACCGACTCTCGGGCGGGATGCGCCGGCGGCTGTTGATCGCCCGGGCGCTCGTTCACCGGCCGCGGCTGTTGATCCTCGACGAGCCGACCGCCGGCGTCGACCTCGAGCTGCGCCACGAGCTGTGGTCCTACCTGCGCCGCCTGCACCGCGACGAATCGGTCATCGTGCTGCTGACCACGCACTACCTCGAAGAGGCCGAGGAGCTCTGCGAGCGCGTCGCGTTCATCCGCGCCGGGCGCATCCTGGCCGAGGGCAGCGCCGGCGAGCTGATCGCCCGCTACGGCGGCCACGACCTGCAGGACGCCTACATCGAGGCGATGCGGTGATGGCGACCACCGCAGCCAGCACCGCGCTCGGGGTCCGCCTGCGCCGCGCCACCTGGGCGCTCGCCGCGCGCGAGATGCGCCGCGTGCTTGGCCTGTGGACCCAGACGCTGCTGCCGCCAGTGCTCACCGGGCTGATCTTCCTGGCGATCTTCGGCGGCGCGCTCGGCGACCGCCTGCACACCGTCTCCGGCGTCTCCTACGACCGCTTCATCCTGCCCGGGCTGCTGGTCATGACCGTCGCCGCGCAGGCGTTCGCCAACAACTCCACCAGCCTCTTTCAGGCCAAGAACGATGGCTACATCGAAGACATCCTCACCAGCCCGCTGCGCCCGCGCCAGATCGTGATCGCCTACATGGCCGGCGGCCTCTTGCGCGGCTGGCTGTCCGCCCTCGCGCTGGCGCTGATCGCCTCGCCGTTCGCCGGCGTCCCTGACGACCCCCTGCTGCTCGCCGCCGCGCTGATCCTCTGCGGCCTCGTCTTCGGCGCGCTCGGCGTCATCACCGGCGTCTGGGCCGACACCTTCGACCAGCACGCCTTCATCGCCAACCTCGTCATCACCCCGCTCGCGCTGCTCGGCGGCGTCTTCTACGCTGCCGAGCGCCTGCAGCAGCCCTGGCAGTCGATCACGCGCATCGACCCGCTCTACTACCTCGTCGACGCCACCCGCCAAGGCTTCACCGGCACCCACGAGACCGCGCCCACCGCCGCCCTGCTCATCGCGCTCCTCAGCGCCGCAGCGCTCTACGCCATCGCCGCCGCGCTCATCCAGCGCGGCTGGCGCCTCAAACCGTGACCGCCACACCCCCGGCACGCTCGCCACGCCCGACCATCGCGACGTCGGTGACAGCCGTCACCCACGCTGCAGTCGACGAGGACCTCGGCCTGCTTGCGCCCGTACTGCTCGTAGCCGACGCCGTGGGCATGTGCGACCTCATGGGCAAGAGTCCGGACCTGCCGATTCGCGGGTCCGGTGGCGACGACGATCTGGCGGCGCTGGGGGTCACACCAGCCGCCGGGGCCGTCCTCGGGGAGGTCTCGGATCTCGACCGTGTAGCCGAGGCCGCCGGCGTGAGCGATGAGTGGCGCGATCAGGTGCTGGTGGCTGTCGCCGCTGATGGGCTGCGACGGCGGCAGTAGCGGGACGGGCTCCTTGCCGGGAAGCGGGTCGGTCATCGAGACTTCGAAGACCGGGACGGTGCGGAAGAAGACCTTCTTCTCGGCGGTCTCCTCGCCGTGCTCGTCGCGCTTCTTGACGGCCACGGGGGCGAGGATGTGGATCGCCTTCTCGCCCCTGCGGACGCAGCGGTTGAGGTCGAGAAAGGCGCGGAACCCGGCGACGAAGGTTGGCGTGATGCCGCGCGCGTTGCAGTCGATCGCGATCAGCATCTGGTTCCCGAGGCTGTAGCGCGAGAGGCCGTTGCTGGCGCGGACCTTGATCCAGCGCTGCCAGCCGTCGGTGGTCAGCAGCGCGCGGGCGGCCTGCTCGATGCGTTCGCGGTCGGCCTGGCGGCGCGCGTCGCGCTCGGCGTGGGTGAGCGGCTTGCGGTTGAAGCGGCGGCCCATCGTGGTGCTCCTTTCGGGGCGTGGGGCCCGCCCCGCCGGCGGGCCGATCCCCCGCCACCCGCACGCCCGTCAGGGCGTGCCATCCTCGGGTGGCTAGTCGGCCCGCGCGCGGCGGCGACTCGTTACGAAGCCTCGTCGAGCTCCTCGTCCGGCTCGTCGTCGGCCGTGCCGTCGTCGGGCTCGGCCTCGACGGCCTGTCGCTCGGCGCGCTGCTGCTCGTGCGCCGCGGTCTCGGCCTTGTCGTAGGCGGCGTGGGCGCGCTTGACGGCCTGCTCGAGCTTGCTCAGCGACGCGGGGACGTGCGGGCCGACGAGCTTCTTGAGCGCCTTCGCCGCGATGTCCTAGTGCGAGCTCCAGCGGGTGGCCGGCATCCGCTGGCTCGAGGGCACGACCAGTCGCGTCGCGTGCTGCTCGGCTGCGATCACGACCAGCGCGCGGCCGTAGAGCTCGCCCGCGGTCTTCGCGCCGTCGATGAAGGTCCACAGCCACGACAGCGCGGCCTGCGGGTCGCGGTGGTCGTCGCGCGGTTCTTCGTCGGCGCGCTGCTCGGTGCCGATCACGACAGCTCGCCGTACACCCAGGCCGGGGAGCGCATCGCCCGCATCGCCGCCGGCGGCGTCCGGCTCGTCGTCGACGAGCTGCGCAGCGACGTCACCAAGACCCGCAAGGACGGCAGCCGCGGCCGGCTGCGGATCGACTACGACGTCCATGTCGCCGGGGTCGACGGTCGTGAGGTTGTGGACGAGGGCGTGGCCGAGGTCGAGGTTGGGGCCGTGCGCCTGGTCGGTCAGCTCCCGCAGCTGCGCGTCACGCTCCCGCTTCGCCGTGGTGACCGGGTCCGCCGGTTGCTGGTTGGCGCGGGCGGTCTTCTTCTCCTTCGCGACCGCCGTCGCCTTGGCGTGGAGGTGGTCGTGGGTGCGCTTGATCGCGCCCTTGACGAGCTCGCGGTACAGCGGGCGGTCGACGATGATCGGCCTCCCGGTCTGGAACTCGATGAGCACGCCGGCGGCGCGCGCCTGGTCGACATCGCTGTCGTTGAAGCGGACCTGGGGTGGCCCGTAGGCGTAGCGGTCGAGCTGGCAGTGCAGCCTCTCGGCGTCGGCGTAGAGCTGCTCGGTCTTCTTGCCGAGGCGCAACTCGGCGACCTCGTGCGCGCTCGCCGAGTGCAGGTAGGCGGCGAACACCTTCCTGTTCCCGGCGTGCGTCAGGGCGGCGTCGAGCACCCAGCCCGGCTCGCGCGTGAGCCGCTCGGCGGCCCAGGCGTTGCCGTCGTCGAGGTAGGCGATGACGGCGTCCAGCAGCTCCGGCGCGACCGTGCCGATCGTGCGCAGCTGGTCGACGGCGGCCAGGTGGATGACGTCCTCGCCGATCAGCTGCTGGGCGCGCTCGGGCAGTTCGAGGATCTTCACGCGCGAGGTCACGCGGTTTTTCGGCCAGCCGAGTGCCTGCGCGGCGCCGTCCTCCGTGAGGCCGCGGGCGAGCATCGCGTGGACGGCCTTGGCCTCCTCGTAGGGGTTGAGCTGCTTGCGCGTGATGTTCTCGACCGCCCGATCGGCGTCCTCGGTGTCGACATCACGTACGACGACCGGCACGTCCGCCAGACCGAGCGAGCGCGCAGCGGCGATCCGGTGAAAGCCGGCCACGAGCTCGAAGCCGTCGCCGTCGTCGCGGACGACGACCGGGACGAGCATTCCCTGCAGCTTGAGCGAGCCGGCGAGCGCCTGCACGTGCGTGTCATCGAGCGCGCGGACATTCTCCGGCACGCGGATCTCGTCGAGCGCGATGCGGCGCCCGGCCTCGGGGATGGTGGCGGCCATCAGGTCCTCCTGAGGTTGTGGCCCGCCCCGCTGGCGGGCCGATCCCCCGCCACCCGCACGCCCGCCAGGGCGTGCCACCCTCGGGTGGCGGGTCGGCCCGGTCAGCGGGCGGCGACGGTCAGGACTGAAGCCAGTCGCGGCCCCTGCGGAAGTGCAGGGATCGCAGCTGTTCGCGGGTCTTGCCGATCAGGTCGCCTTCGCAGATCAGGATCTCGTCGGCGTACCAGGTCAGCACTGCGCTCTCGGTCCCGTCGCTCCAGCGAGCGATGGCACGGCGCGTGCCACGCGATCCGAGCGGAAGGTCCTCGAAGCGCAGCACCTCGGTGACGGTCGGGCTGGTGTCGGAGGCGCTCATCGCAGCGACCCCGAGCGTATCGACGGCGGGTTGCCGCGTGGGCATCGAGGCCTCATGTACGCCAGGGGGTTTGGCGCTGTTCCGGTCAGGGAGTGAGGTCGTGGGTGGCGCGCATCGCCTCGTAGCAGGCGAGCACGGTCCGGAGCGCGTCGACGGCTGCGTCGCCGAACTCGGCGGCGACGGCGAACAGGTCGTGCGCGCACGGCGGCCGTCCGGTCTCGCGGCGCTCTCGTCGCCCATCGCCTCGGTCAGCGCCGTGAACCCGGCGAGGTCCGCGAAGAGGAACGTGTGGTCCGGAGCCGACGGCGGCACGCCTGTGAACCTGCATCCGCAGCGCCTGGTTACGATGCTGCGTAGTTGATGGGCTCTCGGTCCACGATGCGCTCCCCGTCGTCGCCGTCGTCGCCGTCGTGGTCGCCGCGACGACCCTCGCTGCCTGCGGGTCTGGCTCGGGATCGGGATCGCGCAAGCGCCCCGCTACCGGCAGCTCGCGGCTTCCGGCGGCACTCCAGCCCGCTGAGCGGGTCAGCGCCGCCGACTTCCCGGCGGTGCAGGGCCGTTCGCTGCAGGCGATCGCGGACACCGTCAAGGCAGGGCCGAAGATCGGGCTTGCGACGTCGGTGCTCGTGCCCGGGACGCAGCGCCTGGCCTTCGGCGTGCTCGACGCCGACAACAAGTTCGTGTACGGCAAGTCGGCGGTGTACGTCGCCCGCTCGCCGGGCGCCAAGGCCCGAGGCCCGTATCCGGCCCCGGCGGACTCGATCGTCCCGGCGGCGCCGTTCCTGTCGCGTACCGCTGCGGCCGACACGGCGGACATCAAGGCGATCTACGCCGCGCAGGTCCCGTTCCCGGCGGCCGGTCGCTACGCGGTGCTCGCGGTGACCGAGGCCAACGGCCAGCTGATGGGCGCCCCAACGCGGATCACGGTGCGGCGCTCGAGTCCGATCCCGGATGTCCGGCAGGCGCCGCCACCGATCAGCACGCCGACCGTTGCCTCCGTAAGCGGGGACGTCGAGAAGATCGACACGCGCATCCCGCCCGACGACATGCACAAGGTCGACTTCAAGGACGTGCTCGGCAAGCGACCGGTCGCGCTGCTCTTCTCGACGCCGCAGCTGTGCCAGTCGCGCGTGTGTGGCCCCGTCACGGACATCGCGCTGCAGCTCGAGAGCGAGTTCCGCGACCGCGTGACCTTCATCCACAACGAGGTCTACGTCGACAACGAGGCCAACAGGGGCCTGCGGCCCCAGCTGCTGGCGTTCCGCCTGCGCACCGAGCCGTGGCTGTTCACCTTCGATCGCAACGGTCGCGTCGCCGCCCGCCTGGAGGGCGCGTTCGGAATCAACGCCTTCCGCCGCGCCGTGGAAGCGGCGCTGCGGTAGGCGCCGCCGCGATATCCCCGGGGACGGGCATCAGCTGCCGCTGCGGGCGCCAGGCGAGCGCTACCACGCCCGCGGCGATCATCGCGGCGGCGAACAGCTGGGGCTGGGTCAAGCCGAGCAGCACGTGCTCGTTGCGGCGCAGGAATTCGACGAGGAAGCGCTCGAGCCCGGCCAGCACGAGGTAGATCGCGAACAGCCGACCGGCGGAGACGCGCTCGCGCAGCCTCCACAGCACGGCGAAGATGAGCACGCTCGTCAGCGTCTCGTAGACGGGCGTCGGGTGCACGCGCTGCGTCGTGGGGACCTCGCCGTGCGGGTAGCTCATCGCCCACGGCAGGTCGCTGGGCTTGCCGTAGGTTCCGTCGCCGGCCAGCTGGCAGGCGATCCGCCCGACGCCGTAACCGAGCGCGAGCGCCGGCGGGCTCGCACCGAGCAGTGGGAGGACGGCGACGCGCTTGATGCGGGCGACGAGCAGGACGGCGCCGGCGCCTCCGAGGACGCCGCCGTACCACGTGAATCCTGCACCCGAGAACGAGTCGGTGATCGAGGCGTCGCCGAGGTGCTCGAAGAACCAGTACACGCGTGCGCCGACGAGACCGCCGACGCCGGCGGCGAGCGTGATCGCGAAGGCCGCGTCGCGGCGGCCGATGCGACGCTGCAGCTCGCTGCCGAGCACCCGGCCCGCCAGCGCGAGGGCGAGCGCGGCGAACACGCCCCAGCTGTGGACGGCGAGCGGACCGAGATGAAACAGAACCGGACGCATTACTATCGAGGCTAGTAGATGACGCGTGCCAGCCGCCGTACTTCGCTTGCCATCGTTGCCGCGGCCGTGGTCGGCGGCGCGATGCTTGCCGCCTGCGGGACAGACCAGGTCGGCGGCGTCTCGAGCGGTTCGCGTCACCCGGCAAGCGTGCTGCAGACACAACTCGCCAAGCTGCGCGCGCAGTCAGATCAGCTGCTCGACGGTGGGCCCTCGGCGTTCCGCTCTCGCTTGGCGGCGCTGCGGGGCGCCCCGGTCGTCGTCAACCAGTGGGCGTCTTGGTGCGGCCCCTGCCGCTACGAGTTCCCCTTCTTCCAGCGCCTCGCCAAGCGCTATGACGGGCGGGTCGCGTTCCTCGGCGTCGACTCCCAGGACAGCCGCTCCGACGCCGCGAGCTTCCTGAAGAGGTTCCCGGTGCCCTACCCGCACTACTACGACGAGGACACGAGCGTCGCGCGGACGTTCCGCGGCGGCCGGGCCTGGCCGACGACGGCGTTCTACGACCGCGACGGGCGGCTGGCGTTCACGCACATCGGCGCCTACGCGACGCAGGCGAAGCTCGAGGCCGACATCAGGCGGTTCGCGCTTCATGGTTGAGACGCCCTCGCTGGTGCTCGCCTTCGCGGCGGGCATCGTGTCGTTCGTCTCACCGTGCTGCCTGCCGATGGTCCCGGCGTACCTGGCAACGGTCTCGGGGGTCCAGCCAGCCGGCCTCCAGAGCCGACGCGTCGATCCGCGTGTCATGGGCCGCAGCGCGCTGTTCGTCGCCACCTTCTCGACCGTGTTCATCCTGCTCGGCCTCGGCGCCACGGCGATCGGCTCGTTCTTGTTCGACTCCAGGCCGATGCTCAACAAGGTCGCGGGCGTCGCGATCATCGTCATGGGCGCGCTGTTCGTGGGCTCCGTATTCATCACGCGCCTGAACCGCGAGTTTCGCCCGCACGGTCTGATCGAGCGCGCCGGGCGTGGCGGCCCGGTCGTCGCCGGCGCAGCATTTGCGATCGCCTGGACCCCGTGCGTGGGCCCGACGCTCGGGGCGATCCTCGGCCTCGCGGCAACCAGCGACGGCACGGGCACGGGCGCGCTGCTGCTCGCGGTCTACTCGGCCGGCCTGGCACTGCCGTTTCTCTTCACGGCCGCGGCGTTCAACTCGGCCACGCGCGCGTTCGGGTTCTTCAAGCGCCACTACGCGGGGATCCAGGTCGGCTCAGGCCTCGTGCTGATCGCGATGGGAGTGCTCGTGCTCAACAGCGAGCTCTTCCGCCTCAACATCGAGGTGCAGCAGTTCCTAGACCGCTTGGGCTTGAACTTCTTCCAGAGCGTCTAGCCATCTACTATTCTCCGTCGTAGTAACTTGCTCCACGACAGAGGAGAACCGAGATGGAGAGCGTGTTGCTGGGTGTCGCCGCCCTCGCGTGCCCTGTCGGCATGGGCGCGATGATGTGGTTCATGGCCAAGGGCATGCGCAAGGACGGCGGTGACCGCCAACAGCCGGTGGCCACCTCGCTCGAGCAGCTGCGCGAGGAGCATGAGCGCCTCGGCGAGCAGATCGAGCGGATGCAGGGCAGCGAGCGGACGGCCACGCGGTCGTGAGCACCGCGCTCGTCGTGGTCGTCGTGGCGGCTGCGCTTGGGTGTCCGCTGCATGTGGCCTGGCAGCTGCGTCGTGGCCGGCGTGCGGCCTGCTGCCCGGCGCCGCGCGAGGACGCCGCCGCCGAGGTGCACCGCCGCCAGCAGCAGCTGCGCGCGAGCCTTGCCGCCCTCGACGAGCAGCCGGCGCCCGACTCCCCGACAGACTCGGGTTACGCTGTTCGGCAGTGACGGCGCCCGTCATCCCACCCCGGCTGCACGACCTCGAGGCCGAGGTCATGGAGGAGATGTGGCGCGTCGACGAGGCGCCGGTGCGCACGATCATGGACTCGCTGAACGCGCGCTGCTCCAAGGAGCGCAAGTACACGACGATCATGACGATCATGGCGCGCCTTGACCGCAAGGGCCTGCTGACGCGCCGGCGAAATGGAAAGACCGACATCTACGCCGCCGCCATGACCCGCGAGCAGTACCACCAGGCGCGTGCGCAGGAGGAGGTCGGCGAGCTGGTCGAGCTCTACGGCGACGCCGCGCTCGTGCAGTTCGCACGTCAAATGGCCGAGCTCGACCCCAAGCGTCGCGAGCAGCTGCGACGCCACGCCCGCAAGTGACCAAGGCACGCGGAATCTTCCGCCTCCAACTCGTCGTCGGCCTCGCCGGCGCGGCGGTCACAGCGCTGGCGCTCTACGTCGCCCTCGGCTCGGTCACGACCGCGGCGCCGTCGTCGCAGGCCCTATTCGCGGCCTGTCGTAGCTTCGTGCTCCCGCAGCTGACGCCTGGCTCCGTGGTCGCGCTTGCGCTGGGGAGCGTCGCCTTCGCGGTGCTCGCGCTCGCGGTGCGCTCGGCGCTGCGCCAGGTCCGCGCACGGCGGCGCTTCTTCGCCGAGCTGCGCCTGCTCGGTGACGCCGGCGTCGGCGGCGCGATCCTGTTCGACGCCGCGCGCCCGCAGGCGTTCTGCGCCGGGCTGCTGTCGGCGCGCATCTACGTCTCCACCGGCGCGCTCGCGGCGCTGGCGTCCGAGGAGCTGGACGCCGTGCTCGCGCACGAGGCGCACCACGCCCGCTTCCGCGACCCGCTGCGGATCTTCTTCGCGCGGATCCTGAGCGACTCGCTGTTCTTCCTGCCGGTCCTGCGGCGACTGTGTGATCGCTACGCGGCACTCGCCGAGCTTGCAGCCGATTCGGCGGCTGTGGACGCGCACCGCGGTGATTCGCGGCCGCTGGCAGCGGCGCTGCTCGTCCTCGGTGAGCGCGCGGACGCCGCGGTCGTCGGGATCGCGCCCGAGCGCGTCGACTACCTGCTCGGTCAGCGGCCGCGCTGGGAGCTCCCCCTCGCGCTGCTGGCCTGGGCGACGGTCGTCGTCGGCGCGCTGCTCGTCGTCGCGCTGCGCACCGAGCAGGCGACCGCGCATTCCGAGGTCAGCCTACCGCTCGTCGCCGCGCAGCTGTGCATGCTCGCGATGGCGATCGTCCCGCTCCTGCTCGGGGCAGCCGGGCTGCTCGGGTCGCGGCGCGCCGTTCGCGCGCTGCGTCAGAAGCCGACGTCGTAGACGGGGTCAGCGCGGTGGCCGCTCCTCGCCGCCCTGGCGCGCGGCCTCCGGGCGGCCGCTCACCGCGGCGGCGATGCCGACCTGTAGTTGCTGCGCGCTGACCACGCCGATGACGTGGTTGACGACGTCGCCGCGAGCGCTGACGAAGTACGTCTCGGGGACGCCCGTCGCGCCGTATCGGTGGGCGGTGTCGTTGGTGGGGTCGCGGATATTGAGGTAGTCGATCTGGAACTCGTCCATGAAGTCACGCGCATCCTCTCGGACGTCCTGCATGTCCAGGCCGACGAGCAGGACGCCGCGGGGTCGCTGTCGGCGCCACTCGCGGACCAGCACTGGCGCCTCCTCGCGACAGGGGACGCACCATGACGCCCAGATGTTCAGCGCGTACGGGGTTCCGCGCAGCTCCCGTGAGGAGACCCAGCCGTCGGCGAGCGCGCGAGCGATCCTGCGTTCCAGACGGGCGCCGAGCGTGCCGTGGCGCAGGACCTCAAGGCGGTAGGCCGGCGCGGCGATCGGCCTGGTGTCGGCGAGGCTGTCGTCGATCGTGCGGTCCGGGCTCCGGGCGAGCACGCCGTAGATCAGCAGGGCGACCAGGCCAGTGGCGGCGAGGACCCCGAGCAGGCGCGCGACGTGGCCCAGCCACCGCCAACGCGACCTCTCGGCGGGTGGCTCCGCAGCCGCCGGCTCGAGGTCAGCGGCCATCCGTGCTCCCGCGCGGTGGCTCGATACGCAACGGCTCATTGAGGGCGAAGAAGCGCTGTGTCATGAAGTGTCCGTAGGTGAGGAGGCGGTCGTGCAGCACGCGGTGGGTACGCGTGTCGATGGTCAGTCGCCACCAGGCCGGTGTGCCGGGGTCCATCAGCGCGATCACGGCGCGGTGGTCACGTTCGCCAAGCAGATAGACGTGACGGGCGTAGCTGGTCCAGGTGAACCAGCTGCGCGTCCGGAACGGAAGCCCGCCGCCGAACTCGCCCTTCTCCCAGGGGATGCCGGGCTGCCCGCGCGTCCACTGCTTTCGCCCGACGACGATGCTCTCGACCTTGCCATTGGTGTGGAAAGCCATCCGGTCGGGCGCCTTGAGGCGGTAGTCGGTAACGGCGTAGATCCCGGGAACGCTGCTCACGCGCTCCACCTCGCGCGCGCTACGAAGTGCGCGCATCACCGACTGCGCCCGCACGAGCACCCGGCGCGCACGGGCCTCGCTGCCCGCGCGCCACCGCACCGGAAGCCGGGCCAGGTATGCGCGGCCGCGCTGTCGCACGCGCACGACGAGCACATTGGGCGCCCGCACGGTGACGAAGCGCGCGCAGCCCGCGCCGCACGAGCGCTGGCGGGCGCCGACGACCGTGAACGGATCGCGCGCAGGCCGCTTGCTGAGGCCATACAACCGGACGGTGCCGGTCAGCCGATCGCCATCGCGTCGCACCCAGGCCGCGACGACGTCGGAGCCGCCTTGCTCGGCGACGGCGAGCTCACGCGCCCGCGGAGCGGGCAGCGGGCATCCGTTGCAGACCACAGGCGCGGCGGCTTTCGCCTCGTTGGCGTCGCCGAGTTGGCGCGGCGGCAGCGGGAAGGCGACCAACAGCGCGACCGCCGCAGCCACCCCCAGGCCGAGTACCGGCTCGGCGCGCAGCAGCCCCCAGTGGCGGCGCTCCAAGCGCGCGTCGACGTGCGGATTCGCCGCCAACAGACGCGGGCGCAGACGCAGCGCATGCATGTAGCTCGCGGCCGCGATGCACGCGACCAGCGCGACCTTGACCATGAGCACGCGGCCGTAGTCGGTCTCCCACAGCGCGCGCAGATGGCCCAGCTCGATCACGGCGCACACGAGCCCGGTCGCGACCACGACCGCGAACGAGGGCAGCGCGAGACGCCCGAACCGTGGCAGCACATGGCGGGCAACCGCGAGCCGCTCGGCCGATGTGCCTCGGCGCAGACGTGATGCCCAGACGATCACGATGATCGCGATGCCGCCCAGCCACACGCTGGTGGCCGTGAGGTGTAGCCAGTCGTTGGCGGCGGCAAGTCCCCGCGGGGAGGCCGCGTTCGCGTGACCGGAGAGGGCCACGCCGGCAAGCGCACCCGCTGCCGCGAGTGCCGCCGCGCGCAGACGCTGGGCCGCAAGCACGCAGGCGAGCAGCAGCAGCGCGACTGCCCAGACACGATCCAGCCCCGCCATGTTGGCCAGCAGGAAGTCGCGCAGGCCGCGTGCGGAGAGCCCCTCCGCGGCGTCAGCTGCGTCAGCCACGGCACTCAATGCCGCGGCGCCTGCGGCCGCCAACCCGAGCTCGACGATCAGACGCCGGTAGCGGCGCTCGACATGAGCGCGGTCCAGCGCAGGCGCCTCCTCACCGAGCGACGCGGGCGCCAGCCACAGGCCGCCGCCACGGCGAAGCAGTGCGTCGAGCATCACCCCGCCCGTGAAGAGCAGCAGCGTCGTGGACATGAACCAGCGCGCCAGGACGCGCAGCCAGCCGTCGCGCGCGAGTGGGCTCTGCTGGACCTCGTGCTCCCCGCCGACCGCCGCGGCGCGCACCCCGAACGAGAACGACCCCTCGAGCGCGTGGCCGTCCTCTGTCGAGACCGTGTGCCAGCGCACCCGGTAGGCGCCCCGCCGCAGCGGCTGCGTCGCCCTGAGCGACAGCCGCTTGCCCGACGCGCTCGGTGCGACGCCACGCACGATTTCACGGCCGGGGACCGCGACGATGCTGGCCTTGCTCAGCCGCTCGTTGAGCGGTTCGGTGAACTTCAGCGAGACCTCGCGTGGCGACGCTCCGAGTCGCGTGCCCGGCTCGGGCGTCGAGCCCAGGAAGGCCGAATGGCCGAGTGCCGGCGACGCAGCCACCGAGCACAGCAGCAGCGCCGCGACGGTTAGCGCGAGGACGCGACGCATCAACTATGCAGTGTAGTAGCCTCGCCGCGATGGCGAATCGCGAAGAGAAGAAGCGCGCCGGGCCCTACACCGACAAGGCGCCCGAGCGGGTTCCCGAGCGTGTCCGAGCAGAGATGAGCGACTGGTGAGCGTCATCGCCGACGGGTTCAAGGACGCCTTCCTGATGGCCTGGGAGGTCTGGTGGGCGCTCGTGCTCGGCTTCGCGATCTCCGCGATCGTCCAGGCTTGGGTCCCGCGCGGGCGGATCGAAAACGCGCTCGCCGGGGGCGGCGTCGCCCCCATCGCAAAGGCGACCGGTCTCGGCGCCGCCTCCTCTTCGTGCTCCTACGCCGCGATCGCGATCGCCAAGTCGCTGTTCCAGAAGGGCGCCTCGGCGGCATCGGCGCTCGCATTCCAGTTCGCCTCGACCAACCTGGTCTGGGAGCTCGGCCTCGTCCTCTGGGTGCTGCTCGGCTGGCAGTTCACACTCGCCGAGTACCTCGGCGGGATCGTGATGATCGCCCTGATGGCCGTGCTGCTGCGGTTCTTCGTCTCGCCCCGGCTCGAAGAGCAGGCCCGCGAGCACGCGCAGCACGCCGACACCGGCCACCAGCACCACACGGCCGGCGAGCAGATGCCCTGGCGCCAGCAGCTGACGAGCATCGGTGCGTGGTCGGACGTCGCCCACAACTTCCGCGGCGACTGGCAGATGCTGTGGAAGGAGATCACGATCGGCTTCCTGCTCGCCGGGTTCATCGCTCAGCTCGGCAACGACTTCTTCAACGGGCTCTTCGTCAAGGACGCGCCCGCCGCGATCACGACGCTCGAGAACGTCGTCGTCGGCCCGCTGATCGCCGTGCTGAGCTTCGTCTGCTCGGTCGGCAACGTGCCGCTCGCGGCCGTTCTATGGTCCGGCGGGATCTCATTCGCCGGCGTGATGGCGTTCATCTTCGCCGACCTCATCGTCCTGCCGATCCTCGCGATCTACCGCAAGTACTACGGCTGGGCGTTCACGCTGCGGATCACGGCGCTGATGTTCATCACGATGGTGCTGGCGGCGCTGGTCATCGACGGGCTCTTCGGCGTCGTCGGCGCGATCCCGACCGGCGCTCGGCCCTCGCGCGACGACATCTTCGGATCGATCAAAGTCGACTACAAGCTCGCGCTCAACATCGTCGGGGTCGTCGTCTTCGCGGCGTTGTTCTGGCTCACCGCGCGCCGCGGCGCCACCGACGTGGTGTGCGGGATGAAGGTCGACCGCGCCAAGGCGATCACCAAGACCGTCGACGGCGAGACGTACTACTTCTGCTCCGAGCACTGCCTGCACGCCTTCGAGGCCGAACCCGACGACTACATCACCGGTGACCAACACCCGCACGCCACCGGAACCGAGACCGCGGTCGATCCCGTGTGCGGCATGACCGTCGATCCCAGCTCCGCACTTCGAAGCTCCTACCGCGGCCGCGAGCACTTCTTCTGCTCACCGGGCTGCCAGGAGACGTTCGAGCGCTCTCCGGACGCCTACGCCGACGAGGCTGCCGGCGTCACCGAGCCCTGACCCAATCGTCGCGTCAGGGCGTGGCGCGCACGGCCCAGCTCGCGCCGGCGTCCGTCGATCGCACGACGTTGCCATCGCCGGTCGCCGCATACAGGTCGTTGCCTGCGCTGACGAACGCAGCCGGCTGGCCGCCGATCGAGCCCACACGATCGAAGGAGCCGCCAGCGTTCCTGCTACGGGAGACGCCGCCTTGCGCATCGACCAGGAACAGTCGGTTGGGCGCCGGCCAGGCCACCAGGCCCGCGACGTCCTCACGCAGCGGCCGCCAGCCCATGCCCGCGTTCAGCGACATGAACAGGCCGCGCTCGGTCGAGACCACGATCCGCCGCTCGTCGCGCGGGTCGATCGCGAGGTCGAACATCCCCGCCGGCGGCGTCCGCTTCTCCCACGAACGACCACCGTTCGTCGAGACCATCAGCCGCCCCGTCCCGCTGTCGAACCCGTACACCTGCCGCCCCGTCGACCGCAGGACGTGGAAGTCCGCCTCGCCGAGCAGCGACACGTTCCTCCACGACTTGCCGCCGTCGCGCGACTCGATCAAGCCGAGATTCGGCGGCAGGTTCTGGCTGGGATCGGGATGGCCCGAGCCGATGAAGCGGCCGGCTCCAACGACCGAGAAGCCCATGATGTCCTGGCGGCTGGCACCCGCGCGCTGCAGCTTCACCTGGTCCTTGGCCGCCTCGAAGAGCCCGAAGTGGGTGGCCACGAACAGCCTTCCTGACCCCGGGTCGATCCCGAGCCCATGGATGTGCTCGAGCTCTGCGCGCCGGCCACCGGACGACGGAGCCGCCGCTTTGCCCTCACCGGTACCGGCGGCGCCTCCGTTCTCACTTCCGCCGCAGGCAACGAGGACGAGCGCGACAACAAAGCTCGCGAGCACGACCAGGATCTGCGAGGGCGGGCGCATCGCGCTGGAGCATAGCTACTACTGGCCCTAGTAGATGGGCCATGAGCGAGACGCCGCAAATCCGGATATTCGTACATCCATACGAACGTGCGTGCTAGCGTTGGTCGGGCCGTGAGACGCCCTGTGTCAACCCTGTTGTGTGAGGTGGCGCGCCGCTGCTCGGTGCTGGGTGGGGTTGTAGGGGACGCCGTCTTGCCAGCAGCGCCAGAGCATGCGGGTCCAGGCGCGGCCGAGGATGCGGATGGCGTGGGGGTGATCGCAGCCGCGGTCGCGGGCGCGTTGGTAGATGTCGGCGGCCCAGGGGTGGTGGTGGCGGCTGCTGTCGGCGAGGACGGCGAGGTGGTTGCGCAGGCGTTTGTCGCAGGCCCAGCGGAACGCGGCGCTCTTGCGCTTGCCGGATTCGATCGCGACGGGGGCTTGGCCGCCGTCGGCGGCGAGCGCGTCGCGGTGGGGATAGCGGGCGCGGTTGTCGCCGATCTCGGCGAGCAGCCCGGCGGCGCAGAGGACCGACTTGGGGTCGCGGAAGACCGACAGGAAGATCGGGCCGTCGGGGTGGGCGCGGATGGCGCCGCGGATCTGGCTGGTCAGCTCGCTGATCTGGCCGACGATCGGGCGCAACGCGCGGACGAGGCCAAGGACCGTGGCGCGGCGGGCGTCGGCTTCGAGCTCGCCGAGGACGGCTCGTGGGGCGCTGTGCAGCCGCTCGAGCAGCTCGTCGGGGGTCTTGCGGCCGCAGTAGGCGTGGCGCGACAGGAAGCCGGTCAGGCGCTGGGGTCCCAGGCCGCGCGCGTCGGCGCGGCTGGGGTAGCGCTCCAGGAACGCGAGGCCGATCGGGCTGTCGATGTCGGCGAAGATGCGCGTCGCGCCGGGCCAGCAGGCGTCGAGCTGGGCGCGCAGCTGGTTGGCCAGCGCGACGCGCGCGCAGACGAGGTCTTCGCGCGCCCTGGCGAGCGCGCGCAGGGCGAGCGTCTCGTCGCCCGACGGGGCGAGCGCAGCAAACCGATGGCTGTCGGTGCGCGCCAGCTCGCAGAGCACGAAGCTGTCGAACTCGTCGGACTTGCCGGCCGCGGCGCGGAAGCGGTCACGGGCGGCCTTGACCTGGTTGGGATGGATCGCCAGCACCCGGATGCCGGCGGCCAGCAGCCGGCCGACCAGCAGCCCGTCGGGACGCTCGATCGCGACCCGCTCGACGCGCTGGCAGGCCAGCAGCTCGACCAGCGCGCAGATGCCGGCCTCGTCGTGCGCGAAGCGTCGCTGGCAGATCAGCGCTCCGGACTCCTGCTCGGCGATGCGCACGTCGTGCCATTCGCTGGCCCAGTCGATCCCGCAGATAGCGGCCATGCGTGGTCCTCCTCGCTCGAGGTCGTCTTGACCGCGGCCGACCGCGAGGTACCGTGGCGGGTGCTCATAGGCAGGCCCTCGGTGGGGCAACGCCCTGTTGCCGCTCTGGGTGCCTCACACCGCCGGAAGGGGCAAATCTCACGCGGGCCGTCGCAGCGGCAAGCACCGAGGGCCCTCTTCCGGCGGTGGTCAGCTCTATACGCCGAGCAGTCTCAGGGACGGCCCTCCCTCCGGTCGGGCCTCATCACCCTCCCTCGGAAAGAAACCTTCACGACCCCAACCACTCGGTCACCTCGAGAGGTTGCCCTATGAGCACCGATCCCGAGACGTGCGACCTGCTCTGCCTCGACCTTCCGAAGGCGGAGGGGCTGCGCGCGGCGCAACCGTCGCTCGAGCAACTCGACACGCTGGCCCGCGCCGCCAGCGCGTTCGGGGACCCGACGCGGCTCGCGATCGCGATCGCGCTGCGTCAGGGCGAGCAGGCATGCGTATGCGATCTCGGGTGGGTGCTCGGGCGCGACGAGAAGCTTGTGTCCCACCATCTGCGCCTGCTGAAGGGCGCCGGCCTGGCGCGCTCGCGACGCGACGGCAAGATGGTCATGTACGAGCTGACCGACCAGGCGGCGGCGCTGCTCGACGCGCTCACGGCGACCGCGGTGACGGAGAGCGGAGCGTGAATCCGGTCGAGCTGCCGACCCTGCCGCTCGCCGAAGCAGCGCGACCGGTCGCGCCGACGGCCGATCGCGAGCGGCTGGTCGCGCGGGCGAAGGCGCTGGCCTGGCTCGGCGTGGGCTGGCACGGCATCGAGGCCGCGATCGCGATCGGCGCCGGCCTCGCCGCCGGGTCGATCGCGCTGATCGGCTTCGGCGCCGACTCGCTCGTGGAGGCGTTCGCGGGCTTCATCGTGCTGTGGCGGTTCGCGGCCGCGCGCGCGACCTCGCAGCATGCCGAGCGCCGCGCGCAGCAACTGGTCGCCGTCAGCTTCTACGTGATCGCTGGCTACGTCGCGGTCGAGGCGGTCCGCTCGCTCGCGGTCGCCGACGAGCCCAGCGTGAGCTGGATCGGGATCGGCCTCTCGGCGTTCACGCTCGCCACGATGCCGCCGCTCGCGAACGCCAAGGCGCGCGTCGCCGAGGCGCTCGGATCCTCGGCGACCAAGAGCGAGAGCCGCCAGACGATGCTGTGCGCATACCTCTCCGCCGCGCTTCTCGTCGGCCTCGGCCTCAACGCGGTGGTCGGCTGGTGGTGGGCCGACCCGCTCACGGCCCTGCTGATTGCCGCGGTCGCCGTCAAGGAGGGCCGTGACTCCTGGCGCGGGGAGGCTTGCTGCGCCGCCCCGGTGCCTGCTGAGACCGCCTGTCAGGACGACTGCTGCGCCTGAGCTTGACGGATCAGTCGCCCGCCAGCGGGTCAATCGCGTCGGCCGCTGCAAGCGGGCCAGGCCCGAGCGGGCGGCGCGGCTCGCGCACCCCGCTGCCCTGCGGCCCGCCGCCTTGGTCGGGCCACCACGAGAGCGGCGCGCACCGACGGCGGCGCAGGCGCACGGCCCACCACGCGCCGTCGGGCGTTCTGCTCACGTAGAGGCCGCGCCCGCGTAGTGTCGCCTGCACTGTCAGGTGACCCCTGGAGTAGCGGTGGATGCGCAGGCTCGCCGCCAGCAGCGCGATCGCGCCAGCCAAGGCAATGAGCAGCACGTACGTCGTCATGGCGTTCGTAGCGTGTGGCGCAACGGGAAGACCCAGCGGAAGGCGCTGAGTCCGGGGCGCTTGCACCAGCAATCCTCGCTGCACCCGCAGGCGATCGCGCCGGTGCGCTCGCGCGCGTGCCCGACGAGGGCGGCGGCGGCGTAGAGGACGGCGAGCGGCACGAGGAATCGTCGGATCATGCGCGCCATCAAGTGTGCTCCTCGGGACGCTCGGGATCCAGCGCGATGCTCGAGCGGGCGCCGATGTCTTCAAGCCACACGACCAGGTCAGCGGCGTCGCTGCGGCGGGCGGCGTCGAGCGGCGTGAGGTCGTCGTGACCGATCCAGTTGCGGTCGGCGCCGTGGTCGAGGAGGAGTTGTGCGGTGGCGTGCTGCCCGCCGTGGCACGCACACCAGAATGCGTGGGTGATCTCGTCCGGCGCCGGCGGCGGTGCTGCGGCGAGGGCGTCGTCGATGCGGTCGAGCAGGCCAAGCGCGGCCGCCTGCCAGAGCGTCGTCTCGGCGCCGCGCTCGATCAGCCGCTGCGCTGCCTTCCACTGGCCGAAGGCCACGGCGTCGGCAAGCGGCGTGCCGCCGCCGATGACCGACCCGCCCGCCTCGATGTCGGCGCCGGCGTCCAGCAGTGCGTCGAGGACGTGGATGTCGTCGCTGCTGGTCGCCCAGTGCAGCGGCGTCTCTGCGTGGCGGCCGACGAACGGGGCGTTGACGCCGGCACCGCCAGCGATCAGCGCTGCCACGATCGGCGCGCCATTGGGGTAGTGACCGGGCCAGTCAGTGGCGATGTGCAGGAGCGTGCGCTCGTCGGCACAGCCCGCGCCCGCGACGATGCGTGCGCTCGCGAGCTCTGCGGCGTCGGCGAGCAGGTTATGGACGCGATCGACGTCGCCGCTGTGGATCGCGTCGCAGACGGCGATGGCGAGCGGGTCGTCGCTTGCGAGCCTCACGCGGGCGCCCCGGAATCTGCGGCCAGGCACGACGGGTATGTCGCCAAGTTGACCCGCTGTGCGATCTCAAAGCCGTCGTCGATCGAGATGGCGCACGTCCCCTCGGCGCGGCCCGCCCAGCGGGCGAACGCGTCCTCGGAGGCGAAGAAGTGCACGTGGCGGCAGAAGCTCGCGCGCGTGTCGGCGCTGAAGCCGTCGTCGGGATGTCGGATCGATAGCACCGCGCTTGCCGGCTGAACCCGCTGGACGTCGTTGGGCGTTGCCGCGAGGGTGATCGCCTCCGCGCTGGCCGGGCACGTCGACCCGACGGCGATCGAGCTCCCGATCAGGGCGGGCAGGAACAGCGTGTCCCAGGCGCACCAGGCGTGCAGCGTGCGGCCCGTCGATAGCGAGCCGGTGCGGCGTCGGTGCGAGCGTCAGGCCCCAGAACGCCTCGACGGAGCCGTTTGCATCGAGCTCGACGCCGTAGCGCGGCGCAAGCAGCTCGGCGACGTCGTGGGCCGGCACGCCGGCTTGCTCGGCAAGCCGCGCGGGTGTCACTGACTGGCCCCTGGCGAGCAGCCGGTACAGGCATAGCGCGAGTCGCTGCTGAGCCTCGTCGAGATGTGGCCGCGCCGCGGCGAGCTCCTGCGTCAGTCGCACGACGTCGGTGCGCTCCACGACCGAGATTCATACCAGATTATTCTGAGATCAGAAACGCCTGGTAGGCTTCGGAACGTGGGATCCGCGCTTGCCAACTCCCCATTCCGTCTCCCGGACGCCCCTGTCGAAGCGGATCTGCTCGCCAAGTACTTCCGTGTGCTCGGTGACCGCACGCGCCTTCGAGTGCTCGAGTTGGTTGCCGAGCAGGAGCGCTCCGTCGGTGAGCTCGTCGGTCTCCTCGGTGAGCCGCAGACGAAGGTCTCCAACCACCTCGCGTGTCTGCGCTGGTGCGGGTTCGTCGCCACCCGTCGTGAGCATCGCAGCATCCACTACCGCCTCGCAGACGAGCGCGTCAGCGCCGTGATCGCCCTGGCGCGCGAATTGCTGCACGACAACGCCGAGCACGTCGCCGCCTGCAAGACGGTCGACGCCAGATGAGCGCTCGATGACGATCGAGGTTCTCTACTTCGACGGCTGCCCGAGCCATGCCGCGCTGCTCCCTCATCTGCATCGACTGCTCGAGCGCGGGGGCGTGCGCATCCCCGTCGTGCAGACGAGGATCGAGGACGACGAGGCCGCCCAGGAACACTGCTTTCTCGGCTCGCCGAGCGTCCGCGTTGACGGCGAAGACGTCGAGCCAAACGCCGGCGAGCGCCGTGACTTCGGGATGAGGTGCCGGCTGTACGCCACGCCCGACGGGCTGCGCGGCACCCCCCCGGACGCGTGGATCGTCACAGCGCTCGCGCGGACGTAGCCTTGCGATTAGGCTGTGGCGGATCCGGTGAGTGATCGGCAGGACGTGCGAGCAGGCCGTCCGCAGCGCGGGCTCGCTCGAAATGGACGACGCCACGCGCGCGGACATGCGCCAGTGGACCGGCTGCATCGGCGGCGCCCTCAGCCGCGCCGAGTTCGAAGGACCCTCAGCGACGCAGGTCTGGGCCAGATCGAGATCCGCGAGACCCATCGCGTCCATGTGCACGCGGCCTCGGCGATCATCCGCGCCCGCAAGCCGTCGCTGACGGCGAGCTGAAGTTTTGCCACGCGGAACCCGGCACGGACCGCGGGGCGGCTCCCCTACTGATCGACGATGCCGCGGCGGCATCAACGAAAAGGCCCACGGCCGCCGCCGTGGGCCGTAACGTCCGGGAAACGCCCGCAAAGTCCGGGAAAACGCGGACGCCGAACACGTCGCCAGAAACCCAGGAATTCCCTGCAACGCGGATAGATTTAGACGTGAAGGCCGCACGACTGAAAATCGTGGTGTCCTCGTTTCGAGTCCCGTCTCGCCATCTGCCGGGTCGCGGCCTTAGCAGGTGCCAATGGCCGGCGCCCGTGTCGTACGGGACGGCGAGGCGCCGTTCTGATGCGACGGTCAGGGGGCGGGGGAAGCTGCGTCGTCCGTCGCACGCTGGACCCCAAAGTGCGTGTAGATGACCTCGTCCATGGCGCGCTCGAACTGAGCTACGACGTACGACGGCCGGCGTTCGTGGCCGTAGGCCTGGGAAACCCAGTTGCGAGGCGGGAACTCCTTCGCGCCCGAGCGCAGGAACTGCGAGAGCAGCTCGGGCAGGTGGCTGCCTTCCTCGGCGAGCGCGAGCAGCGATTCCAAGTCGTCGAGGTCGCAGATGATCGGGCGCTGCACGCGCACGTCGTCGACGAAGCAGCCCGGACAGCTCGATCGGAGGTGACCCCAGAGCATGGGCGTGGGCGCGATCGTGTCGCCGGCGAGGACCAGCATCGGCCAGATCTGCCTGACGATCGCCAGATCAATCTCGTCGTAACCGAGATGGCCGGCGAGTAGGTCGTTGATGCGGTCGGAGAGCTCGGTCAGCTTGCCGGCGACCGCGCGCTCCACGAAGTCTTCCAGCGCGGCTGAGCTCGCGTCGGTCCGCGCTTGCAGGGACATGCGGCCCGAGTACACCTCGATCAGCACCAGATCCGGGCCGGACGCGATCGCTACGTCAGGGCCGTCGCGGCGGTCACGGCCGACATGAAACTCGACCTCGCCGTGGACTCGCACGGCACCGGCGGCATCGGCGTTGAGCAGCGACCGGCGCACCAGGCGGAGCACGTACTGCTCGCCGAGCGCGCCAGCGAAGGTCAGGAACCGGCTGCGCGCTCGGCGAGCCTCGGCGTCGTTTAGGCCGTGGCTCCTGCTGCGTGATGCCGCGCGCAGGTTCCGGGTCTGGTGCCGCGTGCATGATCAGCAGCCGCTGCAAGACGAGCACCAGTCGCAGATCGAATACCAGGTGCGCGGGGTCTTCGGCCACGAACCGTCGGACGCGAGCCAACCCCGCGGGCCAGAAGATTTCCGCCGCGAGCCTGAGATGCAGCTGCGCGTCGCGAGGGTGGTGGTAGACCTCGGCGGCCAGCACCGACGACAGCTGCATCGCCGGTTCGAACGGGACCTCTCGAAGGAGTTCGATCACTTCAGGCAACGTCCCAGCGGGATAGCCGAGATCCGCAGTGCCTGGCGCGACCAGGAGCATGTCGCTCGGTTGCGGTGCTGCGGA
>JBBQLH010000008.1:0-62728 GCA_038327685.1 Solirubrobacterales bacterium
ATGCAGTCGATCCCCAGCCACTGCAGGTAGTCGAGCTTCTCGGTCATGCCGCGGAAGTCGCCCGAGCCGTCGCCGTTGGCGTCGAAGAAGCCGCGGATGTGGATCTCGTAGAAGACCGCGGTCTTGAACCACAGCGGCTCCCTCTCGAACCAGTTGCCGGGGTCGCTCATGCCTCGACGCGCAGCACGTGCGCCGCACCCGGGTCGAGGCGCACGTAGTTGCCCCCGATGCGCCAGTCGAAGTGCACCCCTGTGAGCAGGTCGTTCACCGCGAAGGCGGGCGGGAGGCCGAGGTGGGCAGGGATCACGCCGGCGCCCTCCTGAGCGTTCGCAGGGTCGATGTTGACGACGCAGACGACGGTGTTGCCCGGTACGGACTTCACGTAGGCGATCAACGCCTCGTTGTAGGTCTCGAGGAACGTGACGTTCTCCAGCCGCTGCAGCGCCGGGTTCTCGCGCCGGATCTCGTTGAGGCGGCGGATCACGGGCAGCAACGGCCCGTCGAGCGCGCGTTGCTTGGTCTCGTACTTCTCGGAGTCGAGGTACTCCTCGGAGCCCTCGCGCACCGGCACGTTCTCGAAGTGCTCGTAGCCGGAGTAGATCCCGTAGGACGGGCTGAGCGTCCCGGCCAGGATGAGCCGCGAGTAGAACGCGGGGGGGCCGCCGTGCTGCAGGTAGGCGTGCAGGATGTCGGGCGTGTTGATGAAGAAGTTGGGCCGGAAGTACTCGCGCTCGGGCCCGTGGGCGAGCTCGTTGACGTACTCCGAGAGCTCCCAGCGGGAGTTCTTCCAGGTGAAGTAGGTGTAGGACTGGGTGAAGCCGATCTTCGCCAGGTGGCGCATGACCGAGCGCCGGGTGAAGGCCTCGGCGAGGAACACGACCGAGCGGTCGACCTCGTGGACCTGCTTGATCAGCCACTCCCAGAACGGGAACGGCTTCGTGTGCGGGTTGTCGACGCGGAAGCACTTGATCCCGGCCTCGACCCAGTGCACGACGACGTCGCGCCACGCCTGCCAGAGCTCGCGCCAGGCGGGGGTGTCCCAGTTGAAGTTGTAGATGTCCTGGTAGCGCTTGGGCGGGTTCTCGGCATACTTGAGCGTGCCGTCGGGGCGCTGCTCGAACCACTCCGGGTGCGCCTTGAGCCACGGGTGGTCGGGCGAGGCGTTGAGCGCGAGGTCGAGTGCCACGTCCATGCCGTGCTCGCGCGCGGTCGCGCACAGGGAGCAGACGTCGTCCATCGTGCCGAGCTCCGGGTGCACGGCGTCGTGGCCGCCCTCCTCGCCGCCGATCGCGTACGGCGAGCCGGGGTCGTCGGCGCCGGCGGTGAGGGTGTTGTTGCGGCCCTTGCGGGCGTTGACCCCGATCGGGTGGATGGGCGGGAAGTAGAGGACGTCGAAGCCGAGCTCGGCGATCGCGGGGATCTGCGCCTCGACCGCCTGCAGCCCGCCCCACGAGCGCGGGAACAGCTCGTACCACGAGGCGAAGGCGGCGGGGACGCGGTCGACCTCGATCGCCAGCGGCGTCTCGAGCGCCGTCTTGCCCGTGCGCTCGGAGGCGCGCTCCATCGCGGCGAACAGGTCGGGCGCGAGGCCGGCGTCGGGCGATCCGCCGGCGCGCAGCTCGCCGAGCGCCTGCTCGATCACCTTGCGGTCGGCGCCCGTGGCGCGCGTCGCCGCCTCCTCGAGCAGCACGACGCCCTCGGAGAGCTCACCGGCGAGGTCGTCCTGCGCGGCGGCGACCTTGCGCTGGAGCTCGTCGCGCCAGGTCGCGAAGACATCGCTCCAGGCCTCGATCGTCCACTGCCAGCGGCCCATCGTCTCGACGCTGAACTCGCCGTCCCAGCGCACGCCGTTGAAGTGCGCGTCGACCGGGCGCAGCGGCGACTCGACCCAGCGGCGGCTGCCGGGCGCGCGGTAGCGCACGACGGCGCGCAGGATCTCGTGGCCGTCGCGGAAGATGTCGGCGGAGACGGCGACGGAGTCGCCGACGACGCGCTTGACGGGATAGCGGCCGCCGTCGACGGCCGGCGCCGGGAACTGGATGACGATGCGCGGCGGGGCGCTCTTGCTGTTGGGTACGGGCACCTCGGGGCGGAGTATCCCCCTGCGCCACCACCAAACGTCTCGTGACCGATCTTCCACGTTCCAGCGGCGTCCAACTGCATCCCACCTCGCTTCCCGGCGGCCGGCTCGGACCGTCCGCCTACGCGTGGGTGGACTGGCTCGCCGAGGCCGGCCAGACGTGGTGGCAGATGCTCCCGCTGGGGCCGCCCGACCGCCACCGCTCGCCCTACAAGGCGGCCTCCGCGTTCGCGTGCTGGCCCGGCCTGCTCGGCGAGCCGGGCGCGCGCGTGACGAAGGCGGAGGAGCTCGACTTCCGCGAGCGCGAGCACGCGTGGATCGAGGACTGGGCGCGCTTCGGCCCGCGCGGGGCGGTCGCCGACCAGGTCCGCTTCGACCGCGAGTGGGCGGCGCTGCGCGGCTGTGCCGCCGAGCGCGGCGTGGGCATCATCGGCGACGTCCCGATCTACGTGGCGCCCGGCGGCGCCGACCATCGCGCGCACCCGGAGCTCTTCCAGGACGGCGCCGTCGCCGGCACCCCGCCGGACGCGTACACGGACAAGGGCCAGCTGTGGGGCAACCCGCTCTACGACTGGCCGGCGATGCAGCGCCGCGGCTACCGCTGGTGGACCGCGCGGCTCGAGCGCACCTTCGAGCTCTTCGACCTCGCCCGCATCGACCACTTCCGCGGCTTCGTCGCCTACTGGGCGGTGCCGAAGCGCGCCCGCCACGCGCTCAGCGGTTCGTGGAAGCGAGGCCCGGGTCGGCCCGTGTTCGATGCGGCGGCGCGCGCGCTCGACCGCGAGCTGCCGCTGATCGCGGAGGACCTGGGCGTCATCACCCCCGCCGTCGAGCGCCTGCGCGACGGCCTCGGCCTGCCGGGGATGGTCGTCGTGCAGTTCGGCTTCGACCCCGCCGATCCGGGCAGTGTTCACAACCCATCCAACCACGTCGAGCAGCGCGTCGCCTACACCGGCACGCACGACCACGACACCGTGCGCGGCTGGTACGAGTCGATCGGGGGAGAGCGCCGCGAGCTCGTCGACCGCGCGATCGACGACGCGGGCGTGCGCGAGCCCGAGCCGTGGTGGTCGCTGATCCGCCTCGCCTTCGCGTCGCCGGCTCGCGTCGCGATGGTGCAGGCGCAGGACGTGCTCGGCCTCGGCTCCGACGCGCGCATGAACATGCCGGGGACCACGGGGCGGTCGTGGCGGTGGCGATTGGATGAGCTGCCGTCGCGCGACCTCGCGCAGCGTCTGCGCGAGGCCGCGGAGGCGGCGGGTCGCAGCTAGGCAGACGCTGCGTGAACCACACGCGCTCGCCCAGCACGTTGCGCGCCGACTACCCTCACGCCCCCGATGGCCGCGCCACCCACGTCCCACGAGATCCTCGACGTCAACCGCCGCTACCACGACGTCGCGGCCGACGACTACGACGCGAAGTGGGGGATCGACTTCGGGGAGGTCGGCGCGTCGCAGGTGCTCGGGAAGCTGTCGAAGCTGCTCGGCGCGCACCCCGGGCCGTACGCGCGCTCGCTCGAGATCGGTGCGGGCACCGGCTACTTCTCGCTCAACCTGCTCAAGGCCGGCGTCGCCGGCCAGGCCACCTGCACGGACATCTCCCCCGGCATGCTGCACTCGCTCGAGGCGAACGCCCGGCGGCTCGACCTCGCCGTCGAGACGGTGGCCTGCGACGCGGCCGAGCTGCCGTTCGAGGATGCGTCCTTCGACCTCGTGCTCGGCCACGCGGTGCTCCACCACCTGCCGGCGCTCGAGCGCTCGTTCGCCGAGTTCGCGCGCGTGCTGCGCCCGGGCGGCACCCTGTTCTTCGCGGGCGAGCCGTCGCGCCAGGGCGATCGCATCGCCGCCTGGCCGAAGCGCGCCGCGATGCGCGTCGCCCCGCTGTGGCGACGGGCGGTGCGCGTCCGGCCCGCCGCGTACGGGGGGAGCAACGGCGGACCACCGCGGCCGGAGGACGCCGAGCATGCGCTCGAGTCCGTGGTCGACGTCCACGCCTTCGACCCCGCGGACCTCCAGCGCCTGATGAGCGGCTCCGGCCTCACCGACGCCCGCGTGCAGGGCGAGGAGCTGCTCGCGAACTGGTTCGGCTGGTTCAACCGCACGCTCGAGGCGAGCGCGCGCCACGATGACATCCCGTGGCTGTGGTTCCAGTACGCCTTCCGCGGCTACCTCGCGCTGCAGCGGGTCGACCGCGCGCTGCTCGAGCCGCGACTGCCCCCGCAGGTCTTCTACAACCTGATGATCGCCGCGCGGAAGGCGGCTGGCGAATGATCGACGTCGCCCGCGCCCGAGCCGACACTCCCGGCGTCGAGCAGGTCACCCACCTCAACAACGCCGGCGCGGCGCTCTCGCCCGAGCCGGTGCTCGAGGCGGTGATCGAGCACCTCCGGCGCGAGGCGACGATCGGCGGCTACGAGGCCAAGGCCGAGCGCGCGGACCGCATCGAGCACAGCTACGACGCGATCGCGCGGCTGATCGGCTGCGAGCGCGACGAGATCGCGATCGTCGAGAACGCCACGCGCGCGTGGGATATGGCCTTCTACTCGCTCGACCTCCGGGCCGGCGACCGCATCCTCACCACGCACGCGGAGTACGCGAGCAACTACATCGCGCTGCGCCAGGTCGCCGACCGCACCGGCGCCGCGGTCGTCGTCGTGCCCGACGACGAGCACGGCCAGGTCGACGTCGGCGCGCTCGCCTCGATGCTCGACGAGCGCGTCAAGCTCGTCTCGCTCGTCCACGTCCCGACCCAGGGCGGCCTCGTCAACCCCGCCGCTGCGGTCGGCGCGTTGACGCGCGCGGCGGGCGTGCCGCTGCTGCTCGACGCCTGCCAGTCCGTCGGCCAGATGCCGGTCGACGTTGGCGCGATCGGCTGCGACATGCTCTCCGCCACCGGGCGCAAGTTCCTCCGCGCGCCGCGCGGCACCGGCTTCCTCTACGTTCGCCGCGACCTGATCGAGGGGCTCGAGCCGCCGCTGCTCGACCTCCACGCCGCCGAGTGGCAGGCAGACGGCTCCTACCGCATCCGCCCGGACGCCCGCCGGTTCGAGAACTGGGAGACCAACTACGCGACGAAGATCGGCCTCGGCGTCGCCGTCGACTACGCGCTCGAGTGGGGGCTCGAGGCGATCCGGGAGCGCGTGTACGGCCTGGCGGCGCAGTTGCGCGAGCGCCTCGCCGCCACCGCCGGCGTGACGCTCCACGACCGCGGCGAGGAGCTGTGCGCGATCGTGACGTTCTCCGTCGCCGGCCACACGACCGAGGAGGTCGTCGGGACGCTGGTCGCCGACGGCATCAACGTCTCGCTCTCGCCCGGCATCCACAGCCGCCTCGACCTCGGGCGGCGCGGCCTCGAGAGCGTCGTGCGCGCTTCGGTGCACTACTACAACGAGCCCGCCGAGCTCGACCGCCTGGCCGAGCGGGTAGCGCGCTTCTAGGCGGCGACGGCCTCGGGCGGTTCGAAGACGCTGAGGCGGCCCTTGCCTCCGTGCTTGGCCACGTACATGGCGACATCGGCGTTGCGGACGAGCGCGTCGGCGTCGAGCGTGCCGGACTTGGCGGAGGCCACACCGAGGCTCGCGCCCACGGTCAGCTCCTCGCCGTTGACCTCGAGCGGCCGCGTGAGGTTGCCGACGATGCGGTCGGCGACGACGGCGATGTGCTCCTCGGGGATGTCGACCAGCAGCACGGCGAACTCGTCGCCGCCGAGCCGCGCCGCCGTGTCCGACGGACGCAGCGAGCCCATCAGGCGCTCGGCCGCGCCGACCAGCACCGCGTCGCCGGCCTCGTGCCCGAGCGTGTCGTTGATCGGCTTGAAGTTGTCGAGGTCGATGTAGATCACGGCCGCGTTGCCCGTGCGGCGCTTGAGCACGAAGTCGACGCGGTTCATGAACAGCAGGCGGTTGGCGAGCCCGGTGAGCGGGTCATGGAAGGCCTGGCGCTCGAGCTCGACCTGCAGCTCCTTGAGCTCGTCGACCTTGGTCATCATGCGGTCCTGGCCGAGCGTGGCGCCCGTCTGGTGGGCCAGCGTGTCGAAGAGCGTGATCTCTGAGCGCCCGAAGCTCCCGCCGAGGCCGCTGCGGTCGGCGACCATCACGGTCCCGGTCATGCGGCGAGTCCCGGGCAGCGGAGCGATCATCGCGTTCTGGACGCCGTGGCGCCGCAGGTGGCCGGCGAGCGCGCTGCCCACCTCCTCCAGGGTCACGAGCCGGGCCGCGCTGTTGCGGTCCATCAGCTCGCTCAGCTCGCGCGCGACGGGCTCGTCGAGCGGCTCCATGACCGCGAGCCCGCGCGGGCCGCCGACCGAGATCCGGGACGCCTCGCCCTCGCCGTCGGCGGGGAACAGGCAGACCTCCGCCACCTCGCCGCGGAAGTTCTCCAGCGCGAGGGTCAGCAGCCCCGCGACGCCCGCCGCCACCTCGGAGGCGCCCGACAGTGCCCGGCCCGCCTCGTACAGGAACGCGAGGTTCGTGGTCTGGCGGCGCTCGGCGAGGTGGGCGCGGTAGGCGAGGAAGACCGCCAGCACGGGCACGATCAGGAGGACGACCGCGCGGGGGTCCGTCTCCACCACCGTCGCCAACGCGAGCCCGAGGCTCGTGTTGATCGCCGCGACGCAGATCGACATTCCGACGATCAGGGCGAGCTTGCCCGGCTCGATGCGGTCGCCCGAGAGCCACATCGCCGCGTTCACGAGCAGCACCGAGGCGGTGACCGCCAGCAGCACGGCGAGCGTGGCGGCGATCCAGACGTGCGGGCCGAGCCCGGCGCCGTCCCTGGTCACGGCGTGGAAGACCGTGCGGGCGATCCCGGCCGTGACCGCCAGCTGGGCGAGGTTGAAGGCGACGCGGACCGCGACGCGGCCCGGTGTGAACATGAGCACGAGCGCCGCGCCGGCCACCCAGGCGAGCATGACCCCGCCGGGCTTGCAGAACAGGAGCCCGACCACGAGCGGGAGCTCGCCGAGGGCGAGCGTGTGCGAGCTACGGCGGAAGTGCACGTGGACCACGGAGATCTCCGTGGCCGCGAAGGCGAGCGCGAGCGCCCACCAGGGGATGTGCACGTGCGAGACCGGCGCGGGCGACGTGACGGCGTGCCGGTACAGCAAGACGGCCCCCACGGCGAGCGCTGCATTCAGCGCCCACACGGCAGGGGCCCCACGCTTCAGTCGAAGGCGCCCCATGAGAGCACGATCAGACGGCGGGATTCCATTTGCGACCACTCATCACGAACCCCCTCCCCACTCGGCGCTCGACCAGCGATTGCTCGACCAGCGATTGCTCGACCAGCGGTTGCTCGACCAGCGGTTGCTCGACCAGCGGTTGCTCGACCAGCGGTTGCTCGACCAGCGGTTGCTCGACCAGCGGTTGCTGTTCGGATTCTCGACCGCGTACTGGTTGCGGACCGAGCCGCGCCGCCATCCGCCGCCGAGGCGGGCTTCCGGGAAGCGCTGACGGGCGTTGGGTGCGACGGAGCGGGCCGCGGCGGCGACGTCGATCACGCCGGCGCCCTGCAGCGCCGTGTCGGTGTCGGCCAGCGGGCGGGCGGTCGAGCGCAGCAGTGCCTTGACCTGGTCGGCCTCGAGGCTGGGGCGCGCGCCGACCAGCAGCGCGGCGGCGCCGGAGACGACCGCGGTCGCCTGCGAGGTGCCGGAGCCGCGGAAGCCGTCTCCGACGCGGGCGGCGGGGAAGGCCTCGTCGAGGAAGGAGCCCGGGACGCGGGTGGAGACCACGGCGACGCCGGGGGCGACGACGTCCGGGCCGCGCGTGTCCGAGCCGCGGCTCGAGAACGGCGCCATGCCGTCGTCGGCGAGGGTCGCCGTGCCACCCGAGTCCTCGGCGCCGACGGCCACCACGTAGGGGTCATAGGCGGGCGAGTCGAGGCCGTCGGCGGCATCGCCGCCGTTGCCGGCGGAGGTGACGACGACGAGACCCTCGTCCCAGGCCTGCTCGACGGCGTAGGCCAGCGGGTCGTTGCGGTAGGAGCCGCCGTCCGTCTCGGCGCCGAACGCGAGGTTGAGGACGCGGACGTTGAGACCGTTGCGGTCGCCGCGACGGGCGGCCCAGTCGATGCCGGCGAGCAGGTTGCCGAGCGAGGTAATGCCCTCGTGGTCGGCGACCTTCACGTTGACGACGCGCGCCTGCGGGGCGACGGCGGCGATGATGCCGGCGAGGTGCGTCCCGTGCCCGAAGGCGTCGAGGTGGCGCAGCCCGTTGATACGCGCGTCATCTGAGAAGTCGGGACCGTCCACCACGTGGCCGGCGAGCGCGGCGTCGGGCGAGACGCCCGAGTCGATCAGCGCGACGTCGGCGGGGCCGGCGGCGACGGCGTCGGCGCCGACGGTGGCGCGCAGCGTGTCGAGCGTGGTGCTCGGCGCGGCGGCCGCGTCGGTCGTCGAGCGCAGCACGAAGCGGCGATCGGCGTGGACGGAGCGGACTCCCGGAGTGCCGCGCAGCGCGCGCACCGCGCTGCGCGGAACCCGGGCGGAGAACCCCCGGATGAGCGGGATCTCACGTTCGACGCGTCCCCCTAGGCCCTGCACTGCACGCTCGGGGCCGTTGCCGGCGCCTGCGTCCTCCATGACGACGACACGCGAGCCGCGCTGATGCGCGGACGCCATCGTCGGCATGACGGAGAGCAGGACGGTGATGGCCCCGAGAGCGGTGAGGGAGATCCCCCAGCGGGTGGAGTGCGGCGAAGTATTGGTCACAAACGCTCTCTCGGCCCCGCTTCGGCGCACGATCAGGGCTTGGCAGCTTGCCCTGGGACCTCGGGAGATTGTGAAAGCTTTGGCGAGAGCGTCGGCAGATTCGGCGCGGGGGGGTGCGGAAACCGCTCGCGTGTGCCGATGACCAGAATGTGCAAAGAAACCTGAGCAGAAGCTTCGATCAGGCCAAGACCAGCCTCCGGACGGGTCTCGCCGCCGCGCGCAGCCGTGACTTCGACATCGAGACGGGCCTGCGCACCCGCGCGCACCTTCAGGAGGACCTCGCGCGCCTGAACGGCATCCCTGCGCGCGTCGAGCTGCTCGCCCTGCACCCGGAGGACGGGCTCGACAGCGCCCTGCTGGCCGGACCGGATGCGGCCCTGCCGCAGCGGCTCGGCGATGCGCTCCGGACCGCCGCCCACCGTCAGGGAGCGCGCGCGTACCGCCTCGACGGCACCCTCTATGCGTTCCTCGGCCCCGCCGAGGGACCCGCGCTGACCCCGGCCGCCTCGGCACAGCGCGCGCTCGCCGCGGTGTCCGAGCGCTTGGCCCACGGCGTCGTCCGCGGCGAAGCCCGGATCCCTGACGAGGCGTCCGACGGGACGAGCGCGCTCGCGCTGGCCCATGAGCGCCTGCGCGCCCGCTCGCGCTGGCAGCGCCTGTCCTCTGAGCGCCAGGTGCGCGACGTCCTGCTGCAGATCCTCTCCGAGCGCCGCGCCGGCGGCTCGGCCGTCGCGCTGCCGGGCGTGGCCGCCCACGCGATCGGCGTCGGCCGCCGCCTCGGCCTCCCCCTGGGCGCGCTCGACGACATCGTTCGCGCCGCCGAGATGCAGGACATCGGCATGCTGGCCGTGCCCGAGGCGGTGCTGCGCAAGCGGGGCACGCTCGAGCCCGAGGAGTGGGCCATGATCCGCCGCCACCCCCTCATCGGCGATCGCATCCTGTCCGCCGCGCCGGCGCTCGCTCCTGTCGCTCGTCTCGTGCGCTCGAGCTACGAACGCTTCGACGGCACCGGTTACCCCGACGGGCTGCGCGGCGAGGCGATCCCACTGGGCTCGCGCGTGATCGCGGTCTGCATCGCCTACGACGCCATGACGTCGGCGCGCCCGTATCGCGAGGCGCTGACGGTCGCGGCCGCGTTCGCGGAACTCCACCGCTGCGCCGGGCACCAGTTCGACCCGATGGTCGTCGACGCGTTCATCGCGGAGATGGACCTGCACGACCCCGAGACCGCCGCCACCGCTTCCGCGGGATGAGCAGCCGAGCGCTCGCCCGCGGCGGTGGGCTCGACGACGCGCTGCGACGTGTCGTCGCCCTCGAGCAGGAGGCCGCGCACCGCGCCCTGCACGACCCGCTGACCGCGCTGCCGAACCGCACGCTGTTCGTCGACCGCGTCCACCACGCGCTGGCGCTCGCCGCCCGCGACGGCGGCACCGTCGCCGTGCTGGGGCTGGGCCTCGACCGCTTCAAGGTCGTCAATGACCGCCTCGGCCACGATCGCGGCGACGAGCTGCTGGCCGAGCTCGCTCAGCGCCTCGCGGCGCTGCTCCCGCCCGGCGACACGCTCGCGCGCCTGGGCGGCGACGAGTTCGGCGTGCTCTGCGAAGGCCTGCCCGGGGAGCGCGGCGCGATCGAGGTCGCCCAAGAGCTGCTCGACGCGCTCGTCGCGCCGGTCGTGCTCGGCGACCATCCCGTCTTCGTCAACGCCAGCATCGGTATCGCCGTCTCCGACGGCCAGGGCCATGGCGCGGAGGCGGTCGTGCGCGACGCCGACGTCGCGATGTCGCGCGCCAGCGACAACGGCGGCGCGCGGTACGAGCTCTTCGACCCCGCGCTGCGCCGGCGCATGGTCGAGCGCCTCAAGCTCGAGGACGACCTGCGCCACGCGCTCGAGCGCGACGAGCTCGAGCTCTACTACCAACCGCTCGTGGATCTCGACCAGCGCCGCATCGTCGCCGTCGAGGGCCTCGTCCGCTGGCGCCATCCGCGCAAGGGTGTCGTGCTCCCGGGCGAGTTCGTGCCGGTGGCCGAGGAGAGCGGGCTGATCGTCCCGCTCGGGCGCTGGGTGCTGCGCGAGGCCTGCCGCCAGCTCGCGCGCTGGGAGGCCGATCCCGTCATCGACCTCCCCTGCCTCACCGTCAACCTCTCCGGCCGCCAGCTCGCCGAGGCCTCGCTGCCGGACGAGCTCGAGGCCATCCTGCGCCAGACCGGGGTGCCGCCCGAGCGCCTGGGGCTCGAGCTCACCGAGAGCGTCCTGATGGGAGAGACGTCCTCGCCGACGGCCGTGCTGCAGAGCCTCAAGGACCTCGGCGTGCGACTGATGCTCGACGACTTCGGCACCGGCCACTCGTCGCTGAACCACGTCAAGCGCTTCCCGATCGAGGCGATCAAGGTCGACCGCGAGTTCATTGCCGGCGTCGCCGAGGACGAGGGCGACCGCCACATCCTGCGCGCGATCGTCTCGATGGCCAGCGCGATGGACGTCGCCGTCATCGCCGAGGGCGTCGAGAGCTCCGACCAGGCCCGCTGGCTGCGCCACCTCGGGATCAAGCTCGTGCAGGGCTACGCGTTCGGGCGCCCGGCGCCGGCGGCCACGATCGAGGCGCTGCTCCGCGACGGGCTGCCGCTCAGCCGCCTCGCCCCCGCCTTCGAGCCGATCGCCGACGCGCCCGGCGCGGAGCCCGGCACTGCCCGCGGCCTGGCTCTGCCCGCGCCCGCCGCGACCGGCGCCACCGTGACCCTCGGCGAGGCCGCCCTGGCCTGCGGTGTCTCCGCCAGCACGGTCCGGCGCTGGGCCGACACGGGGCGGATCGCCGTCGTGCGCACGAGCGGCGGGCACCGCCGCTTCCCCGTCGCCGAGCTACGGCGCCTCAACGGCGAGGCCGCCGCTCGGCCCGAGGTGCGCGCCGTCGCGCTGCCCGCCGACGCGCTGCCGGCACTCGGAGCGCTGCTCTCGAGCGAGGCCGGCGAGCTCTGCGCCGCGGTGACGCGCGGCCTCTACGACGGCTCCGCGCAGGGCTGGTTCGGGTCCGTCCCCGGTCGCGAGCAGCTCGCCCACTGGAGCCGCGCGGTGGGCGCCGCCACCGAGGGCACCGACTATGACGGCGCGCTCGACGCGACCCGGCGGCTCGTCACCCAGGCCGACCTCGCCGGCGCCTCGCTGCTTGAGCGCCACACCTTCCTCGAGCGCTACGGCGAGGCGGTCGTGCGCACACTGCAGGAGCGCGGCGCACCGCACGCCGAGCTCGTCGGCGCACGCCGCGTCTTCGCGCGCCTGCGCCGGGTCAGCCTCGAGGCGGCCGACGCGCGACCCGCAGCCTGAGCAGGTTCGCCGCCGCGTCGGCGCTGACCTTGGCGTGGCGGTAGAGGTAGGTCGCGTCACCACGCAGGCGCCGCCAGCGCGTGCTCTCGGACGGCGCGATCAGCTCGACCGGACGGGTGCGGACGGTCATCCCATCGCGCTCGAGCACGGCGAGCGCGCGCTCGGCGATCGCGATCTGGCCGAACGCCGTCGGGTGGACGTGGTCGGCCATCAGCACCCGCCGGCCGCTGAAGCGGCTGAGGTCGACCAGCAGCGCGCCGGCCTCGCGCGCGCAGCGCTCGATGATCGCGTTGGCGTCCCGCACCTTCGCGCCCGCCCGCGGGCGGCCGAGGTCGAGCGGGATCGTCGCGGTCAGCGTGCGCTCGCAGCGCGCGCCGAGGAAGCCGAGCGCCTCGCGCAGGCCGCGCTCGTAGACGAACGGGTCCCAGTCGAAGCCGCGCACGTCGTTGGTCCCGATATAGAGGCAGCCGAGGTCGTACGGGCCCTCCGGCGCGGCGGCGCGGCGCTCGAAGGCCGGGAGCTGCTCGTCGATCACCGTCTCCACCCTGGCGCCGTCGCTCGCGTAGGGCGTGTACGGAAGTCCCAGCGCGCGCGAGGTCCACAGCGCCCATGACTGCAGCGCGACGCCCCATTGGAGCTCGCCGCCGCCGTTGGTGATCGAATCGCCGAACGCGAGGACGCCGAGCATGCGGCGGGGCACGGTAACAATGTGCGGGTCATGGACTCGCTGCGCGGCCGCCTGCTGATCGCCTCCCCCGTGCTCGTGGATCCCAACTTCCACCGCGCGGTTGTCCTGATCGCGGAGCACACCGACGAGGGCGCGATGGGCCTCGTGCTCAACCGGCCCGCCGAGACGCTCGTGGTCGAAGCGGTCCCGGACCTGTCCGATCTCGCCGACTCCGGCGCGGCCGTCTACGTCGGCGGCCCGGTCGCGTCGGACTCCGTGATCGTGCTCGCCGAGTTCGACGAGCCGTCGCTCGCCGGCGTGCTGATCGACGACGACCTCGGCTTCGTCGGCAGCAGCGGCCCCGACCTCGGCGACGTCGCCGGCGGCGTGCGGCGCGCGCGGGTGTTCGCCGGCCACTCCGGCTGGGGCCCGGGCCAGCTCGAGGCCGAGCTCGAGGAGGAGTCGTGGATCGTCGAGCCGCCGCGCCGCGAGGAGATCTTCAGCGAGGACCCGGAGCAGCTGTGGGCGGCGGTGCTGCGCCGCAAGGGCCGCGAGTACGCGCTGCTCTCGACGATGCCGCCGGACCCGTCGGTGAACTAGTACGGGTTACCCCCGAGCGATTGGCGGGTTTACCCGGTCGCCCGGCACCCCCGTCGCGAGGAGTATGTGCCCATGCCCTCCGACGCTCACAACTTCAACTACATCGAGTGCTCGATCCCCGCGGGCATGACCCTCGGTGAGTACCGCCGCGCCCGCATGAACCACCAGCCCAAGCCGGTCCGCAAGGGCCCGCGCTGGTTCCCCATGCCGCGCGTCCGCATCGCCTACGCCTAGCCCGCGGCCGGCGCCCGCTCAGGGCGCCTGCTGCAGCGACAGCGTGTTCCCGTCGGGATCGGCGAACCACGCGATCCGCGATCCGCCCGGCGCCGTCCACGCTCCGTGCTCGTCCTGCTCGAGCCCGTCGTAGCGCTTGAACTCGACGCCCCGCGCGCTCAGCGCGCCGATCGCGGCCTCCACGTCGGGCACCTTCCACCCGAGCACGGTGTAGTCCGCGCCCGCGACCTGGTCCACGCGCGTCACCCGCAGCCTGGTGCCGCCGGCGGCGAAGACGTTCGCGAACGGGCTCGCCTCGACGAGCTCGAACCCGAGCACGTCGCCGTAGAAGCGCGCAGAGACATCGAGGTCGCGGCTGGCCACGAAGGCCACGAGCTCGGCGCCGGGCAACATCGCCCGGCTAGCGGGCGCCGATGGGGCGCCGCGCCGCCGGCGTGCCGGCGGGGGAGAGGCGCGGAGCCTGGTAGATCGGCGCGTAGAGGAGCTGGAAGAGCGGAGGAGTCAAGGTCTGTGTCCTAGTCCTTTTCGGGTTCGGAGACTGTCGCACCCGCTCGGCCCGCCTCCGGGGGTGCTGTCAGGCATCT
This sequence comes from Solirubrobacterales bacterium, assembly GCA_038327685.1. Classification (GTDB taxonomy): domain Bacteria; phylum Actinomycetota; class Thermoleophilia; order Solirubrobacterales; family Solirubrobacteraceae; genus DASQFQ01. Next base: position 14,190 of record JBBQLH010000008.1, read on the forward strand.
TGTGGTGCGGGTGTCCGCACCGGGGGAATAACCGCCGCCCGGCACGCGTCTCAGATGGCACATGACCGCCATCGCCACCCAGCTGCTCTGCCTCCCCGGCGGCGCGCACCTCGCGGCCCGGCCGATCCAGGCCGACGACAAGCCGGCGCTGCTGAGCTTCTTCGACCGCCTCAGCGCCGAGTCGCGCCGCCGCCGCTTCCTCGGCCCCAAGCCCCGGCTCACCTCGCGCGACCTCGCGTTCCTGACCGAGGTCGACCACTGCCGCCACGTCGCGCTCGTCGCCGTCGACCGCGAGGCCGCGATCGTCGGCGTCGCGCGCTACAACGCGTGGAGCGACCGCCCCGGCCACGCGGAGCTCGCGGTCGCCGTCGTCGACGGGTGGCACGGCCGCGGCCTCGGCTCCGCCCTCACCGAGGCCCTGCTCACCCACGCGCGCCGCGCCCACGTCGTCGCGCTCACCGGCTCGACGTTCTCGGAGAACACGCCCGCCCGCGCGCTGCTGCGCCGCTTCGGGTTCAGGCGCGTGGGCGCCTCCGCCGGCGTGTCCGAGTACGAGCTCGCGCTGGGCGGCGGCGCCGCACTGCCCGCCGCCGCCTAGTAGGTCCGCCGCGCCGACTCCGCCATCCGCTCGAGCATCGCGCGCAGGCGCTGCGGCGAGCGGTCGAGCTGCGCGGCGAAGTGGCGCTCGATGCCCTGCTCGTAGACCGGCCACATCCGGCGCAGCAGCTCGACCCCCGCGTCGGTCAGGGTGACCTGGAGCGCCCGCCGGTCGGCGGGGTCAGGCTCGCGCCGCACGACGCCCGCCGCCTCGGCGCGATCGACGAAGCGGCTCATCGCGGTCGGGCTCAGCACGACCTCGCGCGCGACCTCGTTGACGCGCAGCCGCCGCTCGGGCGCGCGGTAGAGCGTCCACAGCAGGTCGTACCAGGCGAGGTCGGGCAGGCCGGCCGCCGCGAGGTCGCGCCCGATCGCCCGCGTCACGTGCGCGTGGGCGTTCAGGAACGCCCGCCAGGCGTCGAGCTGCTCGTCCTCCAGCGGGGGCATCGGAGGTGAGGATAGCCGCACTTGCACTAGATGCATCTGCATGTATATTCGATGCACATTCACCTATTGTCGAGTGGAGGTCCCCAGATGCCCCAGTACGAGAACAAGGTCGTCGTGATCACGGGCGGCGGAGGCGGTATCGGCAAGGCCGCGGCGCGTCGCTTCCTCGACGAGGGCGCGAGCGTGGTCCTGAGCGGCACGCGCGCCGCGAAGCTCGAGGCCGCGCAGGTGGAACTCGACCCGAGCGGCGAGCGCGTCGCGATCCACGCGGGCCAGGTCACGACGCGCGAGCACGGCCATGCGCTCGTTGACTTCGCGGTCGAGCGCTTCGGCGGTGTCGACGTGCTCGTCAACTCCACGGGCATCTTCCGAATCGTGCCGTTCCTCGAGCAGACCGAGGAGCACTTCGAGGAGGCGCTCGGCTCGATCCTCCGCCCCACCTACTGGGTCTCCCAGGCGGCCGCCATGACGATGCGCGAGCGCGGCGGCGGCGCGATCGTCAACGTCGGCTCGATGTGGGCGATCGATGCGATCGCCACCACGCCGACGAGCGCCTACTCCGCGGCTCAGGCCGGTCGCCACGCTCTGACCAAGAACCTCGCGCTCGAGCTCGCGCCCGAGGGCATTCGCGTCAACACCGTCGCGCTCGCCTTCGTCGAGACGCCCGCCTACGAGCGCTTCCTGACGCCGGAGGAGGCCCAGGGCGTGCTCGACGCCGTCAGCGGCTTCCATCCGCTCGGGCGCCGCGGCCAGCCCGGCGACGTCGTCGAGGCGATCCTGTTCCTCGCCGGCGCCGACGCGTCCTGGATCACCGGCACCACCCTCCCGATCGACGGCGGCGTGCTCGCCGGCCGCAGCCCCGCCCTGCACGCCGAGGTCGAGGCCGCCGCCTGACGTCTCGGGAATAGCTCGCGGAGGGCGAGCGTCTGGGGTCTGGACATGCCGATCATCCAAGACCTCGCCCTCCACCAGTTGCGCCACCGTCTCGGTGGCTATGTCTACGACCCCGGCGAGCCCGAGTACGACGAGGCCCGCACGCTCTTCAACGCCCGCGTCGAGCGTCGCCCGCGCCACGTCGTCCGCTGCTCCCGGCCCCACCACGTCGCCGCCGCGCTCGAGTCCGCGCGCCTCCGCAGCCTCCGCGTCGCCGTGCGCGCGGGCGGCCATTCCGTCGCCGGGCTTTCGATCGTCGACGACGGCATCGTCATCGACGTCCGCGGCATGCGCGAGATCTGCCGCGATCGAGTTCGCGCTGCACCCCGTCGGACGCGCGGTGCTCGCGGGAATCCTGCTGCACCCGGCCGAGCGTGGCCGCGAGCTGATGCGCCGGTTCCGCGACGTCATGCACGAGGCGCCCGACGAGCTCTCGCTCGCCTTCGCCTACCTGACCGCCGCGGACGAGGACCCGATCCCCGCCGGCCTACTGGGCCGCCACGGCGGTGGCGATCGTCGGCATGCACGCCGGCGCGATCGACGACGCCGAGCGCGCCCTCGCGCCCGTCCGCGCCTTCGGCCCGCCCGCGCTCGACTCGTTCGCGCCCGTCGCCTATGCCGCCTTCCAGCGCTCGCTCGACATGCCGCCCGGTCGCCGCAACTGGTGGACCGCCGAGTACCTCGACAACCTGACCGACGGCGCGATCGACGCGATCGCATCGCTGTCGACGCAACTCCCGGCCGGGCCCGCGCAGATCCTCATCCGCGAGGTCCTCGCTCCCCACCGCACCGGCGGCACCTACCTGAACTGGGCCGCGGAGGCGGGTGCGGACCGCGTCCGCGCCGCCTCGGGCCCAACCACGAGCGCCTCGCGCGCGTGAAGGCCGGATGGGACCCGGACAACGTGTTCCGCGCCACCGGCAACGTGCGCCCAGGCGACTAGGGATTTCCCTGATGTGCTCGCGGCCACCCGCCGCCAGCATCCTCCTCACTCCTCCCCACGACCTCCCGGAGACACCACCTTGACTACCACCCAGCGCTGGACCCTCGCCGTCGTGTGCGCGGCGACGGCCATGCTCATGCTCGACATCGCGGTCGTGAACACCGCGCTGTCCAGCATCGCCGCCGACCTCAAGACGGGCCTCTCGGGCCTGCAGTGGGTCGTCGACGCCTACACGCTCGCGCTCGCCGCCGTCGTCCTCACGGCCGGCTCCCTGGCCGACCGCCTCGGCCGGCGCAGGATGTTCACCGTCGGGCTCTCGCTCTTCACGGTCTCGTCGCTCGCCTGCGCTGCTGCTCAGGACATCGTGATGCTCAACGCCTCACGCGCCGTCCAGGGCATCGGCGCCGCGATCATGTTCGCGGTCTCGCTCGCGCTGCTCTCCAACGCCTTCCCGGGCGCGCAGGAGCGCGGCAAGGCGCTCGCCGCCTACGGCGCCTCGATCGGCGGCGCCTTCGCCGTCGGCCCGCTCGTCGGCGGCGCCCTCACCAGCGGCCTCGACTGGCGCTGGATCTTCATCGTCAACCTCCCGCTCGGCATCCTCTGCCTCGCGATCACGCGTCGCTACGTCGAGGAGTCGCGCGACTCGCACGCCCGCAAGCTCGACTGGCCCGGCCAGATCACGCTCACCGCCGGCCTGTTCCTGCTCGTGCTCGCGCTGCTGCGCGGCAACGATGACGGCTGGACGAGCACGGCGATCGTCGCCGAGCTGATCGGCGCCGTCGCCTTCATCGGCGCGTTCATCACCGTCGAGGCGCGCGTCAAGGAGCCGATGCTCCCGCTCGGCCTGTTCCGCAACCGCGCCTTCACCGGCGCGCAGGTCGCGGCGTTCTCCATCTCTGCCTCGTTCTTCGCGGTCTTCCTGTACACGACGATCTACCTACAGCAGATCCTCGGGCTGTCGGCGATCGAGGCCGGCCTCGTCTACCTGCCGGCGACGATGATCATGCTCTTCGTCTCGGGCGCGACGGCCAACCTGGTCGAGAAGATCGGCGCGCGCACGATGATCGCCGGCGGGCTCGCGCTCGTCGGCATCGGCCAGGCGCTGCTGACCGTCGCGGCGGTCGACTCGTCGTGGACGGTGTTCCTCCCTGGCGAGATCATCGCCCTGATCGGCACCGGGCTGTTCAACCCGGCGGTCAGCGCGGTCGCGCTCGGCTCGGCCCCGCCGCAGATGAGCGGCCTCGCCGCGGGCGTCAACGACACGTTCCGACAGGCCGGCATCGCGGTCGGCGTCGCCGCGCTCGGCGCGCTCGTGCCCGCCGCAGCCGCCTTCGGCGGCGACCCGCAGACCTACGTCGACGGCATGAAGGACGCGCTGTGGGTCGGCGCCGCCGTCTGCGGCGCCGGCGCGATCGCCTGCGCGGCGCTGCTCGCCGAGCGCCGCAAGGCGAAGCCGGTGACGAGCCGCCAGGCGAGGCAGAGCGCCGAGACGGCGCCTGCCGAGCTCGCGCTCGACGCGGCCTAGGCCACCCGCTCCCCGCCGCCCGACCCGCTGCGGTTGGGCGGCGCGCGTTGCGGGCAAGAACGCGGCATGTCCCGCGCTCTGCTCGCCCTCCTGGCCGCGCTCGCTGCCGCCATCACCATCGCCGCATGACGCAGCCGCAGCGCGACGCGCGGGTGAACCCGGTCGTCGTCGTCACGGGCGCCTCGAGCGGCATCGGCGAGGCCACCGCACGCCTGCTCGCGCGCGACCACGGCGCGCAGCTGCTGCTCGTGGCGCGGCGCGAGGAGCGCCTGCGCGAGCTCGCCGCGGAGCTCGGCGGCGGCGCGAGCTTCCTCGCCACCGACCTCACCGACGACGGCGCGCCCGCGCGCGTGCGCGAGGCGGTGCAGGAGCGCCACGGCCGCCTCGACCTGCTCGTCAACAACGCGGGCGCCGCCTGGCGCGCCACGTTCGCCGACGCCGGCTGGGAGAACGTCCGCCGCCACATGGAGGTCAACTTCGACGCGGTGGTGCGCCTGACCGAGGCGCTGCTGCCGCTGCTGCGCGACAGCGCCCCGAGCGCGATCGTCAACGTCGCGAGCACGGCCGGGCGCGTGGCGCGCCCCGGCTCGGGCGCCTACTCGGCGAGCAAGTTCGCGCTCGCAGGCTGGTCGGACGCGCTCGCGGGCGAGGAGGCGCCCAACGGCGTGCATGTCGGTCTCGTGCTCCCGGGCTTCATCACCACCGAGGGCTTCCCGCAGTCCGAGCTCACGGGCGGCCGCCTCACCCGCCGGCTCGTCTCGACGCCCGAACGTGGCGCGCAGGCGATCGTCGACGCCGGCCTCGGGCGCAAGGCCGAGCGCTACGTGCCGCGGCCCTACGCGCTCGCCGCAGCCGCGCGGGTACTGGCTCCGCGGCTCGTGCGGCGCGCCACCGGGGGCAAGGCGGGCAGCCGGTTCGTCACCCGCACCGGCGGTGACGCTTGATCGGAGGGCTACGATGAGGTCGATGGATCGCTTCGACGATGTCTCCGTGGTCGCCTCGATCGACGAGTCGCCGCCGGCCCCGCGCGTGCCGCGCCGCGTGCGTCGCGGGTTCACCGTCGTCGTCGCCTCCATCGTCGTGACCGGCGCGCTCGCCGGCGCCGCCGTCGGGCTCGCCAGCGAGAAGCGCGAGCCCGCGAAGCCCGTCTCCGCGACCAATGAGGGCTGGAGCTCCTACGCGCCCCTTGGCGGGCACCCGTGCCACCACGGCATGCGCCACCAGCAGTCCTCCGCGCCGCGCTACTGAGGCTCCGGCAGCTCCCCGACGCGCGCGCCCTCCGGCAGCTCGCCGTTGGCCTGCTCGGGCGCTGCTGACGGCGGCGGCTTCGCCGCCTCGATCAGCGGCGTGATGAGGTCGATCGGGAGCGGGAAGACGATCGTCGAAGAGTTCTCGCCGCCGATCTCCGACAGCGTCTGCAGGTAGCGGAGCTGCAGCGCGGCGGGGGCCTGACCGAGCACGAGCGCCGCCTCCGAAAGCTTCGCCGCGGCCTGCGACTCGCCCTCGGCGTGGATGATCTTGGCCCGCCGCTCGCGCTCCGCCTCGGCCTGGCGCGCCATCGCGCGCTGCATCGTCGTGGGGATGCCGACGTCCTTGATCTCGACCGTGGTCACCTTGATCCCCCACGGCTCGGTGTGCTCGTCGATGATCTGCTGCAGGTCCTCGTTGAGGCGCTCGCGCTCGCTCAGCAGCGTGTCGAGGTCCGCCTTGCCGAGCACGGAGCGCAGCGTCGTCTGGGCGATCTGCAGCGTGGCCCGGCTCGCGTCCTCGACCGAGACGACCGACGCGTTCGCGTCGACGACCCGGAAGTAGACCACCGCGTCGACCCGCGCGGGGACGTTGTCGCGCGTGATCACGTCCTGGGGCGGGATCGCGAGCGTGACCGTGCGCAGCGTCACGCGGACCATGCGATCGACGCCCGGGATGAGCATGATCAGCCCCGGGCCGCGCTGCCCGGTCAGGCGGCCGAGCCGGAACACGACGGCGCGCTCGTACTCGCGCAGCACGCGCACGGACGAGCCGGCGAGCGTCGCGACCAGCACCACGATGACGACGAGGGCGAACAGGATCTCGGACATCAGAAGACCTCCCAGTCTTCGGCGCGGCGCACCGTGAGCGTCAGCCCGTCGACGCGCTCGACCACGATCGGGTCGCCGCGTTCGAGCACCGCCTCCTCGTCGAAGTTCCACAGGCGCGCGCGCCACAACGCGCCGTCGAGGAAGACCTGGCCGAGCGGGGCGGGCGCGGCGCGGACCTCGCCGACGCGCCCGATCAGGCCCTCGGCCCCGCCGCGCACGCGCGCGCGGCGAGCGGCGAGCGCCTTGTGCACGACGACCCACAGGTAACCCGCGCCGAGGGCGCCTCCCGCCAGCCCGACGATGAGGGCGAGGGCCAGGCCGAACCCCGCGCCGCCGACCACGAGCGCCAGCCCGGTGGCCGCCGCCGCGACGGCTGCGGACCCGAGCGCGCCGTGTGTGGGCACGTGAGCCTCCACCACCGCGAGCGCGGCGCCTACCACCAGCAGAAGGAGGCCGAACTCAGACATGTACCTCTCTAGCGATCGTACTCCTCCCCGAGCGTGCGATCATCGCGTCATGCCCGAAGCTGGCGGCCTTGACCTCCTGCGCGAATGGCAGTCGGCCATGCAGTCGGTGATCCGGCGCCAGCTGCTGGGGCCGCTCAAGCGCCAGACCGAGCTGATCCAGGACGTGCTCGAGCGCGAGCGCAAGCTCCAGCGGCGCGGCATCAAGACGCTGCGCGAGCCGGCCGATCTCGCGCGGACGGTCGCCGGCCTGGACAAGCGGGCTGCGAAGCAGAGGCCGGCGGCGAAGCGCAAGCAGCCGTAGCGCCTCATCCGAACGGATGAGGCGGCGCCGGCGGCTCATCCGCTCGGCGCCCCGCGGTCGCTCCGCTCGCCCGACGACGCGGCGCCGGGCCGCGCGTACCTTCGTGCCATGACCTCCCCCACCCCCATCGATCCCGGCTCCCTCGCGATCCACACGCAGGGGCTCGGCAAGCGCTTCGGCGCCCGCGCCGCGCTCGACGGCGTCGACCTCGAGGTGCCGCGCGGCGTCGCCTTCGGCTTCCTCGGCGCCAACGGCGCCGGCAAGACGACGCTGATCCGCCTCCTGCTCGGGCTCGCCCGGCCGACCTCCGGCACGATGCGCCTGCTCGGGCGCGACCTCCCCGCCGGCAGCGCCGAGGCGCTCGCCCGCGTCGGCGCGATCATCGAGGAGCCGCGCTTCCACCCCCACCTCACCGGCCGCGAGAACCTGCACGTCCACGCGGCCGCCCGCGACCGCGCCGCACATGACCGCATCGACGGCGCGCTCGCGCGCGTCGGCCTCGCCGCGCGCGCCGACGAGAAGCTCAAGACGTACTCGCTCGGCATGCGCCAGCGCCTCGGCGTCGCGCGCTGCCTGCTCTCCGACCCCGAGCTGCTGATCCTCGACGAGCCGATGAACGGGCTCGACCCGGCCTGCATCCTCGAGTTCCGCAACCTGATCCGCGAGCTCGTCGCGGAGGGCCGCACCGTGCTGCTCTCCTCGCACCTGCTCGACGAGGTCGAGAAGACCTGCGACATCGTCGCGATCGTCGACGACGGCCGCGTCGTCGCCCAGGGCTCGATCCACGAGATCACCCGCGGCGGCCAGCGCGCGATCGACATCGTCGCCCACAACGCGGTCGAGGCCGCCACGCTGCTCGCCGCCGTCCCGGGCGTGCTGCGCGCGACCGACCACGAGGGGGGCCTGCGCGTGACCCTCAGCCCCGAGGCGCCCGTCGATCGCGAGATCGTCACCGCGCTGCTGCGGCGCCTGCTCGACAACGGCGTCGACGTCGAGCGCGTCGCGCCTGTCCGGTCCTCGCTCGAGGACCGCTTCCTGACCATGACGACCCGCCTCGAGGACCGATCCTGATGCCGAATCTCCGACTCATCCAGGCCGAGGTGCTCAAGCTGCGCCGCCGCCGCGGCATGCTCGCCGTCGCCGTCGGGCTGACGCTCGGGCTGATGGCCGTCGCCTACCTCGTGACCGCCATCCAGCACGGCGGGAACCCCGCCAAGTACGGGCCTGCCGGCGGTGCGAAGGGGTTCACCGACAGCCTCCAGTTCCTCTCGGTGATGGGCTTCATCATGGCCGCGATCGTCGGCTCGACGGCGGGGTCCCAGGACATCGACAGCGGCGTGTTCCGTGATCTCGCCGCCACCGGACGCTCGCGCACCGCGCTGTTCCTCGCGCGGGTGGGCGGCGCCTGGGTCGTCGTCCTCTCGATCCTCGCGGTCACCCTCGCCGCCGACCTCGCCGGCGCCTTCGCGTTCGCCGACGGGACCGCGACGCCGGGCGGCAGCGACATCCTCCAGGCCGCCGCGATGACGCTCGCGTCGGGCGCGCTGGGCGCCGCCCTGGCGGTCGGCCTCGCGGCCCTGTTCGGCTCGCGCGGCCCCGTGATCGGGATCCTGATCGCGGCGCACCTCGTGTTCGAGCCGCAGCTCCAGAACGTGGGCTTCCTCGGCGTCGCGCGCAAGGCGATCCCGAACTCGGCGCTCAACCGGATCGGCGACCAGGCGACGTCCGGGCTCGACTACAAGCTCGCGCTCGGCACCGCCATCGCCGTCGTCCTCGCGTGGATCGCGGCCGCCCTCGTCGCCGGCGCATGGCGCACCAAGACGCGCGAGATCTAGCTCGGCGCCAGGGCCGGGGATACGCTCCGCGCGTGTCTCCGGCCCTCCCGTCGTGGCTGCGCTCGCCATCGCCGCGGACACGCGACGTGCTTCTCGTACTCGCCGTCGCGCTGCTCGTCGTGCCCGCCGTGATCCAGCAGGCGGCCAAGACGGACCAGGTCCTCGAGGGCACGCTGCTGGCCTCCGCCGAGGTGCTCGCGCTCCTCCTCCGGCGCTCGCACCCGTTCCTCGTGCTCTCCGCCGTCGTGGCCGTCACCGTGGCGATCCCGATCGACGGCCCGGTCTCGATCCCCCTGATGGTCGCGCTCTACACGATCGGCTCGCGGCACTCGGGCGAGACGACGATCGCGGCCGCGGCCGCCGTCGTCGCCGTCGGCTTCGCCTATCGCCTCGCCGGCGGCTCGCAGTTCAACTCGGGGGACCTCGTCGGCCTCGCGCTTGCGTGCGCGGTCGCGGCCGGCCTCGGACTCTACGTCGGCAACCGCCGTGCGAACATGGACCGCCTGCGCGAGCGCGCCGAGCTGCTCGACCGCGAGCGCGAGCTGCTCGCCCAGCGCGCCGTCTCCGAGGAGCGCGTGCGGATCGCGCAGGAGCTCCACGACGTCGTCGCCCACAACGTCAGCCTGATCGTCGTCCAGGCCCAGGCGCTCGGCGCGACGGCGGGCGACCCGCGCGTCAGCGAGGCCACCGACGGGATCGCCGACCTCGGCCGCGAGGCGATGGCCGAGATGCACCGCACCCTGAAGCTGCTGCGCGGCGGGAGCGAGAGCGACCCGGCGCTTGCGCCGCAGCCGGGGCTCGGCGAGCTCGACGGGCTGCTCGAGCGCACCCGCGGCGCCGGCGTCGGCATCGACCTGACCGTCGAGGGCGAGCCGCGGCCGCTGCCGCAGAGCGTCGACTTGTCGGCCTACCGGATCGTGCAGGAGGCGCTCACGAACGTCGTCAAGCTCGCCGCCCGCGCGCACACCACCGTGACGCTCGGCTACCGGCCCGACGCGCTCGAGCTGACGATCGCCGACCGCGGGGAGACGCCCCCGCAGCCGAGCGCCGGCGGCCACGGGCTCGTCGGGATGCGCGAGCGCGCGGCGCTGTTCGGCGGCACGCTCAGCGCCGGCCCGCGCGCCGGACATGGCTTCGAGGTGCGCGCCTCGCTGCCCTACGACGGCGAGCCGGCATGAACCGGCTGCGCGTGGTCATCGCCGACGACCAGCCGATGATGCGCGCGGGCTTCAAGGCCGTGCTCGAGGCGACCGGCGGCATCGAGGTGGTGGCCGAGGCCGGGACGGGCGAGGAGGCGGTGCTGGCGGCCCGCCGCCACGACCCCGACGTCGTGCTGATGGACATCCGCATGCCCGATCTCGACGGCATCGAGGCGACGCGGCGGCTGCCCGGCCACCGCGTGCTCATCCTCACCACCTTCGGCCTCGACGAGTACATCATCGAGGCGCTGCGCGCCGGGGCCAGCGGCTTCCTGCTCAAGGACGCGCCCACGCAGGAGGTCGTCGACGCGGTGCGCGCGGTCGCGGCCGGGGACGCCGTGCTCGCCCCCGCGGTCACGCGGCAGCTGCTCGACCAGGTCGGCCGCCGTCTGCCCGCCGCGATGTCACGCGCTCCCGAGGCGCTCGGCGCGCTCACCGACCGCGAGCAGCAGGTGCTGCGCACGCTCGCGGTCGGGCTCTCGAACGCCGAGATCGCCGAGGCGCTCGTGCTCTCCGAGGCGACCGTGAAGACGCACGTCTCCAACCTGCTGGGCAAGCTCGGCCTCCGCGACCGCGTGCAGGCCGTGATCTACGCCTACGAGAGCGGGCTCATCACTCCGGGCTGACGAGCATCGCCTCACCGCCGCTCGTGATCACCCACAGGTCCTTGCCGACGGGGACGAGCGCCTTGGGCGCGCGATAGCCGAAGTCGATCCGCTGAACCACCTTGCCGTCCTCCGGGTCGACGCGCACCACCTCGTTGCCGTCCTGAAGGGTGCGGCTCGCGCTCACCCAGATGGCCGAGCCGGTCGCCGCGATCACGCCCGCAAGGGCGCCGACAGCGATCCGGCGTGTGACACGACCGCCCTCGATCCGCGAGAGCAGCCCGTCGGCCGGGCCTGTGATCCAGGCTCCGTCACGGTCGGCCAGCACGGCACCATCTCCGTCGCCGGGCAGCGACGTGATCCCGCCGATGCGGCTCACGCGCCCGGTCACGGAATCGATCTGGAGCACGCTTCGGTTCTGGAGCGTCCACACGGTGTTCGCCGCCACGGCCAGGCCCCTTCCGGTCTCGAACGGGAAGAACGCCGTCCGCTGGAACGAATCGGGGTCGATGCGCTCGACGTCTCCGCGGTGCTCGTTCGTATACAGCCAGAGACCGCCCGCACCGAAGGCGAGCGGGCCGCCGTAGCCCTTGGTCGGCACGCGCGCGAGGACCCGGCCAGACCGGGCGTCGAGCTTGACCAGGTGGGAGCTCGTCGCCCCCGTCTCACTGTCGTTGCTGATCACCCACACGGCCCCGCCGCCGGCCGTGATCGACCGCGGCGTGCCGCCGACGCCGATCCGCGCGCGCACCCGGCGCGTGGCCGGGTCGAGGCGCAGCACGTGGCCGTCGAAGTCGGCGATCCACAGCGACCCGCCGGCCAGCACCGCGTCATCCGGCTGGCCGCCGAGATGGACGGTGGCGACGATCTTCGCGTCCGAGGGCTTGGGCGGCGGCGCCAGCGTGGTCAGCGTCACCACAACCGCGACGACGGCGAGCGCGACGGCCGCCGCGCCCGCCAGCGCCGTGGGCGACCAGGCGCGCGGGTGCAGCGGGCGCGACACACGGCCCGCGCGACCGCGGTGCGCCTGGCGTTCCGCCGCCTCGACGAGGTCACGCCGCAGCTCGGAGACGTAGTCGCTCATCCGCGGGCCCCCTTGCGCCGCCGCAGCGAGGAGAGGCCGCGCGACACGCGCTGCCGCAGCGCCGCCTCGGAGGTGTCCAGCTCGCCGGCGAGCACGTCGTAGGGGCGCTCCTCGATCACGTGCGCGGCGATCAGGCCACGCTGGTCGGGCGGCAGCTCGGCCAGCATCGACTGCGCTGCGTCCTCACCCAGCAACCGGATCATCTCGGCGTCCGCCTCGCTGACCGTGCGGCGCTCCATCTCGAGCGAGCGCCGCATCCGCTGCTCGACGCGGCCCCGGCGCTGGAAGTCCGCGAGGCGGCGCGCGGCGATCGCGAACAGCCAGGCCGCCGCGGGCGGGCCGCCCGGCTTGAAGCGGCGGCGAGCGACGAGCGCCGAGGCGAACGTCTCCGCCGTGAGGTCGGCCGCCACCTCGGGGTCGTGCGTGCGGCGGGCGAAGTAGCCGAGCAGGGACTTGACGTGGCGGTCGTAGAACACCCCGAACGCCACGGGGTCGTCGGAGCTGAGCAGCTCGTCATCGGTGCGCAGGGTCGCTGCCGGCATGTCGCGGGTCGGTCATGAGCCTCCCACGTCTCTCGCACTGGCGCGACGCTTTGTGACACGACTTTCTTGGTCACAACCGGACGCCGTCCCACGAGTAGACGGGCAATCTGCAACCCCCGGTCCAGGAGGATCACGATGGCCCGCCTCACCCTGCTGCTCACGCTCGTCGCCCTCGTGCTGCCGAGCGGCGCGCTCGCCGCCTCCGGCGCGAGCGGCGATGCCGCCCGCAGGAGCGCGCTCGCGACCGAGCGCTACTACCAGTCCTACGGCACCAACCCGGCGCCGGTCATCACCGCCGCGCCGTCGGTCTCGTCCGGCCACAGCGGGCCGTCGTGGACGGGCGCCGCCGTGCTCGGCGCCGCGCTGGTCCTGCTCGCCGGCGGCCTCGGCGCATACGGCACCCGCACGCTGCGGCCGCGCGGCCTGGGCGCCTAGCCTCAAGAGCCGGAGGGGGCCTCGGCCCCCTCCGGTGCTTGGCGCCTACGCCGCCGCGGGCGCTCCGGCGACGGCGGGCTGCGCGTTGGAGCGGGTGAGCCCGCGGACGCCGACCGCGACGAGGAGCAGCGCGATCAGGCCGAGCGCGGCGCCCGGGATCGTGAGCCACCAGGCGAGCTCGCGGATGAGCGGCGCGTTGGCGCCGACCGAGGCGTCGACACTGACGCCGGGCGAGCCGTCGGCGTTCATCATCACGACAGACCAGTTCCCCGAGCGCACCTTCCAGTCGACGGGATGGCCGTCGGCCGAGGAGGCGGCCCAGAACGTCTGGGCGGCAGGCACCGCGGGACGACCCTCGCCGGCGCGCCGGCTCTTGTCGACCGTGAACGGATCGAACTCGATGTCGGAGATCTCGTCGTGCTGGACCTGGTCGAGGTAGGCGTTGACGTCACGCGTGCGGGCGATGCCGACGAAGACGGGCTTGGCGGAGCCGGTCGAGCGGGGCTCGATCCGGACGTGGCCGAAGGTCTCGGAGGAGAAGAGCCAGTCAGGTGCGTTGGCGCCGACGTCGAGATTCTGGGTGGTCAGGGCGCGGGTCGGCGAGGAGAAGTGATGCGTCGCCGTCGTGTAGTAGCCGTCGGCGTCGACCTTGTTGTGGCTGACCCAGAACAGCGCGGCCCCGGCGGCGATCAGGATGATCGCGAGGAAGGCGGCGACGCCGCCGGTGATGGTCGCCAGGATCGGACCGGTTCGGTTCCGAGTCGGTGTGGCGAATGGAGTGATGTTGGTGGCATAGGTGGTCATGGCACCAGCGTGGCGGGGCGCGCGGCCCCCGGCCATGGCGCTACCCGGGGAGCCGGGGTACGGCTGTCACGCGCAGAGGAGGGTGATGAACGCGTCGCTGCGGGCGCTCGAGCCCTTGGTCGGGCCGAGATAGCGGTTGCCGCCGTCGCCCGCGCTCGCCGGCCGCGTCGTCTGGCGGGCGAGGTCGCGGACGAAGATCCCGCGCGCGCTGTTGCACTTCTGCGGCGACAGGTTCCAGGCCTCGGAGGTGAAGGCGACGCGGCGCCCGTCGCCCGAGATCGCCGGGTGGCTCGCGCTGCCCATGCCGGGCGGACCGTCGGCGCCGTCGGCGCGCGAGACGAGCTGCGTCTCCCGCGCGCGCAGGTCGCGCACGAACACCTGCGTCTGGCGCGTGCCGCCGGGCCGCGCGACGAAGGCGACGCGATCCCCGCCGGCCGACAGCGACGGCTCGAAGGCGAGCCCGGAGCCCGCCGGTGAGGCGATCGTCGCGACGCTCCCGCGCGCGAGGTGGCGGACGACCACGTGCGACTCGCCGCCAGCCCCCGCCGCGGTGTAGGCGACGACGCTGCCGCGAGCGGAGAGGACCGGCTCCCACGCCTCCTCGCCGGGCGCGGAGACGCGGCGGCTACGGCCACTGCGCAGGTCGCGGACGAAGACCTCCGAGCGCTCCCCGGTCCCGCGCGCGAGCGCGCTGAAGGCGAGGTGGCGGCCGTCGGCCGACAGCCGCGGCTCGTAGAGCTCGGCGGCCACGCCCGCGGGCGCCGGCACCGCCTGCTCGCGGCCGTTGCGGAGATCGCGCACCACGACGCGCGTACCGCCGCGCGGCTCGTCCGGCCGGTCGTAGGCCTCGTAGGCGATCAGCAGCCCGTCGCCGGAGATCGTCGGGTTGTATGCCGAGCGCGAGATCGCGAGATCGGGCGGGTGGCTGACCCGGATCGTGCGGCCGCTTCGCAGGTCGCGCGCGAGGATCTCCATGCGCCCGTAACGCTTCGCGAAGTTGAGATTGCCGAGCGCGGACTCGAACGCGACCCAGCGGCCGTCGGCCGACAGCGCGGGGTTGTAGTTCGAGCGCGGGTCCGGCGACGGCCCGCTCGCGAGCACGGGCGGGGCGCCGGCGCCCACCCCGCGCGCCATCACCGCGATCTCCCCGAGCCGCTTGGCGATCGCGAGCTTGGCCTGGTAGCTCTCGAACACCACGCGCCGCCCGTCGCCCGACAGCGCCGCGTTGTTGGAGTAGTTCGACGCGGTGGCCGGCGAGGAGCGCGGCGAGACGAGCGGCGGCGGCCCGTTGTAGCGCGTCTGCTGCAGCCAGCGGGGGAGCTGGCGCAGCTGGCGCGAGAGCAGGCGCGCGGCCTGCGCAGGCGGGATCGCCTGGCGCGCGACGCCCTTGGCGGCATACTCGCGCAGCGTGGCGGCCGCCTGCTCCTGTACGTGGCCGCGCGGCAGGCCGTTGAGGCGGCAGATCTGCAGGGGGCTGAGCTCGGAGCGGCGCAGCGCCGACCACTCCGAACGGCTCGCGACGCCGAAGATCTGCGTCGCGTGCGACGGGATCGCCTCCTGGTGCAGCGAGTGGAAGAAGAGGTGCTGCGAGAGGTGCCCCTGCGTCAGCGTGCGCAGCGCGCGCCGCTCGAGCAGAGCGAGCCGACCGGGCTCACGCAACTGACCACGCCACGGCGCGACGAGCGCGTGCGCGAGCGCGCGCGGCTCCCAGCCCCGCTCCTGCGCGAGCTGGGCCAGGTTGCGGGTGTCGTCGCGCAGCTGGCGCCAGATGACCCCGCGGTCGACGCCCAGCAGCGAGTAGAGCCGGCGCTCGTCGTAGGGCAGCCAGTGCTGCATCACCCACGGCTCGCTCGGCAGCCAGTGCGGCGGAGCCCCGGCCGGCGCGTCGGAGTCCAGCGACGCGATCTGGGGTTTGGCGGGAAGCTGGACCTGCGCCACGGCGGGCGCCGCGGCCGTGCTCAGCGCGACCAGGATCAGAGCCGACATGCGGGCGACCCGCATACGGCCGACCCTACATCAGCGGGCGAAGTCCGCGGGACCGATCAGGTCACGCTGCAGCGCGACGATCAGCGCCTCGACCGTGGCCGCCATCCGCTCGAGATCGAGCTTGTGCACGGCGCGGGCGATCGGATCGGCGCGCGAGTCCAGCGCCTCGTCGAAGCGCTCGGCCTCGGTGTTGGAGACGATGACCTCGCGCGTGTGGTCGCACTGGCCGCAGCGCAGGTGCATCCACCACGCGTGATGCTCGATCGCCGACCACTCGATCGGGTTGACGAAGTCGGTCCCGCAGGCGGGGCAGTTCTCGAGGCCGGAGGTCTCGGGAGCGTGGCCGGGAGTCGGGCGGGCGTTTCGCTGACGGGGGTTCGGTCGGTGGCGCATGATGAGACGAGTATCTGCGCCCATCCGGGCCGCTCCCATCGCGCCACCTCCCGACCCGAGGTGTGGCGGGCCGTACTAGCTGCCGGTCGGGACCTCGGCGTCCTCGCGCGCGAAGCGCTGCCGGCGCTCGGCCTGAGCGTCGCCGGGGAGCTGCGCCTCGGCGTCGTCCGCCGGCGGCTCGGGATTCATGCGCTCAGAGGTGAGCAGCGCCGCGCCGGCCGCGGAGGCGGCGAACTGCGCGAGCGCCCAGCCGTTGCCCTTGAGCCGCGGGAAGGCGGCCTCGTCGACCGACGGGCGACCCGGGCCGACCTCGGCCAGCGTCAGCATCGCGGCGATCAGCGTGAGGTTGTACTCGTAGCCGCCGTTGGTGGCCCACGGCCCCTTCGCGAGGTGGACCTTGCGGATGGCGGTGATCATCGTGCCGGTGACGAGCCCGGTGGCGACGGGGGTGAGCGCGCCAAGCGTGAGCAGCGCGCCCCCGATGGCCTCCGACGCACCGGCGGCGGTCGCGTGGCGCCTGCCCGGCTTCAGGCCAAGCTTCTCGAAGAAGGCGCCGGTGCCATCGAGGCCGTGGCCCCCGAACCAGCCGAAGAGCTTCTGCGTGCCGTGACCGACGAAGAGCGGTCCGATGACGAAGCGAAGTGCGGTTCTGCCGAGGTCCATGCGGCCTCCCATATCGATTGCGCCTGCAAGTACATCAGTAGCCGCTCGGCGCACGTCGGAAACGCCGAGAGCCCGGCGCGATGGCCGGGCCCTCGGGGACGGCGCGGGGTCTAGGGGTGCTGCATGGTGTTGACGGCGGTGACCTCGAAGGCCTTGTTGACCAGGACCTCGAGCTGCGTGCCGTCGGACTTGGTCACGTGCGCCTCGTAGGGCGAGCCGTGATCGACGTCCGTCTCGACGCGCTCGATCGTCCCGCCCGGCACCTTCTTGAGCGCGGCGGACTTGACCTTCGCGGCGGTGTCGCCGGTCAGAGCCTGCTCGGTCTTGCCGTTGGCGCCGACGTGTCGGCCGCCGTTGGGCGGCTGCCCCTGCTGCGCCGCCGGGGTCGCGGTGCTCGACGTGGTCGAGCTGCTGTTCTGAGCGGCGCCGGCCACGGCTGATCCGCCGAGTGCGAGTGCGCCGAGTGCGGCGAACGTCGTGACGGTCCTGCGGGCGGTGCTGAACATGGTGTCCTCCTTGGACGGGTCCATCGGGTGAGCGGTCACCTTCGGGGACCCCGCTGGGGCGGCCGTGGGAGGAGGCTGAGAGGACCCTGGGCACGGGTAGACTCGCCGTGTGCCCGAGCCGTCCCTCCCGCTCACCGGTGGCTGTGGCTGTGGCGCCGTCCGCTTCGAGATCACGGCGCCGCTCGTCTCCGCCGCGTACTGCCACTGCACCCGCTGCCAGCACCGCACGGGCGCGGCCGCGGCCGCCTCCGGGCGGCTCGCGCCCGGCTCGTTCGCGCTCACCGCGGGTGAGGAGCATCTGCGCGCATGGGCGCCGGCCGGCGGCTTCGAGAAGGTCTTCTGCGGCGAGTGCGGCTCGGCCGTGCTCGGCCGCAACCCCGAGCGCGGGGAGGTCGCGATCGTGCGCCTCGGCGCGATCGACGGCGACCCCGGCGTGCGGCCGTCGGCGCGCCAGTTCGTCGCCTTCGCCGCGCCCTGGGAGCCGATCCCCGACGACGGGCTGCCTCGCTATGACGAGCGCATGCCGCCGGGTTAGGATCGCTCGCATGTCCGCCACCGCATACACCGGCCTGCGCTACGACGAGATGCCGAGCCTGTGGGACGGCTTCGCGAACCTCGTCCGCCCCGGCCTCGGCCTGTCCGCCTTTGGCGCCAACGTCATGAACCTGCCGCCCGACTACGAGACCAAGGCGCACGACGAGTCCGGGAGCGGCCAGGAGGAGCTCTACGTGGCGCTTGCCGGCTCCGGCGCCGTCCTCATCGGGGAGGAGCGGGAGCGCGCGGCGCTCGATCCCGAGTCCGCCGTCCGCGTCGCGCCCGAGACGTCGCGCGCACTCGCGAGCGGGCCCGACGGGTTGCGCGTGCTCATCATCGGCGGCGTCCCGGGGCAGGCCTACGTCGCCCCGGAGTGGTCCAGCGGCGAGGGCGGCTAGCGCGCGAGCGAGTGGTACTCGGGGTTGGGCATCTGCCCGGTCGCGAGCGCCACGCGGTTCGTGAAGTTGTACATCGCGGCGACCTCGATCACGTCCCACGCGTCGAGGTCGGAGAGCCCGTGGCCGCGCAGCTCGTCGAGCTCGGCCTCGGTGCATTCGAGCGGGGTGAGCGTGAGCCGCTCCGCCATCGCGCAGATCGCGCGCTGGCGATCGCTGAGCCCCTCGGCGCGCCGCCAGTCGAGCGTGATGCGGTCGGCCATCACCGGGTCGCCCCAGGCCTCGCGCAGGGCGGCGCCGTGGGCGACGAGGCAGTACAGGCAGCCGTTGGCCATCGAGACGACGACCGCGATCATCTCGCGCTCGGCCGCGCTCAGCCCCGGCGTCTCCTCGTGCAGCAGCCGGAAGTGCGCGAACCACGCCGACAGGCGCTCGGGCCGGAACGCATAGGTGCGGAAGACGTTCGGGACGAACCCGATCCGCTCGCGCGCCTTGCGGAACAGGCCCTGCAGGTCGGGCGGGAGGTCGGCCTCGTCGGGGACGGGGAACCAGGAGATGCGGTCCGTGGCGGTGTCCATGGCCGCCAGTGTTGCAACTGCGGCTCAGCTGCCGGTCAGAGCCGAGCTCAGGACGCGCGGCGACGCGTGCGGTTCGCCTGCGTACGGGGGGCCCGCGGGCGAGGATTCGGTGACTTCGGCGTCGAACGACCGGACGGCTTCGATGGCGACTTCGCTGCGGACTTGGTGCGTCGCTTCGCAGATCCGACCTTTTGCTTGGCGCTCTCAGCCGGCTCGTCCTGACCCTGCACGTCAGGCAGCGGCGGCCCGGCTTCGCGGAGGCGAGCGAGCCCCTCGCGGGCGAGGAACGCGCCCGCACCGGCATACGCGCCCGTCACTCCGAGCGCGGCAGCCGACGCCCCGGAGCGGCGAGACAGCAAGAGGATCAGGGCAGCCGTGCCGCTTCCCGAAGCGAGCGCAGCGAGGAAGGCGCCTCCGCCCACCATGGCGACCCCGGTGCTCGACTGCCTCGCCTTGGCGGTCAGTTCGCGCCGCGCGACATCCACCTGGGCGCGGGCCACCACCGCTGCCTGCTGGGACATGGTCTGTACAAGCTCTTCGAGCGGCCGGCCCGGCTACCTGCGCCGCGCACTCGAGCACGGGGCGCGCGGCTTCCTGCTCAAGGACGCGCCCGCGCGCGAGCTGGCGGCCGCGATCCGGACTGTCGTCGCCGGCGGCCGCGCGATCGACCCGGCGCTTGCCGCCTCCGCCATCACCGAGGGCGAGAGCCCCCTGACCCCGCGCGAGCATGACGTGCTGCGCGCCGCGATGCGCCACGACACCGCCGCCGCCATCGCCGCCGCGCTGCACCTCTCCGAGGGGACCGTGCGCAACTACCTCAGCGCGGCGATCCAGAAGCTCGGCGCCCGCAACCGCAGCGAGGCGATCGCTCACGCGGTCGAGAAGGGATGGCTGTGATCGGCGGCTGTTCACCGACGTGGCGAGCGCGCGGTCGCCGGGAGTCACGCCCTCGACGACGACGCAGGCGATCGCCACGAGCAGGAGGCTCAGAGCCAACGGGTCGGTCGTCAACACGTCGATATCGCTGCTCAGGACGACGCCGGTGGCGAAGCGCGCCCGCTCGAATTCGTTGCGACAGATCCAGGACGGGCGCACCTCCTCGTCGGGGCGCATGCGCCTCGATCGGCCAAGACACGCTCGGCCGCGACCGCCGGCCGCTCAGGTGATGGTGAAGCCGCCGTCGACGGCGATCGTCTGGCCGGTCACGTAGCCGCCCGCGTCGCTCGCGAGGAACACCAGCGCGGCGGCGAGCTCCTCGGGGTCGCCCACGCGCCCGGCGATGATCCGCTCGAGCTGGCGGTCGATGTAGCCGTCGGGGAGCTGGTCGCTCATCTCCGACTCGAACCAGCCGGGGGCGAGCGCGTTGACGCGGATCCCCCTGCGACCCGTCCACTGCTGGGCGAGGTCGCGCGTGAGCCCGATCAGGGCCGCCTTGCTCGCGGAGTACGCCGCCTGCGGCAGCCCCGCGGTGGTCAGCCCGAGCACGCTCGAGATGTTCACGATCGAGCTGCCCGGCTCCATCACCGCGGCGGCGCGCTGCGCCATCCAGTAACACCCGTGGAGGTTGATGTCGAGCACCCCTCGGAAGTCGTCCGGGCTCTCCCTGAGCGCGGGCATCGCCGTCCCCACGCCGGCGTTGTTGACGAGCACGTCGACGCGGCCGAGATCCTTCATCGTGGCGTCGACCAGCGCCTGGCAGCTGTCGGGGTCCGAGACGTCGGCGCGCACCGCGATGGCGCGCTTCCCCGCCGCCTCGACCAGCGCGCGGGTCTCCTCGAGGCGCTCGACGCGCCTGGCCCCGAGGGCGACGTCGGCACCCGCCTCGGCGAGCGCCTTGGCGAACGCGACGCCGAGGCCCGACGAGGCGCCGGTGACGATGGCGACCTTGCCGTCGAGGCTGAAGCGGTCGAGCACGGACACGCCGGGCAGCGTACACACGGTACGGCTAGCCGCACCCGCGCGGGGGCCCTCCTCAGCCGCTCGCACGCGCCCGCTCGTCCTCGCCGCCCTCGTCGTCGCCGCTCTCGCGGCGTCCGCACCATCCGCCCTCGCCGCGCCGCCGGCGGCCCGTCGGGCCTCGACGCCAACGCGCTGCCCTTCGTCCTCGACGCGTTCCACTACGTCGGCGCCATCCACGACTTCGAGACGGGCGAGGTCATCCCCGCGCCGGCGCCCACCGCGCGGCAGCGCCAGCTCCCGCTGACCGGAGACATCGCCGACTTCGGGTCGTAGCCGGCTAAGCCGGCGCGGCGAGCTCTTCGGCCAGGCGGCGCAGGAGCGGGTCGAGCTCCGGGTTCTCGTCGGGCTGCCAGTCGGCGATCAGCGTCCGCAGCCCGTCGGTGCGAGCAGCCACCAGGCGCACGCGCATCGCGCGCCCGGCGTCGGTGGGACGCTCGCCGTCGAGGAGGTCCGCGGCCCGCAGCTCGTCGACCGCGGTCATCAGCCGTCCGACGTCGACGTGGGGCAGCGCGGCGGCCTCGGTGACCGTGATGGGGTCGGGCGCCCCCAGGCGCAGCAGCGCCCACGACGCGCTCGGCGACAGATCGACGCCGGCGCGCGCCACCGTCTCGGCCATGAACGCCAGCGTGCGCTCGCGGCCCACGGTCCGGCTCAGCGCGCGCGCGAGCTGGCTCATCGAGTCGGTGTCCACCGGCGCCCAGGGCGTCCCCGACGCTCGTCTCGATCGTCGCCCGCAGCGGCCGCTCCGGGATGAGCCACGACAACAGGAACGCCACCCCGACGACGACCGTCGCCACCACGAACACGACGTGCAGCGCGTCGGTGAAGGCCGAGATGTAGGCGTCGTGGACCGGCGCCGGCAGCCGGCTGATCGCCGTCGGATCCAGCCCGCCCTTCGGAGCGCCGCCGGCGCTCGTCAGCTCCGACGCGAGCCGCCCCGAGAACACCGCGCCCAGCACCGCGGTGCCCAGCGACCCGCCGATCGAGCGGAAGAGCGTCGAGCCCGACGTCGCGACGCCGAGCATCTCGTAGGGCACCGCGTTCTGCACCCGCGCTCGCTCGGCGGGACGACGTCCCCGATCGCCGCCTGCGCGCTCACCATCAGACCGCCGCCGCCGAGCCCCCGGATCGCCCGGAACGCGATCAGCTCCGTCATCCCCTGCGCCAGCCCGCACAGCGCCGAGCCGACCAGGAAGAGCACGAGCGCGCCCTGGAGCACCACCTTGCGGCCGGAGAGGTCGCCGAGCTTGCCGTACAGCGGCGTGACCGACGTCACCGCCAGCAGGTACGCGGTGACCACCCACGACAGGTGCTCGAGCCCGCCGAGCTCGCCCACGATCGTCGGCAGCGCCGTCGACACGATCGTCTGATCGAGCGACGCAAGCAGCATCACCAGCATCAGTCCGCTGACGACCACGAGGACGCGGCGGCGATCGGTGGACGCGGCCATCGGCGACTGTTCTACTGGAAGCGCCCTCCGGGTCAGGCCAGCGCGCGGTCGACGCGCGGCGCGAGCCAGTCCGCGTCGACGTCCATCGGTGCCGAGAAGTAGAAGCCCTGGCCGAAGTCGCAGCCGATCTCGCGCAGCATGTCGAGTTGCGCGCGCGTCTCGATGCCTTCGGGGGGCGTGCCCGGGGAGCGCGTCCGCGAGCCGACCGACGACCGGCGGGCGCCGGCCCCAGCGAGCGCAGCGACGCGGCCCGGGTCCGGCCTGTCCATCGTCACCCGGCCCGGCACCGTGTCCGCGGCGTCAGGCCGTTACGAGTTCTGGACCTCGGCCGACCACGCGCTCGGCAGCTGAGCGCCGACGGACCGGAGCGTCGGGCGAGCGCGCAATGTATCTTGAGTGTCGGCCTGCCGGAGCTCGTCCGCGGGTAGCAGGTGAAAGACCTGTTCGTCGCTCGCCCATGACTCGAGCGGTCCGAGTCGGCCGTGGAGGGGATGGAAATGGATCAGCAACGGCTGTCGGCGGTCCTCGCGGAGTTCGCGAGAACGCTGGTGGGGAGCTTCTCCATCCAGGAGATCCTGGACCGGCTCGCGCGGCGCGTCATCGAGGTGATCCCGGCCGATGGGGCCGGCGTGGTGCTGCTCGACGAGGCGGCCCGGCTGCACTTCGTGTCGGCGACCGACAAGCGGATCCTGGTGATCGAGCAGCTGCAGCTCGAGCTCGGCGAGGGGCCGTGCATCCTGGCCTATGAGTCGGGCGAGGCCGTGATCGTCCCCGATCTCGGCGAGGAGAAGCGGTTCGAGCGGTTCGCCGCGCGGGCGATCCGGGAAGGGCTCGGTGCGGTCTACAGCTTCCCGCTCAGGCTCGACGGCCGCCGCCTCGGAGCGCTGGACCTCTACTCGCGGACGGTGCAGGAGTTCAGCGTCGAGGAGGTCGTTGGCGGGCAGGTCCTCGCCGATGTCGCCGCCGCTTACATCTTCAACGCTCAGGCCCGAGTTGACGCCGCCGCCTCTGCCGACGCACTCCGACACCGGGCGTTGCACGACCCGCTGACGAAGCTCCCGAACCGCGCGCTGCTGGAGGACCGCCTCGCCTTGGCGCTGGCGAAGGGCAGTCGTTCGGGCATGCGCACGGGGGTGCTGTTCCTCGATCTCGATCGCTTCAAGGCGGTCAACGACACGTACGGGCATCTGGTGGGCGACCGGCTGCTGATCGCCGTGGCCCAGCGACTGACCAGCACCCTGCGGCCGGGCGACACGCTCGCCCGTATCGCCGGAGACGAGTTTCTCGTCGTCTGCGAGGACATCACCGATCTCGCGCACGCCGCGCAGATCGCCGACCGGATCCACGCCGTGCTCGAGGCGCCGTTCGCGATCGAGCCGAGCTCGATCACGATCAGCGCAAGCGTGGGAGTCGCGGTGTCCACGGACCACGACGAGCATGCGGCCGACCTGCTCCTGCATGCCGACGGCGCGCTCTATGAAGCCAAGCACCACGGCGGAGGCCGGTCAGAGCGCGCGACCGAGCGGGCACGCACCGCGACCGACCGGCGACTGAACGTCGAGCGCGACCTCCGCCACGCGATCGAGACCGACGAGCTGCGGATTGACTACCAACCCATCTTCGAACTGTCGACGGACCGTGTGGCACGGGTCGAGGCGCTGCTGCGATGGACGCACCCACAGCTCGGCGAGATCGCCGCGCCCGCGATCGTGGCCTCGGCCGAGCGCACCGGAGTGATCCGCGACCTCGGAAGGTGGGTCCTCCGCAGCGCGTGTGAGCAACTGCGGAGCTGGCGCGAGTCAGGAGTTGCCGTGCACTGCGTCTGCCTCAACGTCGCTGCCGCCGAGTTCACCGACCCCGCGTACTGCGACACGGTCGACGAGGTCTGCGAGGCCAACGACATCGAGCCCAGCGCGCTCTGCCTCGAGATCACCGAGAGCGTGCTGATCGACGACGTGCCCGGCGCGCTCGCCGCGTTCGACGCCCTCAAGCGAGTCGGCGTGCAGCTCGCGCTCGACGACTTCGGCACGGGCTACTCCTCACTGAGCTATCTCAAGCGTTTCCCGGTCGACATGGTCAAGATCGACCAGACCTTCGTCGCCGGCGTCCCCGCAGAGCCGCTGGACGAGGCGATCGTCACCGCCGTCGTGACGCTCGCCCACGCCATCGGCATGACCGCCGTCGCCGAAGGTGTGGAAGAGCCGCACCAGCAGTCAGCGATCACCAAGCTCGGATGCGACATGGCCCAGGGCTATCTGTTCGCGCGCCCGATGCCCGCCGACGCTGTCGTCGACTACCTCAGAACCCGGTAGGCTTCTCCTCAGGTCAGTCCGGTCCACCGTCACAGAGCGGTGCCGGCAACGTCTTCTCCTCACGACGCCTCACGCGCCGCTTGGAGCGCGCCGCGGTTCGCGAGCGCGTTCACGGGCGTGGTCGGCCGCGCCACGATCTCTGACCTCGAGCTCGTGATCTCCGAACTGGTCACGAACAGCTTCGAGCACGGGCGCGGCACCATCCGCGTCGACATCAGCCACACCGACGGCGAAGTCAACGGAGCCGTGTCTGATCAGGGCAGCGGATTCGACTACGAGCCTCGCGACATCACCGGCGACGGGCTTCGCGGCCGCGGGCTGGTGATCATCGACGCCGGTGGTTCCGGTCAGCGCGAACAGCCGGTCGACGCTCGGCGCGCCACGCAGAAGCACCAGGCGATGGCCGAGCTGCCGAGCGCGGATGCCGGCGTCGACGATGGCGTGCACGCCGGCGCAGTCCATGAACGCGAGCTCGCGCAGATCGAGCAGGACCAGCCGCGTCTGCTGTGCAGCCTCGCGCAGCGTCCGCTCCAGCTGGGCTGTCGTCGCGATGTCCAGGTCGCCGGCGACGTGCACCCAGGCGCGTCCCGACCACCGTCGGTGCGTGAGCAGACGAAGGCCGGTGCCGGGACATCTGCGGAGGCGACGATCGAATCGGAATTGGGCATGGGATCTCCGGGTTGGTGGACCTCGGAAAGTCAGATCGTGCTGCCCGCCCGCGCTGGACCCCACGATGCATGCCCTCAACCCCTCGTTACTGGTCCCTGGTCTCACGCCCAGACTCCTCGGCGTCAACCGTCCGATGATCGCGCGTCGTCGGCGATCTCGTGCTCGACGAGATCGGTTCCCGAGAGGATGAAGACCTCGCACATGATGTCGGGGTTCTGCTGGTTGCCGCTCATGAAGCCGACGACCTGCCGGCCGGTCGCACCTTCGATCACTGCGTTGAAGCGCTCGCGCATCAGGTCCTGGAAGTCCATCCGCTGCTGGATCACGGAAGCGCCGCGGCCACCCTCCCACAGCGTCTGCTCCACCCGTGAGAAGCCCCCGCGCAGCAGGCACACCACGAGGTCGTCATCGAAGTAGGTCTTCGCGCGCGTCGGCCCGCGGCCGTAGAACTCCTTCAGCAGCGCCACCATCCCGTCCGAGATCGCCGTGAGCACGTCGCCGTGCTTCCGGGAGTCGGCCTTGACTGCTCGTGTGCTCATGGCTCAGCCCGGGTGTGCTCGCGATCTGACGTGCCACCGATCGTAACTCGTTGGGCGCGCTAGGGTGAGACGGAGATCGCTCGTCGGGTTCTCGCCCTTCGCCTCGCGCGCGCGCAACCCCGGAGGACGAGAGAGAAGTGCCGCCATGTCGGCTCCCGACGCTGCGCTCAGCGGCGACGCCCTGCTCGAAGCCGTGACCAACGCGATGGTCGCGCTGCACAAGCGCTACCACCACCGCGCACCGGTGACGGCCAAGACCTCGATGCTCGGCGGCGACCTGCTCGCCTGCGTGCTCGGCGGCGTCTACACCGACGTCGAGAAGACGATGATCGAGCTGCAACGCACCACGATCGTCCAAGAAACCCGCAACGCGTTCCAGAACGCGATGCAACAGAAGTTCATCGACGTCGTCGAGCGCCTGTCAGGCCGCGGCGTGCTGGCCTTCATCTCCAATCACCACGTCGGCCCCGACGTGGAGATCGAGCTCTTCCTGCTCCAACCGCAGCCCGCTGCGACCGCGGCAAGCGACAACGCACGCGAACAGCCATGGTGACCGGACGACCTCAGGCGCAAAGCCGCCGAGCGGATTCGAACCGCTGACCCCTTCATTACGAGTGAAGTGCTCTACCAGCTGAGCTACGGCGGCGGGGCGACGGAGAGCGTACCGGCCTAAAG
The DNA here is from genome assembly GCA_038327685.1 of Solirubrobacterales bacterium. Taxonomy (GTDB): domain Bacteria; phylum Actinomycetota; class Thermoleophilia; order Solirubrobacterales; family Solirubrobacteraceae; genus DASQFQ01. The sequence continues at coordinate 40,644 of JBBQLH010000008.1, forward strand.
CGCGCGCATCCGGTTGTTGCGCGCGTTGTGCTCGACTTCCGCTCGGCCGAGAGCCTCCATGACGGGCGGGACGTAGTTGGCGAAGCGGCCTCGCATGCCCTTCTTCAGGCCGTACCCGCCGACGGGGTTGTCGGACGCTCGCGCCCACGCCTCGACCGTGCCCTCGGCCGCCGCCTTCTGCTCGTCGGCGCTGCCGAGCGGCACCCAGTCCCGGTGCTCGGCGAGCATCGCGTGGAGATCGTCGAGGCAGCGCGCGTGGTAGCGGAGCTCGGACTTGCCGACCTGCACGACCAGCGCGGGCGGGTCCAGCGAATCGTCGCGGAAGGCCGTGAACTCCGAGCCGCCACTCGGTGTCTTGAGCGCCCATGGCTGCTCGCGTGTGCCTTCGCCCGGCGTCATCACAAGCGTAACCTACCAGTTACCGACGACTCAGGCCGGGAGCTTCTCGGGCTCGAGGAGCGGCTCGGCCTCGGCCTCGGCCCGCCGCGCGCGGCGCTGCGTCAGCGCCAGCACGGTCGCCGGGACGAGCGCGAGCACCGAGATGCCGACGGCCCACCAGAAGGTGGAGGCGAACGCGCTCGCGAGCGGCTCGGCGAGGCGCGTGCGCAGGGCCTCGGGCAGGCGCTCGAGCGTCCCGGACGCGGCCGGGGCGGACTGGCCGATCTGGGCCGCCGCGAGCTGGTCCTTGATCTGGCCCTGCAGCACGACCGCCAGGACGGCGGTGCCGATCGAGCCGCCGATCCGCTGCAGTGCGTTGAGCGAGCTCGTCGCGCGCGGGATGGCGTCCCGCTGCAGCGTCGCGTAGGCCGCGGCCATCGCCGGCATCATCGAGCCGCCGATCCCGAAGCCGCGGACGACCAGCAGCAGGGCGAGGAGCGTGTACGAGGACGACGCGTCGACGAACGCGAACGGGATCGTCCCCAGAGTCAGGATCGCGAGCCCGACCACCGCCACGCGCCCGCCGCCGACCCGGTCGGTGAGCCGCCCCGCCAGCGGCATCGCGAGCGACGCGCCGATGCCCTGCGGCGCCAGCAGCAGGCCGGCCGTCAGGGCGCTCTCGCCGCGCGCCACCTGGTAGTAGAGCGGCAGGATGATCATGGCGCCGAAGAGCGCCGCGCCGACCAGGAACGTCGTGGCGGCGGCGGCGCTGAATGCCCTCACGCGGAACAGGCGCACGTCGATCAGCGGACGCTCCGCCCGCGTCGAGTGGCGCACGAACATCGCGACGAGCACGATGCCCGCGACGATCGGGCCCCAGACGAGCGGATCGCCGAACCCGCCGTGCGACTCGCTCTCGGACAGCCCGAACACGAACAGGCCGAGCCCCGGGGAGAGCAGCAGCAGCCCGAGCCAGTCGAGCCGCCCGGCGTCGGCGCGCCCCGCGTCGCTCTTGAGCAGCCTCGCGGCCAGGACCAGCGCGAAGCACGCGATCGGCACGTTGACGTAGAAGATCCAGCGCCACGAGACGCTGTCGACGATCACGCCCCCGAGCACCGGGCCGAGGACCGGGCCGAGGAGCATCGGGACGCCGATCACGCTCATCACCCGCCCCACCTTCGTCGGCCCCGCGGTCTGGGCCAGCAGGGCCATGCCGACCGGCATGATCATGCCGCCGCCGAAGCCCTGGAGCACGCGGAAGAAGATCAGCGACTCGGCCGACCACGCGAGCCCGCAGAGGGCGCTCCCGAGGCCGAACAGCGAGACCGACACCATCCAGATCCGCTTGGAGCCGAAGCGCTCGGTCATCCAGCCCGTGAGCGGGATCACCGTCGCGAGCGCGAGCAGGTAGCCAGTCGCCACCCACTGGATCGTGTTCAGCGGCGCGTGGAGCTCGCGCGAGAGCGTCTCGAGCGCGACGTTGACGATCGTCGTGTCGAGGATCGACATGATCACGCCGATCACGACGACGGCCGAGACGACCCAGACCTCGCGCGGGAGCGGCTCGCTCGCCGAGCCGGAGGAGGAGGGAGGGCGAGCGGCCATCCCCCATCACTCTAAGGACTCGTACATGCGCCGAGTGCGCCCATTCCGGCGTGTGGTCCCCCTACTGTCAAAGGCGTCAAGGAACGACACGGGGCTGAGACAGACCAACATGCGGATCACGGTGCTCGACGCGGGCGACGACGATCGGGAGGAAACGAAGCAGCGGCTGGGCGAGCTGAGCTCGGCCGGCTACGAGCTGCGCTGGGTCGGATCGGCCGAGGAGGCCGCGGCCGCGCCGTACGCGATCGTCTCCTCGCGCGCGCTGACCGAGCTCGCCGAGCTCCGCCACGACGCGCTGCACGACGCGCTCACCGGGCTGCCGAACCGCGCGCTGTTCCTCGACCGCCTCGAGCTGTCGCTGCGGCGCGCGCGGCGCCTGAGCGGGGAGTTCTCCTGCGCGGTGCTGTTCCTCGACCTCGACCGCTTCAAGCTCGTCAACGACTCGCTCGGCCACCTCGTCGGCGACCGCCTGCTGATGGCGGTCGCGAAACGCCTGGAAAGGGCGCTGCGGCCCGGGGACACGGTCGCGCGCATCGGCGGCGACGAGTTCACGCTGCTGCTCGACGACATCGGTGACGTCCACGGCGCGTCAGTCGTGGCCGAGCGCCTGCACGAGTCGCTGGCGGCGCCGTTCGAGGTCGATAGTCGCGAGATCTACGCGTCGGCAAGCATCGGCATCGCGCTCGTCACGGCCGAGCGCGCGCCGGAGGACGTCGTGCGCGACGCCGATGTCGCAATGTACCGCGCGAAGGCCCAGGGCGGCGGCCGGCACGCCGTTTTCGACCAGGCCATGCACGAGCGCGTGATGGCGCGGCTCGAGCTCGAGACCGGCCTGCGGCGCGCGCTCGAGCGCGACGAGCTGCGCGTCCTCTACCAGCCGGTGATCGAAGCCGCCACGGGCGAGATCGCCGGCTTCGAGGCGCTCTGCCGCTGGACCGACCAGGACGGCCGCGCGATCGAGCCGCGCGACTTCGTCCCGATCGCCGAGGAGACCGGGCTGATCCTCCCGCTCGGCGCCTTCGTCCTCTCGGCGGCCTGCCGCCAGCTCGCGGTCTGGCGCGCGCACCCCCGCGGCAAGGAGCTCACGGTCTCGGTCAACGTCTCCGGCCGGCAGCTCGCCGACCCCGCCTTCGTGCAGCTCGTGACCGACACCTTGTCCGAGGCGCGGCTGGATCCGCGCGGGCTGCGCCTCGAGGTCGCCGAGAGCTCGATGATGGACGACCCGGACGCCTCCCGCCGCGTGCTCAGCCGCCTGTTCGACGAGCACTCGGTCGCGGCGCGGATCGACGATTTCGGCCTCGGGGTGTCGTCGCTGCGCCAGCTGCACCGCTTCCCCGGCGACGCCGTGAAGATGGACCGCACGTTCGTCGTCCCGATGCTCGAGGACGACGGCGCCGACGCGATCGTGAAGGCGATCGTCGCGCTCGCGCACAACCTCGGGATGGAGGTGATCGCGGAGGGCGTCGAGACGCAGGAGCACCTCGATGCGCTGAAGCTCCTGGGCTGCGAGTACGCCCAGGGCTTCTACATCGCGGGCCCGCTCGACGCCGGCGCGGCGACCGAGCTGCTCGACCGCGGCACCGCCGACTCGCTCGGCTAGCGGCTAGCTCTTCTCCGCGTCCTCCTGCGCCTGCTCGCGCAGCACGAACTTCTGGATCTTCCCGGTGCCGGTCTTGGGCAGCTCGTCGAGGATGATGATCCGCTTCGGGACCTTGAACTTCGCGAGCCGCTCGCGCGCGAACTCCTGCAGCTCCTCGGGGTCGGGCTCGTGCGAGCCGGACACGGTGATGAACGCCACCGGCACCTCGCCCCAGCGCTCGTGCGGAGCGGCGACGACCGCCGCCTCGGAGACCGCGTCGTGGGCGCTCAGCGCCTGCTCGACCTCGATCGTCGCGATGTTCTCGCCGCCCGAGATGATCACGTCCTTGAGGCGGTCGCGCAGCTCGACGTAGCCGTCCTCGTGCACCACCCCGAGGTCGCCGGAGTGGAACCAGCCGCCCTTGAACGCCTCGCGCGTCTCGTCCTCGTTGGAGTAGTAGCCGCTCATGACGTTGTCGCCGCGCATGACGACCTCACCGAGCGTCTCGCCGTCGGCGGGCACGTCCGCCATGTCCTCGTCGACGACGCGCAGCCGCTCCGAGACCACGGTGCCGACGCCCTGGCGCGAGCGCAGCTTGGCCTGCTCGTCGTCGGCGAGCTCGTCCCAGTCGGGGTTCCAGGCGCACACCGCCAGCGGCCCGTAGGTCTCCGTGAGCCCGTAGAGGTGGGTGATCTGGAGCTTGAGCTTCGCCGCGGCCTCGAGCAGCGTCGGCGACGGCGGCGCGCCGCCCACGAATCCGAACACCTCCGTCTCGAGCGGCTCGGCCTCGTCGGCGTCGACGATCGTCGTCAGGACGGTCGGCGCGGCGCACAGGTGGGTGATGCCCTCCTCGGTCAGTGCCTTCCAGATCGGCTTGGCCTCGACCTTCGGCAGGCACACGTGCTTGGCGCCCATCGCGGTCACGGCCCAGGGGTACGCCCAACCGTTGCAGTGGAACATGGGCAGCGTCCACAGGTAGCTCGAGCGGGGCGTCAGGCGCGCCTCGGCGACGACGCCAAGCGCATGCAGGTAGGCGCCGCGGTGGTTGGTCATCACGCCCTTCGGCTGGCCCGTCGTGCCGGAGGTGTAGTTGATCGAGATCAGCGCGCGCTCGTCGTCCGGGCGCTCGAGGTCGATCGGATCGGCGTCGGCGAGCAGCTGCTCGTAGTCCGAGTCGGCGTCGCCCTCCTCGACCCAGATCACCCGCGGCGCGTCGTCGCCGAGCTCCTCGAGCGCGGGATCCAGCGCCTTCTGGAGCGGCCGGTAGGCGACCAACACCTTCGCGCCGCAGTGCTCGACGATGAAGGCGTACTCGGGGGAGGCGAGGCGGGTGTTGAGCGGCACGAGCACCCCGCCGACGCCGGGCACGGCGTAGTGCAGCTCGAGCATCGGGGCGACGTTGGGGAGCAGCACCGCGAGGCGGTCGCCGGCCTCGATGCCGAGCTCGTCGCGCACGGCCGCGGCGGCGCGGCGGACGCGGTCGTAGTGCTCGGCGTACGTCCAGGTGTGCGCGCCCGAGACGACGGCGGGGCGGTCCTTCCAGACAGCGGCGCTGCGCTCGAGGAACCGCAGCGGGGTCAACACGGAGCTCGAGACCTCGGCGCCCAGCTCCTCGACGCTCTTCTCCTCGTGCGTGGTCGCCATGCGAGGGTCACCCACCTTCTGCCCGAAGGGCGTCGTCGATTCCCACGGTCTCCATCGCCGACCACGAATCGGCGACCGCGTGCGAGAGCAGCACGAGGTCGCGCAGCCGGCCGTCGTGATCGCGCACGTGGTCGCGCAGGAGGCCCTCGGCCACGAAGCCGAGCCCGCCGAACATCGCGACCGCGCGCTCCTGCTCGAGCACCACCTCGACGGTCAGCTTCGTCAGCCCGCAGTCCACCGCCTGCAGCAGTGCCCAGCGGGCGAGCGCCCGGCCGAGGCCCTGGGTGCGCCGCTCGGGGTCGACGACCAGCCGCACGTCACCGACGTGGTCCGACCAGCCGGAGTGCGGCACGACCGCGACGTAGCCGACGACGCGGCCGTCGTCGTCGAACGCCAGCCCGCGGCGCCCGCGGCCGGTGGTGACCCAGGCCGCGACCGTCGCGCGGTCGAGCACGTGCTCCTTGAAGAACGTGCGCTCCGATTCGGGCACGCGCTCGAAGAAGTCCAGCAGCGCGTCGAGGTCCTCGGGCGTCGGGGTGCGGATCTCCATCAGGCCTTCTCGCTGTGATCGGCGATCCAGCCCGCGATGCCCGGCAGCGTGATCTTTGCCGCCTTGCGGCCCGCCACCAGGCCGGCATGGCCGGCGGACAGCCGCAGCTCCTCGGCCTCCTCGGAGCCGACGAGGTCGACGATCGGCTCGGCGGCGGCGAGCGGGACGATGTGGTCGCGCTCGGCCATGATGTTGAGCACGGGGCGGCGGATGGCGCCGAGGTCGACGAGCTCGCCGCCGAGCTCGAACGTCCCCTCCATCAGCGCGTTGTTGCGCACCAGCTGCTCGACGGTCTGGCGGAAGGCCGCGCCCGGGAACGGCACGTGGTCGCGCGCCCATTGCCCCATCGCCTGGTAGCCCTCCATGAACTCGTCGTTCCAGAGGTTCTCCCACAGGTTCGCGTACTGCGCGACCTCCGCGGTCGGCTTGAGCAGCCGGAACCCGTTCTCGATCACGTCGGGCGGGACGTTTCCGGTCGGCTCGACGACCTCCTCCGGGTCCAGACGCCCCTCGCGCACGAGGGCGGTGATGGTCTCCATCTTGGTGAAGTCCACGGGGGTCGCCATGAGCGCGAGGTTGCGGATCGGCAGCTCGGGATGGCGCGCGGCGGAGCAGAGGCTGAGCACCCCGCCGAAGCAGTAGCCGAGCAGCGTCACCTCCTCGGTCCCGGCCGCCTCGCAGGCGGCGGCGATGGCATCGGGGATGCCTTCGTCGACGTAGTGCTCGAGCGTATTCCCGGAGTCCGCCTCGTCGGGCACGCCCCAGTCGAGCAGGAAGACGTCGAGCCCCTCCTTCAGCAGGAAGGCGACCGCGCTGTTGCCGGGGTAGAGGTCGAGCACGTAGCTGCGGCTGACCAGGCTGTGCACGATCACCACCGGCGTCCGGACCTTGATGTCGTCGTTGCGGTAGTGCCAGAGCTCGGCCTTGTGCCGGCGCCAGACGACGTCCTTGGGTGTCTGCCCGAGCTTCGGGCGGCTCGTGCCGGCGGCGTAGCGCAGGCCGTTGCGGCCACGCTGGGCGGCGCGCTCGACGTCGCGCTGGACGCGGCTGAGCAGGTCGGCGGGGGCGATCGACGGGCTCACGGCCGGCGGTCGTCCAGCTCGCGCAGCTCGCGCTGGAGCGCGGCCACCTGCTCGGAGAGCCGCCGCACGTCGGTCGCGGTCGGCAGGTTGGCCATGTGCAGCAGGCGCCGCGTCCGCCGCTCGACCTCCTGCTGCGCCCGGCGCGCGACCCGCACGTTGAGCGTGATCAGGTCGCCGACCACGTCGCTGTGCGCGCCGGCCTCGACCGGGCCGGCCGCGCGACTCTCCACGGCGTCGAACGCCTTTCGCCACAGCGGCTTGCCGGCCATGGAGTGAGTGCTACCCCTTCGACCGCCGGCGCGATCCCTCGCGCCGACGGTGCCTCCCGGTCCCGAAAGGGCTAACGGCGCGTCTCGCGCTCGTCCTCGCGGCCCGGCTCGTACCCGGTGTCGGCGCGATCCGATGTCTCGCCCGTGGTCCCGTCGCGGATGGCGCCGCGGTCCTCGCCGGTGGTCCGGTCGTCGCGATCGGTGGTGGCGGTGTTGCCGCTGACGCCGTCGAAGCGATCGCGCTCGTCGTCCTCGATGAGCTTGTCGTCGGCCATGCCGCGCTCGTGCAACTGGGCCTCCTGCTCGTGGCGCTGTGCCTGGGCGCGTTCCACCTCGGCGTTCTTCTGCGCCAGCGCCGCCTCCTGCTCGGCCCGCTCCGCGCGCGAAGAGCGCGTAGAAGCCTCTTCGCGATGCTCGGTGGCGACGCGCTCGCGTCGCGACTCGAGCTCCTTGGCCGCCTTGCGCTCTTCAGCCTTGGCGCGCATGCGCGGCAGCATCACGAGCAGGGCGATCAGGATCAGGACGACGATGACGATGGCGATGATCAATCCTGTGGACATGACTGCACTCCCTTCCCTCGGGGCGATTACTCGAGAAGCCTGCCCTTGGCGCCTCCACCCCAAACGACGTGTCGTCAATGCCCGTTGACGGCCCCACCTTCGACCTCCAGTCCCACTCCACGCAGTCCGACGGCTCGCTCGCGCCCGCAGCGGTGGTCGCGCAGGCCGCCGCCGCCGGCGTCGAGCTGCTCGCGCTGACCGACCACGACACGGTCGCGGGCGTGCCCGAGGCGCTCGCCGCCGCGCGCGAGCACGGCATCCGCCTCTCCCCCGCCGCCGAGCTCTCGAGCGTGCACGGCGAGCACGAGGACCTGCACGTGCTCGGCTACGAGCTCGAGCCCTCGGATCCCGGGCTGCTCGCCGCGCTCGAGGACTTCCGCGCCGACCGCGCGCGCCGCATCCACGCGATGGCCGACCACCTGCGCGAGCTCGGCTTCGCGCTCGACGACTCCTCCTTCGCCGCGCACGAGAGCCTCGGCCGCCCGCACCTCGCCGACGCCGTGCTGGCGCACCCCGACAACGCCGACCGGCTCGCGCGCCAGGGCATCGAGGGCAAGCAGGAGCTCTTCCCGCGCTACCTCGTGCCGGGCGCCGCCGCCTACGTGGCGCGTTCGCGCCCGACGGTCGAGGAGGCGATCGAGGTCATCCACACCGCCGGCGGAGTGGCGGTGTGGGCGCACCCGTTCTGGGACATCGCCGACCCCGAGCACGTGCTGGCGACGGTGCGGCACTTCGTGGCGAAGGGCCTCGACGGTGTCGAGTGCTTCTACGCCGAGCACTCCGCCGAGCAGGCGCTGCTGCTGCACGACGAGTGCGAGGCGCGCGGGCTGCTCTCGACCGGCTCGGCCGACTTCCACGGCCCCGGCCACGAGCACTTCCATACGTTCCGCGCCTTCGAGCTGCACGGCCGCACACCGCGGCTCGGGCCGATCGGCGGGGCTAGGTGACGCGCTCGGCGCCGGTGTAGACGTTCACGCGCCCGCCGCGCGCGAAGCCCGCGAGCGTCATGTTGCGGTCGTCGGCGAGCCGGACGGCGAGGGAGCTCGCGGCGCCGACGCCGACGAGCACGGGCACTCCGGCGACGGCGGCCTTCTGCACGAGCTCGAAGCTCAGCCGGCCCGAGACGCAGAGGACGTGGTCGTGCAGCGGCAGGAGCCCGTCGCGCAGCGCGCGGCCGATCACCTTGTCCATCGCGTTGTGACGGCCCACGTCCTCGCGCACGAGCAGCAGCTCCCCTTCGACGCTGAACAGCCCCGTCGCGTGCAGCCCGCCGGTGCGCGCGAAGGTCGGCTGGCGCAGGCGGTCCGGTAGCGCGGCGAGCAGCGCGCGCTCGACCTGCGGGCCTGCGGGCAGGCGCTCGGCGTGGACCGCCACCTCCTCGAGCGCGCCCTTGCCGCAGACCCCGCAGGAGGAGGTCGCGTAGAACGAGCGCGAGCCCGGATCACGCAGCAGCGGGCCGGCGACCTCGACGATGTTGGCCTCGAGCCCCGGCGGCGGGCCGACGGCATGCGGCGCGTCGATCAGCCCCTCGCCGTGCAGGAACCCGAGCGCGAGCTCCTCGTCGTCGCCCGGCGTGCGCATCGTCACCGCGAGCGCCGCGCCGTCGACGCGGATCTCAAGCGGCTCCTCGACCGCGACCTCGTCCTCGATCCCCGGGCCGCGCACCGTGGCGTAGGCGCCGCGGACCCGGACCTCGGTCATGCCGCGACTGACGTGCCGGCGAGCGTGCGTTCGAGCCGGTAGGCGAGCGCCTGCAGCGCGAGGTCGTAGCTGACGTTGAACGGCAGCCGCGCGCGCGTGTCCTCGACGAGCTCGAGCGCCGCGTGCAGCGCGTGCGGGTCGCGCACGTCGGCGCGCAGCGGCTCGAGGCGGTCGGTGGCGAGCACGAGCTCTTCGGCGTCGGCGGCCAGGCACGCCAGGTCGCGGTACCAGAGGCCGACGAGCTGGAGCGCGTGGTCGAGCGCGCCGGTCTCGGCGCGCCGCGCGGCGCGGCGCGCGCGCTCGGTGAACTCGGTCTGCTTGCGGCGGTGCTCCCTTCTGGGCAGGTACTCGAGCTCGGTGGCGAGCGCCTCCTCGAGCTCAGCCTGGGCGGCGTCGCCGGCCGCGCGAGCCGCGGCGAGCACCTCCGTCCACGGCTTGACCTTGCCGACGTCGCCATTCAGCGCCGAGCGGGCGAGCGTCTCGGCGCGGGCGCGCAGCGCTGGCCCGTCGCCGAGCGCGAGCGCGCGCGCCCGCTCGCCGTCGCCGAGCGAGAGCCGCGCGCATGCGCGGGCGGTGGCGGGCGCGACGCCGCGCGACTCCAGCCGCTCGGCGAGCCGGCCGGGCGGCGGCGCGTCGAAGCGCACCCCCTGGCAGCGCGAGGTGATGGTCGGCAGCACCTGCGTCGGGCGGTCGGTGAGCAGGATCAGCACGACGTAGCCGGGCGGTTCCTCGAGCGTCTTGAGCAGCGTGTTGGCCGCGGGGTCGTCCATCGTGTCGACGCGCTCGAGCACGAACACGCGCCAGGCCGCCTCGAACGGCGTGTGCGACGCTGCGGCCACGACCGACTGGTCGACGTCGCCGCGCAGCATGATGTGCGCGCCGCTCGGCGCGACCCAGGTCAGGTCGGGATGCGCGCCCGCCAGCGCCCGCGCGCGGGCGTTCTCCGCGTCCGGCGCGTCGCGCGAGAGCAGCTCCGCAGCGAACTCCCGCGCGGCCTCGCGCTTGCCCGAGCCGGCCGGGCCGTGGAACAGATACGCGTGCGACGGGCGGTCGCGCAGCGCCGCGCCGAGGACGGCGGCGGCATGGGGATGGGCCTCGAGGACGCTCACGGGGCATGATCCTAGGGGTGAGGAGCGGACGACTCATCACCGTCGAGGGCCTCGACGGCGCCGGGAAGACCACGCTGGTGGCCGGCGTGACGCGCGAGCTGGCCGCCCGCGGGCGCGAGCTGCTCGTGCTGCGCGAGCCCGGCGGCGTCGAGCTCTCCGAGCGCATCCGCGTGCTGGTCAAGGACCCGGAGCTGAGCGTCGACCCGCGCGCGGAGGCGCTGCTGTACGCCGCGGCGCGGGCGCAGCTCGTCGCCGAGCAGCTGGTGCCGCTGCTCGACCGCGGCCAGTGGGTCCTGCTCGATCGCTTCGTGGACTCCTCGCTCGCCTACCAGGGCGCGGGGCGCGGGCTCGGGATCGAGGAGATCCGCACGCTCAATGCGTTCGCCACCGGCGGCCTGACCCCCGAGCGCACGCTGTTGCTGCGGATCGACCCCGCGGTCGGCCGCGCGCGCATCGCGGGCCGCGAGGCCGACCGGCTCGAGCTGGCAGGCGAGGCGTTCTTCGCCGCGGTCGCACGCGCCTACGACGCGCTCGCCGCCGCGGAGCCGCAGCGCTTCGCGGTGATCGAGGCCGACCGCCCGCCCGAGCAGGTGCTCGCCGACGCGCTCGCCGCGCTCGAGCCGCTGCTCAGCGCCGGCGCCTGAGCAGCAGCAGCAGCGCGATCAGCAGGCCGAGGCCGCCGAGCACCTTCGGATCGCGCAGGCGGCCCACGAGCATCGTCCCGACCAGGTTCCCGACGTCGAGCGCCTCGGTCTCCGCCGGAGAACCCGTAGCGGGCGGGTCGGGCACGGTCGGCGTCGCGGGCCCGGCAGCGGCCGGAGTGGGCTCGAACGAGCTCCGCGCCGGCTCGGTCCGCGTGGCGGGATCGGGATCGGACGGAGGCGGCCCGGTCGGCGTCGCGGGAGCGGCGGCGTCCGCGGCCTCGGGCGTCGGCTGGGTGCCGGGCTCGGCGCCCTCGCCCAGCATCGCCGCGAGGTTCTTCGCGAACTGGTCGACGAGCTTGCCCGACACCTCCTTGATCACGCCACCGCCCATCGCCGCCGCCTTGCCGCTGAGCTTGACGTCGGTGTGGATCGTCCCGTGGGTCGTGCCGTTCTCGCTCGACAGCGCCATCTGCACCTGGGCGTCGGCGTTGCCCTGGCCGCGCGACTCGCGCGCCCGCGCCCGCATCTGGGCGCGGTGCTCCTCGGGCTGCCGGTCGACGATCTCGACGGTGCCCTTGTAGAGCATCGACATCGGCCCGACCTTGACCTTGATGGCGACCTCGTAGGCGTCGTCGCTCTTGCGGTCGAGCACCTGCGCGCCCGGCACGCACGGCGCGACCCGCTCCACGTCCATCAGCGCCTCGTAGACCTGCTCGATGGGCGCATCGACCTCGAAGGTGTTCTCGAACTTCATATGCGGGATGCTACGAGACCGCGGAAGCGACGAGGAGGAATCGATGGCCGACGAGCAGGCACCGAGCGAGCAGCGCGGCGGGACGACGCCGGACGAGGCGGAGGCGCGCGAGAAGGGCGAGTGGGCGGGCCAGGCGGGCGAGGGCATCGTCCCGGCCGAGCTCGGAGGCTCCGACGCGCCGCGCGAGATGCTCGACGAGGACCCGGAGCTCGACAGCTCGGTCCTCGGCCGGACCACCGGATCGGACGAGCCGGCGACCGAGGCCGGCATCGACCTGAGCGCGGGCGACAGCGCCGACGCGGTGACCGACGGCGGCTCCGAGCCGCCGGACGACGCGGAGCCCGACGTCAAGGACATCGGCGCCGCCTCCCGCCGGCCCGACTGACGTTGCCGGACGCCGCGCGGGTCGCGTTCGCGCACGCGGCGGCGCGGGACGGCATCGCGCTCGAGCCCCGGTCGTTCGACTGGCTGTGCGAGCAGGGGCACGTCGGGCTCGAGCGGGTGGCGAAGGCGCGCCGGGACCCGGCCATCGTCGCCCCGGTGATCGCGGCGCTCGACCTGCTCGGCGCGATCTACGCGCGGCTCAAGGGCGACGTCTCGGTGCTCCGCGCGGCGCGCGAGAACCTGCTGCTCCCGGTCGACCTCGTCCACCCGCCGACGGGGACGGTGATCGAGATCGACGAGCGCGAGCACTTCACCTCGTTCCGCCTGACCGCCCTCGAGCTCTACCCCGCGGACGCTGTGGTCGCGTTCGACCTCGCCGAGCACAAGCGGCTGTGCCGCGACCTGAGCGCGGAGACCGACCGGCTGTCACGCGGCCTGGCCGCCAAGGGCTTCGGCTTCGGCGGCGTGCCGCGCGAGCGCGCCTACCACGACGCGCTGTACGACCTCGCGGTCCCGGCAATGGGCCACCCGCCGGTCGTGCGGATCGCGGCCGTCGACGGCGACGGCGCAGCCGCATACGAGCGCCACCGCTCCGCGCTCCTGCCACTCGCCCGCGGCGAGTAGTGCAGACGGAAGGCTGGTTTGTGCCGAACGGCGCATTGAAGAGTGACGAAACGGTCGTGGCGCCCGTTTCGTCAGTCTCCAGGCGCCACCGTACACCGGGTGTGCGATGTTGAGGCGCATAGTCAGACCCAACTCCGCACACCCGACGTAGCGTTGGCTGAATTGGCGGCGCGGCAGCACGGTGTGGTGTCGCGGGCGCAACTCGCCGAGCTCGAGTTCGAGGCGGGCGCGATCAAATATCGCCGCGGGATCGGGCGGCTCCACCTCCTTCACCGCGGGGTTTACGCAGTGGGGCACCGCCCCCCATCACCGCTCGCCACGGCGATGGCAGCGGTCCTCGCCTGCGGACCCACAGCCGCGCTCAGCCACCGCTCGGCCGCAGCGCTCTGGCGGATCCTCCCACGCTGGCCGACGACCGCGGACGTGACGGTTCCCGGCGACCGCCGCCATCCCGGCATCACGATCCACCGCTCGAGCCACGCCGACGCGACCACCCACTACGGCATCCCAGTCACGACCCCGGCCCGCACCCTCGTCGACCTCGCCGACGTCCTGAACCACAGAGCGCTCACCCGAGCCGTCAACGAGGCCCAGGTCCTCGGGCTCGTCACCCCCGCCGAGCTGATCACCCTCCTGACCCGATATCCAGGACGGCGCACCGCATCACTGACGCCAGAGCGGGGCGCCACCCGTTCACACCTCGAAGACAACTTCGTCCGCTTCCTCAAGCGCCATCACCTCCCGCTCTCCGAGCTGAACCAGCAGATCGAAGGTCACGAAGTCGACGCGTTCTACCGAGCCCACCGCCTCGTCATCGAACTCGACAGCCGCCAATTCCACACCACACCCAAGGCCTTTGAACGAGACCGCGACCGCGACGCCGACCTCCTCAATGCGGGGTTCTCGACGCTCCGCATCACCGACCAACGCCGCAAGCATCAGCCGACCAAGAGGCGCAAAGACTCAAAGACATCCTGCGCAGGCGCAGTTCCTAGCGCTTACGCAGCGTCGGGTCGTGCACGTCGGTGGCCGAGACGTTGACGGTCCGGCACACCCCGCAGCGCACCCGCACCTTGTAGGTCATCTGCTCCTCGTTCATCGCCACGGCGAGGACGTTGCCGCACTGCACGCAGACGTAGTCGTTCGCGCCGTTGCCGCGGAACGCCGGGCGGGCCGGATCCTCCTGGACGGCGGTCCCGCCGTCGTAGGGCACCTCGCCCTCGCGGACCGCACGCATCGCGATCGTCGCCATCAGCGGGTCCTCTCGAGGCGTTGCACTCGGATGCTGTCGATCGCCACCCCGCCACGAATGTCGCCTCCACCCCCCATGGCGGGGTAGAGGCGACACTCGTCGCGCGCCCGGGCGGTTTGGACCCACCCCTTCACCAGCCGCCGTTGACGTTCGTCAGAGCTACCGGGTCGCCAGAGCCTCGCCATCGTGGACTCAGATCTGGCCGAGCTTCGACGTGAAGTCCTTGATCAGCGCGTCGAGCACGCCGATCACCACGCCTTCTCCCATCGACGCCGCCTTGCCCGTGATCTGCGCATGGGTGTGGATCGTGCCGCCGCCGTCGTCGAGCTGGAAGCTGACGTCCGCGTTGGCGTGGCCGGTGCCGCCCGACTCCTTGGACCGCACGCGGACTAGCGCGCTATGGGCCTCGGCGTCCTGCTCGACGACCTCGACCGTGCCGAGCAGCTTCATCGACATCGCGCCCATCCGCATCAGGATCTCGGCCTTGACCTTGCTGCGCGGCTCGAGCACCTCCGTCACGCTCCCGCCCTCGACCGCCGGCACGACGCGCTCGAGGTCGGTGATCGCCGCGAAGCTCTCGTCGATCGGCTTCGCCGTCGTGAACGGATGATCCAGCTCGATGGCCATGCAGCTCTGCTCCTGTGTCGCGGGTTGCCCAATATATGCTCGCCGCGTCTTGATCCCGCCCGGCACGCACCGGCTCGGACCCGGCAACGCCACTCTGTCGGTGCAGACGCGACGGGGCGGCGCGGCCGCGAAGGCCGGCCACGACCTCGACCTGCACGTCACGGCCTGGGAGGCGACGCTCGAGGTCGCCGAGGACGGCGGCGCGACGAGCGTCGAGCTGACCGCCGACGCGACCTCGCTGCGCGTGCAGAAGGGCACTGGCGGAATGCAGGCGCTCGGCGACGAGGACAAGGACAACATCCATCAGACGATCGACGACGAGGTCCTCAAGCGGCAGGACATCGCGTTCCGCTCGACGCGGGTGGAGCGCACCGCGGCCGGCCTGAGCGTGGAGGGCGACCTGACCCTCGCGGGCGCGACCCAGCCGGTCGCGTTCGACCTCGCCGTCGGCGACGACGGCACGCTCGGCGCCACCGCGCTCGTCACGCAGAGCCGCTGGGGCATGAAGCCCTACTCCGCCCTGTGGGGCGCGCTGAAGGTCCTCGACGACGTCGAGGTCGTGCTCGAGGGGGTTCTGCCTCAGTCCCGGTAGACCGTCTGCGCGTCGAGCCCGCCCTCGACGCCCGGCGGCAGCGCGCCCGTGCCGTGCGCGTAGAGCGCGAGGTCCTCGATCGTCTTGACCTGCGTGGGGTCCGCGCCGTCGCCGCTGACCCACGCGCCGTTGGACCACTGCAGGCTCTCCGGCGACGCGTCGAGCGCCATGCCCGCGAGCAGCCGCGCCTTGTCGCGGATCTTGGCGGTGGCGCTCGAGATCGCCGTCGGCGCGCCGGCGGACGGGCTCGTGTTGTACCCGTGGCCGACGCCGAAGCGATCGGTGTCCGCGGGGACGACCTTGACGTCGAGCGCCGGCACGCCGAGCTCGCCCGCGACGAGCTGCGCGTAGGACGGCTCGTTGCCGTCGGCGTCGGTGGTCAGGCTGAGCACCATCTTGCCCGTCGGGTGCACGCGCAGGAACACTGCTCGGTAGGCCTCGTCAGCCACTCCTGGTCTCCTCTTGGTCGGGCGTCTCGGACGCGAGCCGCCGGCGCTCCTGATGAGCCGTCAGCGCGTTGTGCTCCTCCAGGTCGCAGAACGCGGGCCGCGGCCCGCCCTGCGGGTGCGGAGGCACCCGCGGCCGCTCGCAGCCGGGATAGATGCAGGTCTCTTCAGTCGTCACCGGTCACCCATCCCGGGGTCGTGTTGCCCTTGCTCGGGCCGTGCCCGCTGGGCATCGCGACCGAGCTGCCCGGCACCGGGGTGGCGCTCCCCCACGGCTCCGGCTCGGGTGCCCGGGCGGGCGCGTGGAAGCTCGCCGGCACCGCCTCCCCGCCGATCGCCCGGGCGACCGCCGCGAGCGCGTCGAAGCTGTGGCCACTCACCAGTGCGGTGCAATGCGGCAGCGCGGCGACCATGCCGCCGGCCTGCACCGAGAACGCGCTCGCGCTCACGCGCGGGTTGACCCACACGATCCTGTGCGCCAGGCGCGCGAGGCGCTCCATCTCGCGGCCGACGAGCGCCGGGTCGCCGCGCTCCCAGCCGTCGGAGAGGATCACGACGACCGCGCCGCGCGCCATGCCGCGACGGCCGTGGCGGTCGTTGAACGTCTTCAGCGCGTCGCCGATGCGGGTCCCGCTCGACCAGTCCGGCGCCGCGGCGGCGGCGCGCTGGATCGCGCGCTCGGGATGGCGGCCGGCGAGAGAGCGCGTCAGGCGGGTCAGGCGCGTGGCGAACACGAACGCCTCGGCGTGCGGGCCGCTGCCGGCGGCCGAGGTCAGGAACTGCAGGTAGGCGCGCGCGTAGGGCTCCATCGAGCCCGAGATGTCGCACAGCATCACCAGCCGGCGGGGAGTCATCCGGCGGCGCCGGTGGGCGAGCCGGATCGGCTCGCCGCCCGTGCGCAGGCTCGCCCGCAGGGTGCGCCGCATGTCGATCCGGCGCCCGTGGCGCGCGCGCTCGTGGCGGCGCGTGCGCCGCAGCGGCGTGGCGACCTCGAGGCGCGACATCAGCCGGTACAGCTGCGCGAGCTCGTGCGGCTCGAGCGTGTCGAAGCGCTTGCCGGCCAGCCGCTCCTCGTGGCTCGCCATCGCCAGCGGCACCTCGGCCTCCCCCGCCTCGTCGTCGCCGTCGCCGCTGCGGGGCGAAGGGGACACGAGCGTTCCCTCGGTGCCGGGCAACGCGGCTCGCGGCCCCTCGTCGGGCGGCGCCGGGACGGTCTGCGCGTCGTCGAGGTCCACGGCCTCGTCGGCCGCGGCCGGGCCCCCGAAGACCGAGGCGAAGACCGCGTCGAACGCCGGGGCGTGGGCCTGGTCGGACACGAACACGGAGCGCGCGGTCCAGTACAACCGCCGGCGCGACACCGGTCGCACGAGCGTGAGAGCGCGCGCGAAGTCGGCCGGCCGCTCGGGCGTCATCGGCACGCCGGCGTCGTGCAGGCGGCGGCTGAGCGCAGCCGCCAGCGGCGGGAGGTCGAGGTGGATCGTCTCGACGCCGAAGTCGGTCACCGCTTCAGCACGAGCTGCTCGAGGCCGGCCGCGCGGATCACCTCCTGGTCCTCGTCGTACTTGAGCACCGAGCCCAGCGTCCGGCCGACGGCCGCGGCGTCGAGCGTCGCGATCCCGAGCAGGCTCAGCGCCGCCAGCCAGTCGATCGCCTCGGCGATCCCCGGCGGCTTCTGCACGTCGGAGTCGCGCATCCGCGAGACCGCGTCGGCGACCTGGACCGCCAGCGTCTCCGACGCCCCCTTGACACGCCGGCGCACGATCTCGACCTCGCGCTGCGGCGTCGGGTAGTCGATCCAGTGGTACAGGCAGCGGCGCTTGACGGCGTCGTGCAGGTCGCGGGTGCGGTTGGAGGTCAGGACGATGATCGGCGGATGCGAGGCGACGATCGTGCCGAGCTCGGGGATCGTCACGCTGGCGTCCGCGAGCAACTCGAGCAGGAACGCCTCGAAGTCGTCGTCGGCGCGGTCGATCTCGTCGATCAGCAGCACGGCCGGGCGCGGCCCGGGATGCTCGAGGGCGCGCAGCAGCGGCCGCCGGATCAGGTAGTCCGGGCCGAAGAGGTCCTCCTCGCTCAGTGTCGAGCCGCCGGCCTCCGCGAGCCTGATGCTCAACAGCTGGCGTGGGTAGTTCCACTCGTACAGCGCCTCCGCGGCGTCGATCCCCTCGTAGCACTGGAGGCGGATCAGTGGCGTGTCGAGCACGGCGGCGAGCGCCTTCGCCGCCTCCGTCTTGCCGACGCCCGCCTCGCCCTCGAGCAGCAGCGGCTGCGGCAGCCGCAGGCTCAGGAACATCGACGTCGCGAGGCCCTCGTCGACGAGGTAGTCGACGCCTGCGAGCCGCTGAGCGAGCGTCTCGACGTCGGGCACGAGCTCCTTCATCGGATCGCCGCGTAGTCCTCGAGCGTGTTCACGTCGCGCGGGATCGCCCCGGCCACCGGCACCTCGGCCACCTCGTCGCCGGCCTGGTCGAGCAGCCGCCACACGCCCTTGTCGCCGTGCAGGGCGGCGAGCGCGCCGAACACGCTGCGCGCGAACGCGATCGGATGCCCGCGCCCGTCGTCGTAGCGGCAGACCGCGAGCGGCGCGTCGCCGCGCCCCGCGAGCAGGGCGGCGACCGTCTCCGCGGTCACGCCCGGCTGGTCGCCGAGCATCAGCACGAGCACCTCGCAGCGCGGATCGACGATGCCGAGCGCCGCGGCGATCGACGACGAGCAGCCCTCCCCGTAGGCGTCGTTGACGACGACGTCGGCGCCGGTCAGGTCGACCGTCGCGCGCACCTCGTCCGCGGCGCCGCCGATCGCCACCACGAGCTGGGCGAACGCGCCCGATCGGGCGACGCCGACGACATGGCCGAGCAGCGTGCCGTCGCCGTAGGGGAGCAGCTGCTTGGGGCGCCCGAGGCGCTTGGATCCACCTGCCCCGAGCACGAGCCCGCAGACGAAGGCGTCAGTCGGAGACGGCATGCTGCAGCTCGAACTCGGCCTTACAGCCCTCGCGGCAGAAGTACACCGTCTCGCCGTCGTGCTCGACCCGGGGCGTGTCGGGCATGACGACGACGGTCATCCCGCAGATCGGGTCGACCGCCGTGACGGCTCGCGCAGAGCGGCGCACCTCGACGATCCGGGCGAGGATCGACACCGCGATCTCGGCCGGCGTGCGCGCGCCGATGTCGAGGCCGGCGGGCGTGTCGATCCGGTCGAGCAGCTCCTTCGGCACGCCGTCCCCGCGCAGCTCGCCGAGCACGCCGTGGCCGCGCTTGCGGCTGGCCACGAGGCCGACGTAGGGCAGCTCGGCCTCGAGGCCGCGCCGCAGCGCCGGCAGCTCGTCGCGCCCGTGGCCCGCGACGACGAGCGCGAGGTCGCCGGGCCGCGGCTCGAAGTCGCCGCCCACCACCCCGAGCATGTCGAGGCCGAGCTCCGCGCCGATGCGCAGGAGCGCGTGCGAGATCGGCAGGGCGCCCTCGACGAGCACGCGCGGTGCGCGCACGACGGGCTCGAGGAAGACCTCGATCGCGCCGCCCGACAGGCACGGGTTCTCGACCGTCACCGCGCCGTCCTCGCGCGCGATCTCCTGGGTGGGTGGGGACTGATTCTTGTCGCCGAACGGAAGGATCCGCAGCAGGATCGGCTCGCCGCTGTCGATCGCCTTGAGCGCGTAGGCGCGCACGCTGTGCTCCGCGCACTCGCCGCCCACGAAGCCCTCGATCGTCCCGTCGGCGAGCACGAGCGCGGTGTTCCCGGCCGTCGCGCTGGTGGGTCGCTGCGCCCGCACCACGGTCGCGGTCGCGAATGGCTCGCCCCGTTCAGCGAGCTCCTGCGCCCGCCGCGAAAGCGCGGGAGGCATCATTGCGGGGGCTGCGGCCGCCCCTGCATCGCCGCCCACACGCGGGCGGGTGTGCAGGGCATGTCGATGTGGTCGACGCCGTGGGACTCGTAGAGCGCATCGATGACCGCGTTGACGATCGCCGGCGGCGACCCGACGTTGGGCGACTCGCCGACGCCCTTGGCACCGAGGGGATGGTGCGGGCAGGGCGTGACCGTCTCGCCGAGCTCGAAGTCCGGGCACTCGAGCGCGGTCGGGATCAGGTAGTCCATGAACGACGAGTTGAGGCAGTTGCCCTCCTCGTCGAACGAGATCAGCTCCATCAGCGCGATCCCGATGCCCTCGGCGAGGCCGCCGTGGATCTGGCCGTCGACGACCATCGGGTTGATGCGCACGCCGCAGTCGTCGACCGCGATGAAGCGCCGGACGGTGACGTGCGCGGTGTCGGGGTCGACGTCGACGACCGCGATGTAGGCGCCGTAGGGATAGGTGAGGTTCGGCGGGTCGTAGATCACCTGCGCGTCGAGCCCGCCCTCCATGCCGGCGGGCATCGCCTCGCCGCTGTAGGCGCGCGCCGCGATGTCCTCGATCAGCGCGCCCTGCTCCGGGTCGCCCTTGACGTACCAGCGGCCCTTCTCCCACGCGAGGTCCTCGGGCCGCGTCTCGAGCATCGTCGCCGCGATCGCGCGCGCCTTGTCGCGCACCTTGCGCGAGACCACCGCGACCGCCGCGCCCGACACCGGGGTCGAGCGGCTGCCGTAGGTGCCGAGGCCGTAGGGCGACTTGTCGGTGTCGCCGTGGCGCACCTCGACGTCCTCGGGCGGGATGCCGAGCTCCTCCGCGACGATCTGCGCGAACGTGGTCTCGTGGCCCTGGCCCTGGGTCTGCGCGCTGATGCTCACCACCGCCTTGCCGGACGGGTGGACGCGCAGGTCGGCGGCGTCGTTCATCGCCAGCCCGAGGATGTCCATGTGCTTGCGCGGCCCGGCGCCGACGCCCTCGGTGAAGAACGACACGCCGATGCCCATCAGCTCGCCGCGGGCGCGCTTCTCGGCCTGCTCGCGGCGCAGGCCCGCGTAGTCCGCGATCTCCATCGCGACGCCCATCGTCTTCGCGTAGTCGCCGGAGTCGTAGGTCCAGCCGGTGGTCGTCTCGTAGGGGAACTGCTCGGTGCCGATGAAGCTGTTCATGCGCAGGTCGATCGGGTCGGCCTTCATCTCGAGCGCGAGCGCGTCGACCATCCGCTCGACGAGGTAGACGGCCTCGGTGATGCGGAACGAGCAGCGGTAGGCGACGCCGCCGGGCGCCTTGTTCGTGTAGACCGCCTTGACCTTGACGTGCGACGCCTGCAGGTCGTAGGAGCCGCAGACGATGTGGAAGAACCCGGCCGGGAACTTCGTCGGCTGGGCGGTCGAGTCGAACGCGCCGTGGTCGGCGATCACGTCGACCCGGAGGCCGGTGATCTTCCCGTCCTTCGAGCACATCTCGGCGTGCATGACGTAGTCGCGCGCGAAGCCGGTCGAGGTCAGGTTCTCGGTCCGGTTCTCGACCCACTTGACCGGCACGCCGGCCACGATCGAGCCGGCGATCGCGCACACGTAGCCCGGGTAGACCGGCACCTTGTTGCCGAAGCCGCCGCCGATGTCCGAGCAGCGGATCCGGATCATGTGCTCGGCCAGCCCCGCGACGTGCGCGTAGACCGTGCGGTGCGCGTGCGGCGCCTGGTTGCCGTTCCAGATGTCGAGCTGGCCGGTCTCCGGGTTGAAGTCGGCGATCATCCCGCACGTCTCGAGCGGCGCCGGGTGGCAGCGCGGGTAGATGATGTCGCGCGAGACGACGGTGTCGGCCTCGGCGAAGGCGCGGTCGGTCGCCGCCTCGTCACCGGCCTCCCAGGTCGGGCTCGCGAGGTTGTCGCGCTGGCCGGACTTGTCGTCGCGGATCAGCGGCGCGTCGGGGTCGAGCGCCTTGCGCGCGTTGACGATCGCCGGCAGCGGGTCGTACTCGACGTCGATCAGCGCCAGCGCATCGTTGGCGGAGTACTCGTCGGTCGCGATCACGAACGCGACCTCCTGGCCCTGGAAGCGGACCTTGTCGCCCGCGAGCACGGCCTGCGTGTCGTAGGAGATCGTCGGCATCCAGGCGAGGCCGAGGGTCTCGAGGTCCTTGGCGGTCACCACCGCGGCGACGTTGGGGTGCGCGAGCGCCGCCGACGTGTCGATCGAGACGATCCGCGCGTGCGCGTATGGGCTGCGCAGCACGGCCCCGTACACCATCCCGGGCAGCCTGATGTCGTCGAGGTAGGTGCCCTGGCCGCGGATGAAGCGCGGGTCCTCCTTGCGCTTCAGGCGACCGAAGCCGATCGGACGCTCGGACTGGGCGCTCGGAAGGTTCTCGACCGTGGCCATGCTCAGACCCCCTGTTTCGCGGTTGCTTCGTGCTCAGCGGCCCAGCGCACGGCGCTG